>CBHWBD010000359.1:0-2385 GCA_966111775.1 uncultured Comamonadaceae bacterium | reverse complement strand
CAGAGCACCCTGGTCACCGACACCGACGAATACGTGCGCGCCGTGCTGCGCAAGGCCCTCGGCGAGGACAAGGCCAACCTGCTGCTGGACCGCATCCTGCAGGGCAGCGACGTGTCGTCCATCGAGAGCCTGAAGTGGATGGACGCAGCCAGCGTGGCCGAGCTGCTGCGCAACGAGCACCCGCAGATCATCGCGGCCATCCTGGCCCACCTGGACTTCGACCAGACCAGCTCCGTGCTCAAGCTCTTCACCGAGCGCGGCCGCAACGAGGTGCTGATCCGCATCGCCACGCTGGACGGCATCCAGCCGACGGCGCTGAAGGACCTGAACGAGGTCATGAGCCAGATCCTGGCCGGCGGCGAGCGCATGAAGAAGAGCTCGCTGGGCGGCGCCAAGACGGCCGCGGAAATCATCAACATGATGGGCTCCAGCGTCGAGGCCTCGGTGCTGGACTACATCCGCGAGGCCGACTCCGACCTGGCGCAGAAGATCATGGACAACATGTTCACCTTCGACGATGTGGCCAAGATCGACGACAAGGGCGTCCAGGCCATGCTCAAGGAAGTCCAGAGCGAAAGCCTCGTCGTCGCCCTCAAGGGGGCCAGCGCCGAGCTGCGCGAGAAGATCTTCCGCAACATGTCCACCCGCGCGGCCGAGACGCTGCGCGAAGACCTCGAGACCCGTGGCCCGGTGCGCCTGTCCGAGGTCGAGGCCGAGCAGAAGGAAATGCTCAAGATCGTGCGCCGCCTCGTCGACGAAGGCCAGATCGTGCTGGTCGGCGGCGGCGACGACCAGTTCGTCTGAACATGAAGCCCCTCGTCCAAGGCGTACCTTGGCCGGTCCCCCGAGGGGACGGCGATGCTTGCGGCATCCAGCCACAAGCACATCGCCATGGCGGGCCGGCTCGGGAGCGGCCCAGCGCTCGGCCCGAAATGCATCGCTTGGACAACTGACATGGCAACTGGACGTCAACCTCCGCGGCAAGTACCGCCGCCCGACCGCCGCGAAAGCGATCGCCGCGGCACCTATGCCCGCTTCATTCCCGGCGAGGAACTCCAGGGCGCCAAGGCCTGGAGCATGGACAACCTGGGCAACACGACGCCCTCGCCCTTCGCGCCCATGCGCCCGGGCACGCCCCAGCCACCAGCCGCCGCCGCGGCGCCGGTGCAGCCCCCGCCTCCGCCGGAGCCCAGTGCTCAGGAAATGCTGCATGCCGCGCGCCAGAGCGGCTACCAGGACGGCTACCGCGACGGCATGGCCGCGCTGGACGCCTTCAAGCACAGCTTTGCCCAGCAGATGAGCAAGCAGATCGGCGGCCTGGTGACGGGCTTCGACAACGAGATGCGCGCGCTGGAAGACGAGATGGCCGCCGCGGTGGCCCGCATCGCCGTAGAACTGGCCCGCCAGGTCGTGCGCAGCGAGCTCGAACAGCGCCCTGAGCTGATTGCCCGCGTGGCGCATGACGCCGTCGAGGCCCTGCAGCTGTCGGCCCGCCATGTGCGCGTACGCGTCCACCCTGACGACCACGCGCTCGTGCAGGAAGGCGCCGGCAACGAGCTGCAGGCCCGCGAAGCCCAGTTGATTCCCGACCCCGAAGTGCCACGCGGCGGCGTCAAGGTCGACGCCGATGTCGCCAGCGTCGATGCCACCATCGCGACGCGCTGGCAGCAGGCCGTCTCGGCCATCGGCCAGCAGTCGATCTGGGAAGACCGCCGGGGCGCGGACGACGAATGACCTCCGCTCGAACCGACCGCTGGCAACGCTACCTGGGTGACCTCGAGACGCTGGCCGCCAATGCCGCGCCGCTGGAATGCCAGGGCAAGCTGGTGCGAGTCGCCGGCCTGGTGCTGGAAGCCACGGGCATCAAGGTGCCGATGGGCTCGGTCTGCCGCATCCAGATGCCCAGCAGCGGCAACAATCCGCGCCGCGGCTCGGCGCCGGTGAATGCCGAGGTCGTCGGCTTCTCGGGGGACCGCGCCTATCTGATGCCCACCGACGAGGTCCAGGGCCTGTCCAGCGGCGCCTCGGTCGTGCCGCGCCACCTGCCGCCGCTGGCGCCCCAGCTGGGCCAGCCTCTGCATCCCTGGCGCCGCGGCGAGGACCGCGGCCTGCACCTGCCCATGGGCGACGGCCTGCTGGGCCGCGTCGTCGACCCCCACGGCCACCCGCTGGACCGCGGCGGCGAGCTGACCAACATCCATAACGAGCCCATGGTGCGGCGCCCCATCAATGCGATGGACCGCGACCCGGTGCGCACGCCTCTCGATACCGGCGTGCGCGCCATCAACGCCATGCTGACCGTTGGCCGCGGCCAGCGCCTCGGGCTGTTTGCCGGCACCGGCGTCGGCAAGTCGGTGCTGCTGGGCATGATGGCCCGCTACACGC
>CBHWBD010000358.1:0-2409 GCA_966111775.1 uncultured Comamonadaceae bacterium | reverse complement strand
ACCGGCAGTACCAGCTCGGCGAGAGCCTGCTCGTCGCCCCCGTCTTCACCGAGGGTGGCGAGGTGGACTTCTATTTGCCCGACGGCAGGTGGACGCATCTGCTGTCCGGCGAGAAGAAGCAGGGCGGCCGCTGGCATCGCGAGACGCATGGCTTCCTGTCCATGCCGCTCTACGCGGCACCCAACAGCGTCATCGCCTGGGGCGCCGAGACCGAGAAGCCGGACTACGACTACACCTGCGGCACGGTGCTGCGCGTGTTCGAGCTGGACGACGGCGCGAGCGTGGCCTTCACGATCGTGGCGGCAGACGGCAAGGTCGCCGCGCGCGGCACGGTCAGCCGCCAGGGCCAGCGCTACGCCGCAGAGGTGACCGAAGGCCAGCTGCGCGACTGGAGCCTGGACGTCGACGGTCGCCGCAGCCCTGTACAGGGCGACGGCAAGGCGCTGTACTGGACCATCAGCTGATGCGCCGCCTGCTGCTGTCGCTGGCGTTGATGGCGGCAGGCGTCGTCAGCGCTGAGGGCATTGCCGTCAACCAGATCGGCTACCCGCCCGGTGCGGTCAAGGTCGCGGCCGTGCCGGCGGTGGCGGCTTCGGCCTTCACCGTCGTCGATGCCGACACCGGCGGCACCGTGCTGCGCGGCCGCCTTGGTTCGGCCGCACGTTGGGAGCCTTCCGGCGAGGACGTGCGCCTGGCCAATTTCTCCGCGTTGAAGAAGCCGGGCCGCTACCGGCTGCGGGTCGACGGCCTGCCCGACTCGCCGGCCTTCGACGTTGCCGCTGATGTCTATGCCGCCGTCAACGCGGCCAGCCTCAGGGCCTATTACTACAACCGCGCCAGCACACCGCTGCTGGGCGTGAATGCCGGCCGCTGGGCTCGGCCCGCAGGTCATCCCGATGACCACGTCATCGTGCACGCCTCCGCCGCCGGTCCCGGCCGCCCGGAAGGCACGGTCATCAGCGCGCCCAAGGGCTGGTATGACGCCGGCGACTACAACAAATACATCGTCAACTCCGGCATCACTGTCTACACGCTGTTGGCGGCCTGGGGGCACTACCCGGCCTTCTTCAAGGCCCAGCGCCTCAACATCCCGGAGACCGGCAACGGCTTGCCGGACGTGCTGAACGAGGCGCTGTGGAACCTCGAGTGGATGCTGGCCATGCAGGACCCGGCCGACGGTGGGGTCTATCACAAGCTCACCAACAAGGGCTTCGACGGCGTCGCCATGCCGGCCGATGCCCAGGGCGAACGCTATGTGGTGCAGAAGACCACCGCCGCGGCCCTGGACTTCGCTGCCGTCATGGCCCAGGCCAGCCGCGTTTTTGCCGCTTTCGAGAAACAGAAGCCGGGTTTGTCGGCGCGCATGCTCGCTGCGTCCAAGCGCGCCTGGGACTGGGCGCAGGCCCATCCCAAGGACGTCTACAGGCAGCCGCCCGACATCCGCACCGGCGGGTACGGCGACGCGGAGCTGTCCGATGAATTCGCCTGGGCCGGCGTCGAACTCTGGGTGACGACCGGTGACGCCCGCTACCGACCCGACCTCGACAAGCTCGCCATCAGCGTGCCAGGCTGGGGCGATGTAAAGGGCCTGGCATGGGTAACCCTAGGGCAGTTCCAGCGCAAACTCGGACAAAATGACAGCGTTGTCGTCAAAGCCAAGCTGATGGAACTCGCGGATGAACTCGTTGCGACCTGGAAGGGCTCGGCCTACCGCGTCGGCATGCGTTCGCGCGACTACGTCTGGGGCAGCAATGCCGTCGCGCTGAACCAGGCGCTGATGCTGGTGCAGGCCTATCGCTTGCAACCCAAGGTCGACACCCTGGCCGCGGCGCAGGCCCTGTTCGACCATGTGCTGGGCCGCAACCCGCTGGGCCAGTCCATGGTGACGGGCTTCGGCAGCAAACCGCCGCTGCACCCGCACCACCGGCCCTCGCAAGCCGATGGCATCGAGCCGCCCGTACCGGGCTTCCTGGTCGGTGGACCCAATCCGGGTCGACAGGACCAGAAGGGCTGCCCTGCCTATCCCTACGAGCAGCCGGCCATGGCCTATCTCGACAACTTCTGCAGCTACGCCAGCAACGAGATCGCCATCAACTGGAATGCGCCTCTCGTCTACGTCTCGGCGGCCCTGCAGGCGCTGACGCCGCGACCGCACTGACTCAATAGAACACAACGGAGACCCCATGTCCTCGACCTCCCGACACCCGCTCATCTGGGTGCCCTCGCTCTACCTCGCCATGGGCCTGCCCAATGTCATGGTGGGCGTCGTCGCGGCCATCATCTACAAGAACCTCGGCATCTCCAACGAGGACATCGCCCTCTACACCTCGCAGATGTACCTGCCCTGGGTGCTGAAGCCGCTGTGGGCGCCGCTGCTGGAGACCTACCGCAGCAAGCGCTTCTGGGTCA
>CBHWBD010000357.1:0-2428 GCA_966111775.1 uncultured Comamonadaceae bacterium | reverse complement strand
CTGACCGAGACCTTCGCCGCCATCGAGATGGCCAAGCGCGCCGGCTACACGGCCGTCATCTCGCACCGCTCGGGCGAGACCGAAGACAGCACCATCTCCGACATCGCCGTCGGCCTGAACGCCGGCCAGATCAAGACCGGTTCGCTGTCGCGCTCGGACCGCATGGCCAAGTACAACCAGCTGCTGCGCATCGAAGAAGACCTGGGCGACGTCGCCGTCTACCCCGGCCGTGCCGCCTTCTACAACCTCAAGTGATCACTTCGGCAGCCCCCGCCTTGCGGGCCGAGTGCCGGGCCGCTCCCAAGCCGGCCCGCGCTGGCGATGTGCTCGCGGCTCAATGCCGCGAGCATCGCCGTCCCCTCGGGGGACCGACCGGACTCGCCTGCGTCCAGCATGGCGAGGATGGGCGAGGGGCGCCATGAAGGTTCTTGCCGCGGTCCTGGCGGTCTTCCTGATCGCCATCCAAGCCCAGCTCTGGGTGGGCCGGGGCAGCATTCCGCACGTCGCTCAGCTCCGCTCGGAGCTGAGCCAGGCCCAGGCCGACAACGACAAGGCCCGGGCCCGCAATGCCCAGTTGCAGGCCGAACTGCGTGATCTGCGCGAGGGCCTGGAAATGGTCGAGGAGAAGGCCCGCTTCGACCTCGGCATGATCAAGTCGGACGAAGTCTTCGTGCCGCTCGCGGCCTCCTCAGCCAAACGCTGATGCTGGCCGCGCTCTGGGCGGCGCTCATCGCGCCCGCCTTCACTGCTTTCGGCAGCCCCATCTCCTGGCTGGAGCTGGTGGCTTTCGTGCTGGCCGTCTGGATGGTGGTCTGCAATATGCGCGTCCACCTGCTGGCCTGGCCGCTGGCCCTCGTCAGCTCGCTGATGTATTTCGCGCTGTTCTGGGACGGCAAGCTCTATGGCGAAGCCTCGCTGCAGCTCGTCTTCGCCGCGCTGGCCTTGTGGGGCTGGTGGCAATGGCTGTTCGGCCGCACCCGCGAGGGCGAGACGCTGACGGTGCGCCGCCTCGGCCGCCAGGGCCTGGTGAAGCCGCTGCTGCTGACGCTGGCCGCCTGGCCGCTGCTCGGCCTCTTCCTGTCCAGGGCGACCGACAGCCCCCTGCCCTACTGGGACGCCTTCCCCACCGTCGCCAGCCTGCTCGGCCAATGGCTGCTGGCGCGCAAATACGAGGAGAACTGGCCGACCTGGATCGTCGTCAACGCGGTCAGCGTCGTGCTGTTCGGCCTCAAGGGCTATTGGCTGACGGTCATCCTCTACGCCGGCTTCATCCCCCTGAGCGTCATCGGCTGGCGCGCCTGGAGAAAGGCTTGACCCGCCTGGTGACCTTGCTCGGTGCGGAATGCACCGGCAAGTCCACGCTGGCGCCCGCCTTGGCCAGGCACTTCAACGCCGGCCTCGTCACGGAGTACCTGCGCGAATGGTGTGCCACCCACGGCCGCACGCCGCAGCAGCATGAACAGGCGCACATCGCCGCCGAGCAGGCTGCCCGGATCGAGGCAGCGGCACGCGAGCACGAACTGGTGATCTGCGACACCACGCCGCTGATCACCGCCCTGTGCAGCCAACACTACTTCAATGACGACGCATTGCTGCAGGACGCCCTCGCCTTCCAGCGCCGCAGCGATCTGACCCTGCTCTGCGCACCGGACCTGCCGTGGGAGGCCGATGGCTTCCTGCGGGACGGGCCCGAGGTGCGGGCGCGTTTCGACGCCCGCCTGCGTGCGGCCCTGTCGAGCCATGGCCTGCCCTGGCTCGATATCCACGGCGAGGTGCAGGCCGAACGGCTGGCTCAGGCCGTGCGGGCCGTCGACAGCCTGGGCGGCTGAACCGCCTCACTGGGCGCGCAGCTGCGACAGCGCGTCGATGGAACGGTTGACGGCGCGGTCCAGCGTCGCCGCCAGCGGCGTGCCGGCGTAGTCGGCCGAGATGGCCGACAGCTTGGCCGCGAAGCCCAGATGCAGTTCGGCGAACCAGTTGGGATGCGGATCGGGCTCGGGCACCGGCGGCCAGCCGACCGGGAACTTGATCTTGCGCGGCTGCGTCGGGCACCAATCGTCCAGGTCCTGGCTCATGGTCTTCCAGTTCAGGCCCAGCCTGTCGCTGACAAAGGCCATGCGGGCGAATTCCTGGGCCAGCGCGGCGCCGACCATTTCAGCCGGTGCGGGCGGCAGGGGCTGAGGATTCAGGGCCACGGCGCTGACCCGGTCCTGCAAGGCCAGGCCCTGAGGTCCGCGCGGGATGACGTCGAAGATGGCAGGCAGGCGCTTGCCGATGAGGGCGAGTAGTCGTTGCTCGGAGGTCATGCTTCACTCCAGTGACCGGCATGGGACGGCGATGCCGGGGCGCCCGGCGGCCCCGATCACGAGGTGGCCCCTCCTAACAAGCTAGTCCATCTGACCTCAAACACCATCGTCAGGACGGGGGA
>CBHWBD010000356.1:0-2452 GCA_966111775.1 uncultured Comamonadaceae bacterium | reverse complement strand
GGCCGCACGGACTATCCCAACCAGGTCAACAACGTCCTGTGCTTCCCCTACATCTTCCGCGGCGCGCTGGACTCGGGGGCGACGACCATCAACATCGACATGGAGATCGCGGCCGTCCACGCCATCGCTGACCTGGCCCAGGCGGAGCAGAGCGAAGTGGTGGCCGCGGCCTATGTCGGCGCGACGCTCTCCTTCGGCGCCGAATACCTGATTCCCAAGCCCTTCGACCCGCGGCTGATGATGCGCATCGCACCGGCCGTGGCCAAGGCGGCCATGGACTCGGGCGTCGCGGCCCGCCCCATCACCGACTGGGACGCCTACCGCGAAAAGCTGCAGAGCTTTGTCTACGCCTCGGGCAACACCATGAAGCCCATCTTCACCGCGGCCAAGCGGGCGCCGAACAAGCGCGTCGCCTATGCCGAGGGCGAGGAGGAGCGCATCCTGCGCGCGGCCCAGGTCGTCGTCGACGAAGGCCTGGCCCGCCCGACGCTGATCGGCCGTCCCGAGGTCATCGCCGAGCGCTGCGAGCGTTTCGGCCTGCGCCTGCAGCAGGGCCGCGACTACGACATCGTCAACGTCGAGCACGACGACCGCTACCGCGACTACTGGCAGACCTATCTGCGCATGACCGAACGCAAGGGCGTCACCCAGCAGCTCGCCAAGATCGAGATGCGCCGCCGCCTGACGCTGATCAGCAGCATGCTGCTGCACAAGGGCGAGGTCGACGGCATGCTCTGCGGCACCTGGGGCACGACGGCCACCCATCTGCAATACATCGACCAGGTCATCGGCAAGCGCGCCGGTGTGAAGACCTACGCCTGCATGAACGGCCTGATCCTGCCGGGCCGCCAGGTCATGCTGGTCGACACCCACGTCAACTACGACCCCAGCGCCGAGCAGCTGGCCGAGATCACCATCCTGGCGGCCCAGGAGATGTGCCGCTTCGGCCTGACGCCGAAGGCCGCCCTGCTGTCGCACAGCAACTACGGCACCAGCGACAAGCCCTCGGCCGTCAAGATGCGCGACACGCTGGCCCTGATCCAGCAGCTCGCGCCCTGGCTGGAGGTCGACGGCGAGATGCACGGCGACACCGCCCTGGACCCCGGCTATCGCAAGCAGCTGATGCCGCACAGCCCGCTGACGGGCGAAGCCAACCTGCTGGTGCTGCCCAATATCGACGCCGCCAACATCTCCTACAACCTGCTGAAGACGGCCGCCGGCGGCGGCATCGCCATCGGCCCGGTGCTGCTGGGCGCGGCCAAGCCGGTGCACATCCTGACGCCTTCGGCGACGGTGCGCCGCATCGTCAACATGACGGCCCTGACGGTCGCCGACGCCAACGCGGCGCGCGCCTGAAGCCCGCTGCGGTTCCATGGGGGAACAGGGCAAAAGCGCCCTGACTCCCCCAATTGACAGAAGTTTTCACGACGAAAACTGCGTCACGAGGCCGTCATGATTCAAGCAAAAACAGGCACTTAGCTGCGTGTGAGCGCCGGCTCACATGAGCCTATTCCAGACTTCCGCGACGGGGTCTGGCTTGAGCTTTTCGGGTCGCTTCGGTACCATTGTGGTTTCGAATTCAGGGTTAACCCGTGTTTTTGCTCTCGTGGCTGGCGCGTTCCGGCGCCTCGGCGGTCACCACCGCCCTGCTGCTTTCCGGCCTCGCCGGAGGCGCGCAAGCCAAGGAAGCGGCGCCCACCGCAACGCCCGTTCTGGCTGAAATCCAGCTGAACGAGCTGCCCGCCCAGGCCCAGGAAACGCACCGGCTCATTCTCGCCGGTGGCCCGTTTCCCTATGCCAAGGATGGCGTGGTGTTCGGCAATCGCGAGCGACTGCTGCCCCGCAAGGCGCGCGGCTTCTATCGCGAATACACGGTCAAGACCCCCGGCGCACGCACGCGTGGCGCCCGCCGCCTCATCTGCGGCGGCACGCCCCCGACGGCGCCGGAGGTCTGTTACTACACCGACGATCACTATGCCAGCTTCAAGCGCATCCGCGCGGCGGCGGCACGGTGAAGGTCGAGGATTCAGCAGTTTTGTGACTTGAAAGGAGGAACGCGACCATGCTTTTGCAGACCGTCCGTCCCAATATCGTGCAGGCCATACGGGCCTACCGGGTCGAGGACTTGATGCAGGCCGCCCAAGAAGCGGGCCAGCATTTCCTGTACGCCAACCTGTCGGAGGCACAGTCCAAGCAGGACGTGCTCGATGGCATCGCGCAGGCCTTCCTCTTCCCTGCTCACTTCGGCAAGAACCTGGACGCCCTGCATGACTGCATGACCGACCTCGTCCACAAGGCCGGCAGCCAGCCGGGCTTCGTGGTGGTGCTGGAGCAGTTGCCCGACAACGTTCGCTTCGACCGTGAAGCGCGTGAGCAGCTGCTCGATGTCTTCCGCGACACGGCCGACTACTGGGCCGACCGGAAGGTGCCATTCCGGTGTTTCTATTCTTTT
>CBHWBD010000355.1:0-2771 GCA_966111775.1 uncultured Comamonadaceae bacterium | reverse complement strand
TCGGATTAGGGTTATGCCGGTCTATCGTCGAGTCCCACCAGGGCCGGATAAAAGCCGAGAACCTCTACAATGGCTCCCTGGTTGTTGGCTGCCGATTCGCCTTCACGATACCCGTCACCATCACCTCAGAACAGCTCCGGCAGGAGGCTCCGCAAAGCCTCCTCGGCAGCGCTCAGAGAACAGAACCCACAGCACCATGAGCTTGATCCCCAAGAAGGGCAACGTCTACGTTGTCGATGACGACGAAGCGGTCCGCGACTCCCTGCAATGGTTGCTGGAAGGCAAGGACTACCGGGTCAAGTGCTTTGACTCCGCGGAATCCTTCCTGGCCCGCTACGACCCCCGTGAGGTCGCCTGCCTCATCGCCGACATCCGCATGGATGGCATGACCGGCCTGGAACTCCAGGACCGCCTCATCGAGCGCAAGAGCCCCCTGCCCATCGTCTTCATCACCGGTCATGGCGACGTGCCCATGGCGGTGCAGACCATGAAGAAGGGCGCGATGGACTTCATCGAGAAGCCCTTCAAGGAAGAAGAGCTGCTGGCCCTGGTGGAGCGCATGCTCGACCAGGCCCGCGACGCCTTCTCCAGCCACCAGGAAGCCGCCAGCCGAGATGCCCTGCTGGCCCGCCTGACGACCCGCGAGGCGCAGGTGCTGGAGCGCATCGTCGCCGGCCGCCTGAACAAGCAGATCGCCGACGACCTCGGCATCAGCATCAAGACGGTCGAGGCGCATCGCGCCAACATCATGGAAAAGCTCAACGCCAACACGGTGGCGGACCTGCTCAAGATTGCCTTGGGCGCGACCGCCAAGGCCTGATCCCCGACTCCCTTTCAAAGGCCGCTGCACCCCAGCGGCCTTTTGCATTCCAGAAAGCATCACTGCCATGACCGCCCAACTCATCGACGGCCTCGCCCTGTCCAAGGCCACCCGCGCCGAAGTCGCCCAACGCGCCGCTGCGCTGACCGCCCAGGGCAAGCAGCCCGGCCTCGCCGTCGTGCTGGTGGGCGACAACCCCGCCAGCCAGGTCTATGTTCGCAACAAGGTCAAGGCCTGCGAGGAGGCCGGCATCCATTCGGTGCTGGAGAAGTACGACGCCACCATGACCGAAGCCGAGTTGCTGGCCCGCGTCGAGGCGCTGAACAACGACCCCAGCATCCACGGCATCCTGGTGCAGCTGCCCCTGCCCAAGCACATCGACGATCACAAGGTCATCGAGTCCATCTCGCCGGCCAAGGATGTGGACGGCTTCCACGTCGCCAGCGCCGGCGCGCTGATGGTGGGTGAACCCGGCTTCAAGGCCTGCACGCCCTATGGCTGCATGAAGATGCTGGAAAGCATCGGCATGAAGGACTTGCGCGGCAAGCACGCCGTCGTCATCGGCCGCAGCAATATCGTCGGCAAGCCCATGGCCCTGATGCTGCTGGCCGCCAACGCCACCGTCACGGTCTGCCACAGCGGTACGGCCGACCTGGGCGCCATGACCCGCCAGGCCGACGTCATCGTCGCGGCCGTCGGCAAGCGCAACGTGCTGACCGCCGACATGGTCAAGCCCGGCGCCGTCGTCATCGACGTGGGCATGAACCGCAACGACGAAGGCAAGCTCTGCGGCGACGTCGATTTCGACGGCGTCAAGGACGTGGCCGGCTTTATCACGCCGGTTCCCGGTGGCGTGGGTCCTATGACCATTGCCATGTTGCTGGTGAACACGCTTGAATCCGCGGAGCGAAGCCTCAAGTCCGCCTGATATGACAAATCCCCTGCTGTCCACCGCCGCCCTGCCCGAGTTCGCGGCCATCACGCCCGAGCATGTCCAGCCGGCCATCACTGAGCTGCTGGCCGAGGCCCAAGCCGCTCTCGACGAGGCCACGAAACCCGAGACGCCGGCCGACTACGACGCGCTGTCGAGCATCCTCGACACCGCCACAGAACGCCTGGGCGCGGCCTGGGGTGCCGTCGGCCATCTGAATGCCGTGGCCGACACGCCGGCGCTGCGCGAGGCCTTCAACGCCATGCTGCCCGCCGTGACCGAGTTCAGCACGGCCATGGGTGCCAACGAGGCCCTGTTCGCCAAGTACAAGGCTGTCGTCGCCGCGCAGGGTTCCAGCCTGAGTGCCGCGCGCCAGCAGGTCCTCAAGCATGCCATCCGCAACTTCGTGCTGTCAGGCGCCGAGCTGCAGGGCGCGGCCCGCGAGCGCTATGCCGCCATCCAGGAGCGCAGCGCCGAGCTGCAGCAGCAGTTCAGCGAGCATGTGCTGGACGCGACCGACGGCTGGAGCTACGTCGCGACGGCCGAGGAACTGGCCGGCGTGCCGCAGGACCTGCTGGATGCCACCCGACTCGACGACAGCGGCCACAAGCTGACCCTGCATTTCCCGGTCTACCTGCCCGTCATGCAATATGCGGAAAACCGCGAACTGCGTGAAAAGCTCTACCGCGCCTACGTGACCCGCGCCAGCGAGAGTGGCAAGCCCGAGTGGGACAACAGCGCCGCCATGCGCGAGATCGTCGCGCTGCGCCAGGAGGAATCGCGGCTGCTGGGCTACGCCAGCTTTGCCGAGGTGTCGCTGGCGCCCAAGATGGCCTCGAGCACCACCGAAGTCACGAGCTTCCTGCGTGACCTGGCCCAGCGCGCCCGCCCCTATGCCGAGAAAGACCTGGCCGAGCTGCGCGACTTCGCCAAGGGCCAGCCGCTGGAGAGCTGGGACGTCTCCTACTGGAGCGAGAAGCTCAAGGAAGCCCGCTACGCCTTCAGCGACCAGACCGTGAA
>CBHWBD010000354.1:0-2844 GCA_966111775.1 uncultured Comamonadaceae bacterium | reverse complement strand
TGGCCCATTCGCCGACGCGGTCGTGCGGCCAGCAGAAGATGTCCGGGCCCTTGCCGGCGCCGGCCGCCTGCTGGAATTTGTCGGTCGGGTCGACCGGGTGCTCGACGACGACCTTGACGCCGGAGACCTTCTCGAAGGCATTGCCGACGGTCTGCAGGCCGCCATAGGCCTTGTCGCCATTGATCCAGACGAGGAGCTTCGGGCTCTCGGCCAGGGCCGGCGCCGCAGCGAGCGCGGCCAGCAGGGGGAGCCACTTCATGCGTTCAGCTCCGGCGCAGCCAGGCGACGCAGCGCGAGGCCGTCGGCGTTGAACACATACAAGGCCTCGGCCGGCAGATGCAGGTCCAGGGCCTGGCCGTTGCGCAGGCGGTCGGCACCGTTGCGGCCTTCGAACTGGCAGGTCAGCGGCTCTTCCAGGCCGGGGTAGGGGCAGTAGGCGAAGGTGATGCCGCCCAGCGACTCGACGAAGGCCACCGTGCTCTGCAGCAGATTGCCGGGGCCGCCCTGGCGGATGTGCTCGGGACGCACGCCCAGGGTGACCTTGTCACCCACCTTGGCGCCGCTGCCGTCCACCCGCGCCTGCAGCACGACGCCGCTGCCAGTCAGCTTCACGTCCACATGGCCAGCATCGACCGCGACCAGTTCGCCCGCGATGAAGTTCATCTTGGGGCTGCCGATGAAACCGGCCACAAACAGATTGCGCGGATGCTCATACAGCTCCAGCGGCGAGCCGACCTGTTCGACCTTGCCTGCCGACAGCACGACGATGCGGTCGGCCAGCGTCATGGCCTCCACCTGGTCGTGGGTCACATAGATCATCGTGGTCTTGAGGTCTTCGTGCAGCTTGGCGAACTCGTAGCGCATGCGCACGCGAAGCGCTGCGTCCAGGTTGGACAAGGGCTCATCGAACAGGAAGACCTCGGGCTTGCGCACGATGGCGCGGCCGATGGCGACGCGCTGGCGCTGGCCGCCGGACAGGTCCTTGGGCTTGCGGTCCAGCAGGTGTTCTATATGCAGGATCTTGGCCGCGTTGCGCACGGCCGTCTCGATCTCCGCCTTCGGCACTTTCGCCAGCTTCAACCCGAAGGCCATGTTGTCGTACAGATTCATATGCGGGTAGAGCGCATACGACTGGAAGACCATGGCGATGCCGCGTTCGCTCGGCGGCACATCGTTGACGACGCGGCCGCCGATGGTCAGTTCGCCGCCGGTGATCTCCTCCAGGCCGGCGATGGAACGCAGCAGCGTGGACTTGCCGCAGCCCGAGGGGCCGACGAAGACCATGAACTCGCCGTCGCGGATCTCCAGGTCGATGCCGTGAAGGATGCGGATGTCGCCATAGGCCTTCTCCACGCCGGTCAGTCGAACGTCTGCCACTTCTAACCTTTCAGTCGCCGGGCGTCCGTGTTGTCGAACTACGCCGGCTTGTCTCGCCAAATCGGGCTCAAATTTCTCGTCTTTGCCCGTCTTTGTAGACAATATACATTCCGACTTCGCCAACAACAACAGCAAAGACCCGCTTGAACCTTCATGAAACCCTTACGGATCAAGCATTTATAAAACTCACCGGGTTTTCCCGATGTAGTCAAACTACACAACGGGTCGGAGCTGGTTGATACTTCGGACAACGCCACTCCTCGAGTAGCATTCTTGCCCCCGTCGCCGGGGGCTGGCACTGATGAACACCCCAACCCGCATGCCCGTTCAACGCAAGCCCGCCGCGAAGGCCTCCACCGCGATGAAGAAGCCGTCTGCCCTCTCTGCCGAAGACAAGGCGCTGCGCGCCGCCTTCGAGGTCGCCTACGAGCGCGAGCTGTCCCAATCCAGCCATGGCGCCACGCCCCAGGCGGCCCTGCATGCCGCGGCCATCGCCTGCCGCGAGACGCTTGCGCGCCGCTGGGCCAAGACGCAGGCCGCAGACGCCGCGCGTGGCGACAAGGCCCCGGTGCGCCGCGTCCACTATCTGTCGATGGAATTCCTGATGGGCCGCGCGCTGTCCAATGCGCTCGCGGCCCTGAAGCTGACCGAGCCGCTGGAGGCCAAGCTGGCCGAGCAGGGCGTGGCCCTGGGCGATGTGCTGGAGCGCGAGCCCGATGCAGCTCTCGGCAACGGCGGGCTGGGGCGTCTGGCCGCCTGCTTCCTGGATTCGTTCGCCGAACTCGAACTGCCGTCCTTCGGCTATGGCCTGCGCTACCGCTACGGCACCTTCGCCCAGATCATCAGCCAGGGCCGCCAGCTCGAGCAACCCGACGACTGGACGCGCGATTCGCCCGCCTGGGAACTGCCGCGTCATGACGTGCGCTTCCATGTCGGCTTCGGCGGCCGCGTCGAGGCCGATGCCTCGGGCGTGCGCCGCTGGATGCCGGCCGACAGCATCGAGGCCCAGGCCTTCGACTTCGTCGTGCCCGCCCACCACAGCGACCGCGTCTCCACGCTGCGCCAATGGCAGGCCACGGCCGCGCCCATCGCCTTCAAGCCCTTCTGCGAGGGCGACTACGCCCGCGCCGCCCGCCACCAGGTGCTGGCCGATGCGCTGAACTGGGTGCTCTACCCCGACGACAGCACCGAGCAGGGCCGTGAGCTGCGCCTGAAGCAGGAGGCCTTCCTCGTCAGCGCCTCGTTGCAGGACCTCATCAGTCGCCATCTGCGCGAGTTCGGTAGCCTGCACAACCTCGGCAAGACCAACGCCATCCACCTCAACGACACGCATCCGGCCCTGGCGCCCGCCGAGCTGATGCGCCTGCTGCTGGACGAGCATGGCCTGGGCTGGGACGAGGCCTGGAAGATCACCCGCCAGGCGGTGGCCTACACCAACCACACGCTGATGCCCGAGGCGCTGGAGAC
>CBHWBD010000353.1:0-2865 GCA_966111775.1 uncultured Comamonadaceae bacterium | reverse complement strand
CCTTGATGTCGCAGGTCTTGCAGTGCACGCAGTTCTGCGCGTTGATCTGCAGGCGCTCGCCGCTGCCGCCCTCTTTGGGCACGAACTCGTAGACGCCGGCCGGGCAGTAGCGGCTCTCGGGGCCGGCGTACTTGGTCAGATTGACCTGCACCGGCACCGCGTCGCTCTTGAGCGTCAGGTGGGCCGGCTGGTTCTCTTCGTGGTTGGTGTTGGAGATGAACACCGAGGAGAGGCGGTCGAAGGTCAGCTTGCCATCGGGCTTCGGGTAGGCGATGGGCGTGCACTCCGCGGCCGGTCGCAGCGAGGCGTTGTCGGCCTTGTGGTTGTGCAGGGTCCACGGCGGGTTCTTGATGCCCAGCTTGGGCAGCAGCCACTGCTCGATGCCGGTCATCAGCTGGCCCGTCGTCTTGCCCTTCTTGAACCAGAGCTTGAAGTTGCGGGTCTGCTGCAGCTCCTCGTTCAGCCAGCTCTTCTCGAAGGCTTCGGGGTAGGCCGTCAGCTCGTCCTGGGCGCGGCCTGCGTCCAGGGCCGGGGCGAGGGCCTCGGCGGCCAGCATGCCGCTCTTGATGGCGGCATGGCTGCCCTTGATGCGGGCGGCGTTCAGGTAGCCGGCGTCGCAGCCGATCAGGCAGCCGCCCGGGAAGACGGTCTTGGGCAGGGCCTGGGGCGTGCCGTTGTTGATGGCGCGGGCGCCGTAGCCGATGCGCTTGCCGCCTTCGATGTGGGCGCGGATGGCCGGGTGGGCCTTCCAGCGCTGCATCTCCTCGAAGGGGCTGAGATAGGGGTTGTCGTAGTCCAGGCCGATGACGAAGCCGAGCGTGACCTTGTTGTCCGCCAGGTGATAGAGGAAGCCGCCGCCGAAGGTGTCGCCTTCCATGGGCCAGCCGGCCGTGTGCACGACCTTGCCGGGCTGGGCCTTGTCGGCGGGGATCTCCCACAGCTCCTTGATGCCGATGGCGAAGGTCTGGGTGTCCTTGCCTTCGGTCAGCTTGTACTTGGCCAGCAGCTGCTTGCCGAGATGACCGCGCGCACCTTCGGCAAAGACGGTGTACTTGCCGAGCAGCTCCATGCCGAGCTGGAAGTGGTCGGTGGGCTCGCCGTCCTTGCCGAGGCCCATATTGCCGGTGGCCACGCCCTTGACGCGGCCCTGCTCGTCATAGAGCACCTCGGCGGCGGCAAAGCCCGGGAAGATCTCGACGCCCAGGGCTTCGGCCTGGCCGGCCATCCACTTGACGACGTCGGACAGGCTGATGACGTAGCAGCCGTGGTTGTGGAAGTTGCGCGGCACGAGGAAATCAGGCGTGCGCTGGCTGCCGGTCTCGGACAGGAAGAGCACGTCGTCGCCCGACACCGGCTGGCTCAGCGGCGCGCCCAGTTCCTTCCAGTCCGGGAACAGCTCTTCCATGGCGCGCGGGTCCATGACGGCACCGGACAGGATGTGGGCGCCGGGCTCCGAGCCCTTCTCGAGCACGACGACATTGGCGTCGGGCTTGATCTGCTTGAGGCGGATGGCCGTGGCCAGGCCGGCGGGGCCGCCGCCGACGATGACCACGTCGTATTCCATGGACTCGCGAGGGCCGAACTGGGCCAGGATTTCTTCGGACGTCATGCAGGGTCTCCGTCAGCTTTGAATTGCGCGCGATTCTAGAGAGGCTGGATGGTGAATCGAACGATCGTGCTTTTTTAGGTTGTGCGGTCTAGACCGGTAGGATGGACGCAACCCACTCGGAAGGCAGTCTCATGAGTTACTCCATCAATCTCGAAGGCCGCGTGGCCCTGGTCACCGGTGCCTCCAGCGGCCTGGGTGCCCAGTTCGCCAAGACCCTGTCGAAGGCCGGCGCCTGCGTCGTGCTGGCCGGTCGCCGCGTCGAGCGGCTCAAGGATCTGCGTGCCGAGATCGAAGGCAATGGCGGCGACGCCCATGTCGTGCAGCTCGACGTGACCGACGTGTCCAGCATCAAGGCCGCCGTCGCCCATGCCGAGACCGAGGTCGGCACCCTGGACATCCTGATCAACAACTCGGGCGTGTCCACCACCCAGCGCCTCACCGACGTCACCGAGAACGACTACGACTATGTGATGGACACCAACACGCGCGGCGCCTTCTTCGTCGCGCAGGAGGTGGGCAAGCGCATGCTGGCCCGCGCCCGTGGTTCGGCGCCGGGCACCTTCATCGGCGGGCGCATCGTCAACGTGGCCTCCATGGCCGGCCTGCGCGTGCTGGGCCAGATCGGCGTCTATGCCATGAGCAAGGCCGCCGTCATCCACATGACGCGGGCCATGGCCCTGGAATGGGGCAAGTACGGCATCAACGTCAACGCCATCTGCCCGGGCTATATCGACACCGAGATCAACCACCACCACTGGGGCACCGAGCAGGGCAAGAAGCTCGTCGAGCTGCTGCCGAGGAAGCGCGTGGGTCAGCCCCAGGACCTCGACACCTCGCTGTTGATGCTGTGCGCCAACGAGAGCCACTTCATCAATGGCGCCGTGATCCAGGCCGACGACGGTTTCGGAGTTTGATGTTGAAGCGAGACCTGACCCCGCTGGAGGCCCGCGTCCTCGCCGTCCTCGTCGAGAAGGAATCCACCGTGCCGGACAGCTACCCGCTGTCGGCCAATGCCCTGACCTCGGGCTGCAACCAGAAGACGGCGCGTGACCCGGTCATGGACGTGTCGGAGGCCGAGGTGCTGGCGACCATCGAGGAGCTCAAGAGCCTGAGCCTCGTCAACACCGTCAGCGGCAGCCGCGTGGTGCGCTATGAGCACAACTTCGCGCGCGGCCTGGGCGTGCCAGGCGCGGCACAAGCCCTGCTGACCCAGCTGATGCTGCGCGGCCCGCAGACGGCGGCCGAACTGCGCCAGA
>CBHWBD010000352.1:0-2994 GCA_966111775.1 uncultured Comamonadaceae bacterium | reverse complement strand
AGTCCAGGCCGTGCTCCCACAGCGGCGCGCGGGCGATGGCGTCCAGCATGGGGCTCAGCGTGCCGCGCGGGAAGCGGGTGCGCGACAGGGCCAGCGTGCCCTTGAGCACCAGGGTGTAGTCGCGCTTCTGCGCGGCGCTGACGGTGCCGATGGGCCAGACGCGGGTGATGTCGGTCGTGCCGCCGAGGTACTGGCCGCCGGAGTCGATCAGCAGCAGGCCGTTGCCCTCGATGTGGGCGAAGGACTCGGGCGTGGCGCGGTAATGGGGCAGGGCGCCATTGGCCATCCAGCCGGCGATGGTGGAGAAAGACAGCCCGACAAAGCCCGGGCGGCGCTTGCGCGCGGCGGTCAGCCGGGTGTCGATGTCCAGTTCGCTCCAGCGCTCGCCGCGAGCCATCGAGGCCTCGAAGTCGGCATAGAACTCGCACATGGCCGCGCCGTCCTCGGCCATGGCCTCGCGGATGAACTCGGCCTCGGCGGCGGTCTTGCGGCTCTTCAGCAGGGTGCTGGGGTTGATCTGCTCGACGACGCTGACCGTGGCGGGCACGGCCTCGCGCAGGCCCAGGGTCACGCGGCGCGGGTCGATCAGCAGCTTGCTCGTGGCCGGCAGGGCGGCCAGGGCCTTGGCGGCCTGGTCATAGGGCGCGAGCTGGATGCCGTCGGCGGCCAGGCGTGCGGTCACGTTGGCCGGCACCTTGCCGTCGGCGATGAAGAGGCGGCCGCCAGGACCTTTGGATTCAGCGTCCAGCAGCAGGTGGGCGATGAAGACGGGGTTGCACTCGACGTCGCTGCCGCGCAGGTTCAGCAGCCAGGCCACGTCGTCGACGGTGGAGACGAGGTGGTGGGTGGCGCCCACGCTCGCCATCGCGGCGCGTACGCGGGCCAGCTTGTCGGCGCGGGCCACGACGGCCTGTGGCGGCTGGTGTTCGTAGACGGGCTCGGTCGGCAGGCCGGGGCGGTCGTCCCAGGCGTCCTGCACCAGGTCGTGGTCGGTGCGCAGCGTGATGCCGGCGCGCTGCATGGCCGTGCGCAGGGCATTGGCCAGCGACAGGCCCAGCACCTGGCCGTCCACGGCCAGCACCTGGCCGGGCTTCAGCGTCTTGGCGATCCAGTCGATGTAGATCGTCGACGCGCCGGTGGCCATCTTCTCGAGCTGGATGCCGCTGCCGGCGATCTGCGCCTCGGCCTGGGCCCAGTAGCGACTGTCGGCGAACAGGGCCGCGCTCTCGCGTGTGACGACGAGGCTGCCGACGGAACCGGTGAAGCCCGACAGGTATTCGCGGCCCTGCCAGCGGCCGGGCAGGTACTCGGACAGATGCGGGTCGCTGGAGGGCACCAGCACGGCGTGCGCGCCGGTGGCTTTCAGGGCGTCGCGCAGGCGCTCGATGCGCAGGCGGGTTTCGTGGGTGCGGGTGTCCATGGCGTCAGGACCTCGGTCAGGGACCCGCGCCGGGTGGGCGCCGGGTCGTGAAAAGGGGTGGGCCGGATTGTAGGAGGCAGGCCCGGGGCATCCGGTGGGTCACGCCCCCCAAGTCTCCAGGGACTCTCAGCGGCCGAAAGCCTTCCACCGGCCTTCTGAAATCACCTCCACCCGGCCATTCGCCACCTTGAGGGCGGTGTCGTCGTCGATGGCATATGACGGGCAGCCGATGTCGGCCGCCCAGACCTCGGCGGCAGCCATGCTGTTGTCGGGCCAGCCGGGATAGTCCAGGTGGGGAAAGATGGCGAAGTCGACGACGCCCAGGGCCTTGTCCTCGCCGGTGAGGGGCGGCTTGTTCTCGATGAAGGCCTCGCCGACCCTGGGGGCCATGACCATGCTGCCGGCGCTCAGGCCCACCCAGACCATGTCGGGCAGGGTCTCCAGCAGGCCGGCCAGACCGGACTGGCGCATCCAGTGGGCCAGGTAGAGGGCGTCGCCGCCGTTGACCAGCAGCACGTCGGCCTGGCGCACCCAGCCCTCCCAGCGCGCCCGGTCGATGCTGGGCAGGGCGGTCAGCTCCAGAACGCCGACCGACTTCCAGCCCAGCTCGGCCATGGGCGTGGAGGCCTGGGTGCCGCTGATGAAGCGCCAGGTGTTCTCCGGCGTGCCGTAGGGGTGGCCGTACAGCGCCGTCGGGATGCACAGGGCATGGCACGCCTCGATGGGCTTGCCCAGCAGGTCCAGCAGCGCGGTGTGGATGCTGGGGTTGCGGATGCCGGCGGAGGTGAGCAGGAGTTTCATCGTGGCCTTTCAACGGGTTCGTCGTGGACGACGAACGACCTGGCCTCGGATCGACATCAGAGCTCGGTGCGCAGCGCCCACAGCTCCGGGAACAGCACCACGTCCAGCATCTTGCGCAGATAGCTGACGCCCCCCGTGCCGCCGGTGCCGCGCTTGAAACCGATGACGCGCTCCACGGTCGTCACGTGGCGGAAGCGCCAGAGGCGGAAGGCGTCCTCCAGGTCGACCAGTTCCTCGCCCATCTGGTAGAGGTCCCAGTGCTTCTCGGGCGCGCGGTAGACGGTCAGCCAGGCCTGCTTGACGCCCTCGTCGGCCACATGCGGCTGGGTCCAGTCGCGGTCGAGGTTGGCGGCCGGCACGGCGATGCCGCGGCGGGCCATCAGCTTCAGCGCCTCGTCGTAGAGCGACGGTGCCTCGAAGGCGGCCTTCACCTGGGCCAGCAGGTCGGGCCGGTGCTCATGGGGCTTGAGCATGGCGGCGTTCTTGTTGCCCAGCATGAACTCGATGCGCCGGTACTGGGCGCTCTGGAAGCCGCTGCTCTTGGCGAGATATGGCCGCACGGCGCTGTACTCGGGCGGCGTCATGGTCGCCAGCACGTCCCAGGCATGGACGAGCTGCTCCATGATGCGCGACACCCGCGCCAGCATCTTGAAGGCCTCGGGCAGGCGGTCGGCCGCCACGTTGGCGACGGCCGCGTGCAGCTCGTGCAGCATCAGCTTCATCCACAGCTCCGAGGTCTGGTGCTGCACGATGAAGAGCATCTCGTTGTGGTC
>CBHWBD010000351.1:0-3021 GCA_966111775.1 uncultured Comamonadaceae bacterium | reverse complement strand
AGGCTGTTGAACAGGAAATGCGGGTCGATCTGCAGGCGCAGCAGCTGCAGCTCCATGTCGCGGGCCAGCAGCCGCGTCTCGGCCTCGCGCGTGGCTGCGGCCTGAACGGATTCGACGGCCAGCAGCAGATCGTGGGCCAGAACCGACAGCGTCAACAGCGCGAGGCTGGACAGCAGGAACAGGCCCCAGCCTGTGGGCGACATCGCCACCAGGCCGGCATGGCGGCCGAAGGCGAGGCCGGCGGCGTTCCAGCCGGCCGCGAGTGCAAGCGCCGCCCCGCCGAGCAGCAGCACGGCCGCGGCGCGCGCGGTCAAGGCTCGCGGCCAGCGGCCCGTACCGAAGGGCTGGCTGCGGCAGAGGTGATACAGCGACAGGGCGACGAAGCTCAGCACCGTGCTCAGCGGCAACGCCCAGACCAGGGCCCAGGCGAAGTCGGACAGGCCCTGCAAGGCCAGCAACGCTGCCAGCGCCGTGCCTGCCAGCGCGGCGGCCAGCAAGCAGGCGGCCAGGCCGCGCCGGTGGGTCAGCAGCGGGTGCACTAGTTCTTGATCTCGACGCCGCCGAACACCGCGTCTCCGCGCAGCACCAGGCGCTGGGTCGGGTTCATGGGCGGCACGGTCTTGTCATCGACGCCGCCCAGGGTGGGGGCAATGTCGACGACGACCTGCCATTCGCGCGGCACCCTCAGCTCGATGCCGCTGAAGCGGGCCGAGACCTCGAGCACGGCCTCGGGGCCGTCCATGACCGCCTGGCGCAGGTCCAGTTCCACGCCGCCGAAGCTCACGTCGATGCGGCCGCCCTTGAAGGCGCGGGAATCGTTCTGCTGGTTGACGGCGCTGAAGCTTGCGTCGATGTTGATGCGGTCGCCATGCTCCAGCGTCGACGGCGTGTCGACGCAGGCCTCGCGCCGGTAGCGTGGGAACAGGCCGCGCAGCAGGATGGACGCGCCGGCCAGGATGATGAAGACCGGCCACCAGTCGCGCAGCCTGATGCTGACGAGGTCGAGGTTCTGCGCCGTCATGACGCTGCCGACGATGACGAGGGCCAGCCCGAACAGCCAGCTGCCGCCGTGGCGCGGCCAGACGATGCGGCTCAGGCCGAACAGCACCAGGGCCAGCGGCCAGAAGGTGCGCAGCAGCGGAATGCCGAAGACATTCAGGTTGTCCAGCAAGGCCAGGGTGCCGATGCCGATGACGCCCAGGCCGAAGATGACGCGGCGGGCCGGATGGCCGGAGTGGCGGTGGTGGCGGATGCGATGGGATCTCATGGGCTCTTCTCGACTTGCGATGGCGTGAGTAGACACGGCCCGCGAGGGCCACGGGGCGGTGAGTCGGCGAATCGACGCCAGCCGCCGACGAATCGACGGCGCGGGGCGCGGGCTTGGTCAAGCCCATTTGGCCGGCAAGGAGACTTCATGAAACTAAGCTAGTTGCATGAAAAGAGACGGCAGGCTATCGGGCGTCCTGCATATGCTGCTGCACATGGCCGAGATGAACGGCCCGGCCACGTCCGAGACGCTGGCGCGGGCGATGAACACCCACCCGGTCGTCGTGCGGCGCTTGATGGCGGGGCTGCGCAAGGCCGGCTTCGTCGCCTCGGCCAAGGGGCATGGCGGTGGTTGGGTGCTGGGCTGTCCGTTGTCGGCCATGACGCTTGGCGATGTGCATGCCGCCCTCGGCGCGCCGCCTTTCCTGTCGGTGGGCCTGCGGGATGAGCAATCGAGCTGCCTGGTCGAGCAGGCCGTCAACATGGCGTTGGGGTCAGCCTATGTCGAGGCCGAAGCGCTGCTGGTCGCGCGCCTGCACGGCGTGAAGCTGTCCGAGCTGGCCCAGGATTTCCACGAACGCATGCGGGCCTGCGGCCTGTCACGAGAGGATCTTCACCATGAGCTTTGATGTCATCGTCATCGGCGGCAGCTATGCCGGTCTGTCGGCCGCCCTGCAACTGGCCCGTGCGCGGCGGCGCATCGCGGTGGTCGACGCGGGCCAGAGGCGCAACCGCTTTGTCGACGAATCGCATGGCTTTCTTGGCCAGGACGGTCTTTCGCCGGGTGACATCGTGAGAGAGGCGAGGGCGCAACTGCTGGCCTATCCGAGCGTGAGCTGGCACGACGGCATGGCGACGGCCGCGCGTCGGCGGGAGCAGGGTTTCGAGGTCGATGTGGGTGACGCAACGCTGCTGGGGCGTCGCCTGGTGCTGGCCACCGGTGTCGCCGACGAACTGCCCGCCGTCGAAGGTCTGGCTGAGCGCTGGGGCAAGGCGGTTTTCCACTGCCCCTATTGCCATGGCTACGAGCTGGACCGGGGCGCCATCGGCGTGCTGGCCAGCAGCCCGCTGTCCATGCACCACGCACTGATGCTGCCGGACTGGGGGCCGACGACTTACTTCCTCAACGGAGCCTTCGAGCCGGATGCCGAGCAGACGCAGGCGCTGGCCAACCGCGGCGTGACGGTCGAGGCGGTGCCGATTGTGCGCATCAGGGAGGCGATGACGGTGGAGCTGAAGGACGGCCGCAGCCTGGTGCTGGCCGGCTTGTTCACGGCGACGCGCACCCGCATGTCCAGCCCCTTGGCCGAGCTACTGGGTTGCGAGTTCGATCAGGGGCCGGCCGGGCCCTATCTGCGTCGCACGTTGACGGAGACGACGGTGCCCGGCGTGTTCGCCTGTGGCGATGCGGCGATGGCGTTCTCCAATGTGGCCATTTCGGTGGGCGACGGCGCCATGGCAGGCGCGGCGACGCACCGATCGTTGATTCCGGGCCTGTAAACGAAAAAGCCCGGTGCGGATGCACCGGGCTTTCGGGAGGCAGAGCCTGTGGCTTAGGCGGCGCGCTTGGCGCGGGTCGCGGTCTGCGTGGCCTTGACGGCTTGCGTGGTGGCGGCCTGGAAGTTGGACTCGGCCACTTCGACGGCTTGCTTCGTGGCCTTCTGGACCGACTCGAAAGCGTTGTTCGCGGCAGCGACGGCCGACTTCACCAGGGCGACGGCGTTCTCGGTGCCGGCCGGGGCGTTCTTGGCGGCG
>CBHWBD010000350.1:0-3035 GCA_966111775.1 uncultured Comamonadaceae bacterium | reverse complement strand
GGCCGCGAGTTCGAGCCCTTCGACCGCAGCCTGGACGTGCAGATCTCGCGCCTGCGCAAGATGCTGGAGGCCGACCCGGCCCAACCGCGCTACATCCAGACCGTCTGGGGCGTCGGATACGTCTTTGTGCCTGACGAGAACACCTAACGGTGAGCCCCTCGCCCAACCTTGACTTGCTGAACGCAGTCAAGCCTGGTCGGTCCCCCGAGGGGACGGCGATACTTGCCGGCTCGACCGGCAAGTACATCGCCAAACGGGCCGGCTAGGGGCGGCCCGGCGCTCGGCCCCAACACCATTCAACAGATTGATGGCCCGGCCTCATCTCGCACTCAATCTTTTCTGGCGCACCTTCGCCTGGCTGGCCCTGCTGCTGGCCGGCGCGGTGCTGGCTTGGCAGTACACCTTCAAGCTGCTGGAGGCCCAGCCGCGCGCGCTGGAGTCGGCCGAGCAATTGGCCGGCCTGGTCAAGCTCAGCCGCATCGCGCTGGAGCACACCGACCCCATCAACCGCGTCGCCGTCATCAGCTCGATGTCGCGCGGCGACACGGTGCAGGTGCGGGTGGCCGAGACCAGCGACCGCTGGCTGCCCTATGACACCAGCCCCTTCGCCAAGCAGCTCGCCGCCGAGTTGCGCAGCACGCTGGGCCAGGACACGGTCGTCGCGCGCAGCGTCAACGACGTGTCGGGCCTGTGGGTGCGCTATGTCGTCGGCGAGGATGCCTTCTGGCTGAGGACCAGCGCCACGCCGCTGTCCATCTCGCTGGCCAGCAACTGGTGGTGGGTGGTCATCGCGCTGCTGGCCACCGTGGTCGGCTCGGCCCTGATCGCCCGTCTCATCAACCAGCCGCTGCGCGAGCTGGCCGAGGCCGCCGGCCGCATCCGCGAGGGTGAGTACGACTCGCGCCTGGACGAAAACACCATGACCAGCGAGATCCGCGAGGTCAACATGGGCTTCAACCGCATGGCCCGCGAGCTGGCCAAGCTGGAGGAAGACCGCGCCGTCATGCTGGCCGGCATCTCCCACGACCTGCGCACGCCGCTGGCACGGCTGCGGCTGGAGACGGAGATGAGCGTCAATGACGAGCAGGCGCGTCACTTCATGGCCCAGGACATCGACCAGCTCGACGCCATCATCAGCAAGTTCATGGACTACGCGCGGCCCAACGAGACCCAGCTGCGCGAGGCCAGGCTCACCGACATCGTCGAACGCGAGGTGCAGGGCTTCCGCGACCCCGACCAGATCCGCTTCCGCGTGCAGGTGAGCGAGGCCCTCAAGGTCTTCGTCGACGACACCGAGCTCGGCCGCGTGCTGCTCAATCTGTTCGAGAACGCGCGCCGCTACGGCCACGCCGAAGGCGAGCCGGCCCGCGTGGACGTCAGCGCCTCGCGCCAGGGCTCCTGGGTCGAGGTGAAGGTGCGCGACCACGGCCCCGGCGTGCCGCCCGACCGCCTGCAGCGCCTCACCGTGCCCTTCTACCGGGGCGACGCCGCCCGTACGGCCGCCAGCGGCGCCGGCCTGGGCCTGGCCATCGTCGAGAAGTCGGTGCAGCGGCTGGGCGGCACGCTGTCCATCAGCAACGCCCAGGGCGGCGGCCTCATCACGGTGCTCAAGCTGCAGGCCGCCTGAGGGAATCGGGGCCACAGGCCGCAACGCCGAGCTGGCCGGCGTCGGCGTGCGCCGCCCCCTCAGTGCGCGGCGGCGGGCGCCTCGCCCAGGGATTGCGCCAGCTGCCTCTCCAGCTCCTGCTCGACGCTGATGACGGCGTTCAAGGTGAGATGGTAGGAATGCAGGGCCTTGAGCAGGTCCACCGGGTCGCCACGACCGAACTCGGCATCCACGGTGGCGTCGGTCAGCCGCGAGAACGATGCGATCGAGCTGAAGGTGGTCTGGATGGACTGCTGCGCATCCCGCTGGGACGTGTAGGCCTCGGAAAGCCGGCGCAGGTCCTTGACCGGCATGTGGATGAGGGCCTGGTCGGCCAGGGCCGTGTCCCAGGCATCGCGGCGCAGGCCCGGCATGGAGACGCTGATGCGCAGCTTCCCGGTCAGCAGCGTGTACAGGGCCGCCGGCTTGGCCTGGCCCTGCTCGATCAGCTTCTTGACCTCGGCGTAGACCCCGTTCAACTGCTCCATCGACTCGCGGTTCTGCTTCAGGGTCTGGCGCGACTCGGCCAGGTTGGTCCGCAGCTCGACCTCCACCTGCTCGATGGTCTGACGCGCCAGCTTGTGGTGGTGCAAGGCCTCGAAGCCGGCTTCCAGCCCCAGGGCGGTCAGGATGCCCAGCACGATCATCACGTAGTGGATGCCGAGTTCCTTCAGGTTGGTCGGGGCGTGGGTCGGCGGTTCAACATGCATGGCGACGCGGGCTGCAGAGTCAGAGGGCGCGCGATGTTAGCGACTCCGCCGCCGCGAAGCGCGCGCCCTGCCGCGGACGCTCAGAGCTGGCCTGCGCCGATCTTCTGCAGGGTCGAGATGGACGGCGTGAAGAAGTATTCCCCGCCGGTCGTCGTCACGAAATGCTGGACCTGGATATTGGGCTTGGCGGGATCGAGCTGGAAGGGACCGCTGGCGCTCTGGGCAATGATGGGGTCTTCACCGGGCTGGCCCCCGTTGGCGTTGGGCGGGAAGCTGGGGTTGTTGACCCAGGCGCTCTGCACGAACTCGAACTGGTCCTCGATGCTGCGCTGGTAGCACTGGAAGACCAGGCCACGCGGATCGCCGGCCAGCCCGCCGACCTTGGCGCCGAAGGATCCGCCGAAGGGGATGCCGCGGCGCAGCAGCCGGTGGGTCTGGGTGTCGGACTCGCTGTTGGCCTTGCCCGCGGGCGTCTCCTCGTCGCGCGGATAGGCCTTGCGGATGTGGGAAGCCATCGGGCAGACGGCGCCCAGCGGGTCATCCCCGAACTCGAAGTTGTTGTTGAGGGCATCGCTGTCGGCGACGCCGGGCTGGAAAGCTTCGGGGTCGGTCGGCGAGACGCGGAAAGGCGCCGGCTGGTAGTCACGCTTCTCCAGCGGGCAGCCGCTCTTGTAGCGGCC
>CBHWBD010000349.1:0-3057 GCA_966111775.1 uncultured Comamonadaceae bacterium | reverse complement strand
CAACACGCCGCCCAAGGAGGTGGCCGACCTCTGGTACCAGACGCGCAAGAAGATCGGCGACATGCGCGCCACGCTGCCCCAGGGCGTGCTGGGGCCGGTGTTCAACGACGAGTTCGGTGACGTCTACGGCTCCATCTACGCGCTGTCCACCGATGGCTTCAGCCGCGAGGAACTGCGCGAGCATGCCGACCGCGTGCGCCAGGCCCTGCTGCAGGTCAAGGACGTGGCCAAGGTCGAGATCTTCGGTGTCCAACCCGAGAAGGTCTTCATCGAGGTCTCGCAGAAGCGACTGGCCCAGCTGGGCCTGGACTTCAACCAGGTCATCGCCCAGATCGGCGCGCAGAACGCGGTCGAAGGGGCGGGCGTGCTGAACGCCGGCAGTGCCAACTTCCAGATCCGCGTGCAGGGCCAGTTCAACACGGCCCAGGCCCTGGCCGAGGTGCCCATCCGCGCCATCAACCCGCAGACCGGCGTGGCCAGCCAGATGCGCCTGGGCGACATCGCGGAGATCAAGCGGGAATACGTCGACCCGCCGGCCACCAAGGTGCGCCACCAGGGCAAGGAAGTGCTGGCCCTGGGCGTGTCCATGGCCAAGGGCGGCGACATCATCGCCATGGGCAAGGCGCTGACCGTCGCCCTCAAGGACATCGAGCGCGAACTGCCTGCCGGCATCCAGCTCGAGCAGGTGCAGGACCAGCCCAAGGCCGTGACGACCTCGGTGGGCGAGTTCGTGCACGTGCTCATCGAGGCCGTCGTCATCGTGCTGGCCGTCAGTTTCATCTCGCTGGGCCTGCACACGCGGCCGCTGCGCATCGACGTCTGGCCCGGCCTCGTCGTCGGCATCACCATCCCGCTGGTGCTGGCCATCACCTTCACGACGATGTTCTATTGGGGCGTGGGCCTGCACAAGATCTCGCTCGGGTCGCTGATCATCGCGCTGGGCCTGCTGGTGGACGACGCCATCATTGCCGTCGAGATGATGGTGCGCAAGCTCGAAGAGGGCTACGACAAGATGCACGCCGCCACCTTCGCCTACGACGTGACGGCCATGCCCATGCTGACCGGCACGCTGATCACGGCGGTGGGCTTCCTGCCCATCGGCCTGGCCAAGTCGACGGTGGGCGAGTACACCTTCGCCATCTTTGCCGTGACGGCCGCGTCCCTGGTCATCTCCTGGGCGGTTTCCGTCTACTTCGTACCTTATCTGGGCGCCTTGCTGCTGAAGGCCAAGCCCGCCCCCGAGGGCGAGGTGCACGAGCTTTTCGACACGCCCTTCTACAACCGCTTCCGCGGCGTGGTGCGCTGGTGCGTGGAAAACCGCTGGAAGACCATCGCCATCACGCTGCTGGTGTTCGCACTGGGCCTGGTCGGCATGGGTCGGGTGCAGCAGCAGTTCTTCCCGGACTCCAGTCGCCCCGAGGTGCTGGTTGACCTGTGGCTGCCCGAGGGGTCCACCATCCAGGAGACGGAGCTTCTCGCCAAGCGCTTCGAGGCACGCATGCTGAAGGAGCCGGGCATCGCCACCGTGACGAGCTGGATCGGCTCCGGCGTGCCGCGCTTCTACCTGCCGCTGGACCAGATCTTCCCGCAGGCCAATGTGACGCAGTCCATCCTGCTGCCCAAGAACCTGGAGGAGCGCGAGGCCCTGAGGAAGCGCCTGCCGGCCGTGCTGGCGGAGGAGTTCCCGGAAGCGCGCGGTCGCGTCAAGCTGCTGCCCAATGGCCCGCCGGTGCCCTATCCGGTGCAGTTCCGCGTCACTGGCGCCGACCCCAAGATCGTGCGCGAGTGGGCCGACAAGGCCAAGGACATCCTGCGCGCGAGCCCCAACATGCGCGGCGTCAATGACAACTGGAACGAGAACGTCAAGATGCTGCGGCTCAAGGTCGACCAGGACAAGGCTCGCGCCCTGGGCGTGTCCAGCCAGAGTCTGGCGCAGTCGGCCCGCACCCTGCTGTCGGGCAGCGTCATCGGCCAGTACCGCGAGGCCGACAAGCTCATCGACATCGTGCTGCGCCAGCCGATGGAAGAGCGCGCCGTCATCACCGACATCGCCAACGCCTATGTGCCCACCAGCACCGGCCGCGCCATCCCGCTGGCGCAGATCGCCAAGGTCGATTTCGACTGGGAGCCCGGTGTCATGTGGCGCGAAGGGCGCCTGTATGCCGTGACGGTGCAGGGCGACGTCGCCGAGGGCCTGCAGGGCGCCACGGTGACCAAGGAGGTCTGGCCCAAGCTGGATGAACTGCAGAAGCAGATGCCTATCGGCTATGGCATCCAGATCGCCGGCGCCGTGGAGGAGAGCAGCAAGGGAACCGGCTCCATCGCGGCGGGCGTGCCCATCATGCTTTTTATCACCTTCACGCTGTTGATGCTGCAGCTGCATAGCTTCAGCCGGGCCATACTGGTCTTCATGACCGGGCCGTTCGGTATTGCCGGCGCGGCTTTCGCGCTGCTGGCGCTGGACCGTCCCTTCGGCTTCGTCGCCCTGCTCGGCGTCATCGCGCTGATGGGCATGATCATGCGCAACTCCGTCATCCTGATCGACCAGATCGAGCAGGACCGCGCGCGCGGCGTGCCGGACTGGTCGGCCATCGTCGAGTCGGCGGTGCGGCGCTTCCGCCCCATCGTGCTGACGGCGGCGGCGGCCGTGCTGGCCATGATCCCGCTGTCGCGCAGCGTGTTCTGGGGCCCGATGGCGGTGGCCATCATGGGTGGCCTCATCGTCGCCACCGTGCTGACCCTGCTGGCCCTGCCGGCCATGTACGCGGCCTGGTTCCGCGTCGTGCGCCCTCAGGAAGAGGAGCACAGCCGGCTGCACAGCCGCTTCGCCGACACCGAAGCTCCGGACGCGGTCTGACGGTTTTCTTCAGGGTTTTGCCGCCCCGCGCATCGGGGCGGCGGGTAGGCCGTGCGAGGTCGCTACAATCGCCGGTTTGCCGAATCGCCTGAATCGTCGCTAAAGGGGTTGCTCGTCATGAGCCGCCCCACCAGAACCAACCCGTTGCGCGGGTGGCGAAATTGGTAGACGCACCAGGTTTAGGTCCTGACGCCTTCACG
>CBHWBD010000348.1:0-3067 GCA_966111775.1 uncultured Comamonadaceae bacterium | reverse complement strand
GCGTTGGTGCGCGCCATGGCCAGCGTGTAGTGGGCGTTCTTCAGGCCGTTGTTGGCCTCGTTCTGGATCGGCGCCTCGGTCGACTTCTGCTTCATGCCGGCTTCGAAACCGCCGCCCTGGATCATGAAGCCCTTGATGACGCGGTGGAAGACCGTGCCGTCGTAGTGGCCGCTGCGCACATAGCTGAGGAAGTTGGCGACCGACAGCGGCGCCTTTTCGGCGTCCAGCTCGATGAGGATGTCGCCGTGATTGGTGGTGAGTTTGACTTGGTGGCTCATTTTTTGACGGGCTCGACGAGAGCCTTGGTGATGAAGATGGGCTTGACCGGGAAGTGCTGGTGCATGCCGTGCGGGGCAACTTCGGCGGCGCGGATCTTGTCGACGACGTCCATGCCCTCGATGACCTGGCCGAAGACGGCATAGCCGCTGGCCTTGTCCTCGGGCTCGCCGTCCAGGCGCAGGTTGTCTTCGACGTTGATGAAGAACTGAGAGGTGGCCGAGTTCGGGTCGTTGGTGCGCGCCATCGCGATGCTGCCACGCACATTGCTGAGGCCGTTGTGCGATTCCAGCGGGATGGGAGCCTTGGTGGGCTTCTGGTTCAGCTTGGCGTCGAAGCCGCCGCCCTGGATCATGAAGGTGGCGATGACGCGGTGGAAGAGGGTGCCGTTGTAGTGGCCCGCCTTCACGTACTGGACGAAGTTGGCGACCGACTTGGGCGCCTTCTCGGCGTCCAACTGGATGCGGATGTCGCCCTCGGTCGTCTGCAGCTTGACGGTCTGGGCCTCGGCGCCCAGCGTGACCAGCAGGCCGGCGAGGAGGAGGGGAAGGAACTTGGTCATGGGAGGCGGAGGGTTAGTGGGTTCGCAGTTCGCGGGTCAGGGCCAGTGTGCGGTTGATCTTGCCGGCCAGCGCGTCGCTGGGCATCAGTGACGCCTTCTGGGCACGCTGGTAGGACCGCAGGGCCAGCCGCAGCAGCACATCGCCGAGATTCTCCTGAGCCTGGGCATGCTCGGGGTGCAGGCGCAGGGCCTGTTCCAGCGCGGCCTTGGCCTCGTCGAGCTCGCCGTTTGCGGCATGCAGGACGGCGAGATTGTTGTAGGGGTCGGCCAGGTCGGGGAAGTCCTGCGTGAGGCGCGTGAAGATGTCCAGGGCCTTGGCGCGCTCGCCGAGTTCCATGCGCATGACGCCCAGGGCGAAGCGCAGTTGCAGGTCGTCGGGTTGGCGGGTCAGGGCCTGTTCGACCTGCTCGACGGCCTGGGTTTTCTGGCCGGCCAGCCACAGGCGCTGGGCGCTTGCGAGATCGTCGGCGCGGGCTGGCGTGGCGGCCAAGGCAGCGAGCAGCAGGAGGGTGGAGAAGGGCAGGCGCATGAGGGTTGTAGCGGGGGGCGGTGTCAGGGTCGACCGCTATACTGAATTCATTCTATGAGCCCCGCCTGGCCGGACCCGGTGCGGGGCTTCTTGTTGGTGGCTACCGCCCGTATCTCTCCCATGTCCCTGCGCGTTTTCAATTCCCTCAGCCGCACTCTCGAAGACTTCCAACCGCTCGTGCCTGGCCAAGTGCGCATGTACGTCTGCGGCATCACGGTCTACGACCTGTGTCACATGGGACATCTGCGCATGAACATGGCGTTCGACGTCATCTATCGCTGGCTGCGCGCCAGCGGCCTGGACGTCACCTATGTGCGCAACATCACCGACATCGACGACAAGATCATCAAGCGTGCCGTCGAGCGTGGCATCACCATCCGTCAGCTGACGCAAGAGATGTCGGCCGCGATGCACGAAGACTTCGCCGCCGTCGGTCTGCTGCGCCCCGACCATGAGCCGCGCGCCACCGACTACGTGCCGCAGATGCTGTCGCTGATCGAGCGTCTCGAAGAGCGTGGCCTGGCCTATCGCGCCGAAGGCGGCGACGTGAACTACGCGGTGCGCAAGTTCGAGGGCTACGGCAAGCTCAGCGGCAAGAGCATCGACGACCTGCGCGCCGGCGAGCGCGTGGCGGTGGACGACGGCAAGCTGGACCCGCTGGACTTCGTGCTGTGGAAGGCCGCCAAGGCCGATGAGCCGTCCGACGCCAAGTGGGCCGCGCCCTTCGGCGAAGGCCGCCCCGGCTGGCACATCGAGTGCTCGGCCATGAGTTGCGCGCTGCTGGGCGAGAGCTTCGACATCCACGGCGGCGGCGCCGACCTGCAGTTCCCGCACCACGAGAACGAGATCGCGCAAAGCGAGGGTGCCGGCTACGACTTCGCCAAGTACTGGCTGCACAACGGCTTCCTGAACGTCGACGGCGAGAAGATGTCCAAGAGCCTGGGCAACTTCTTCACCATCCGCGACGTGCTGCAGAAGTTCGACGGCGAGACGCTGCGCTTCTTCATGCTGCGCACGCACTACCGTCGGCCATTCAACTTCAGCGACACCCATCTGGAAGACGCCCGCACGGCGCTGACGCGTCTCTACACGGCGCTGGATGCCGTGCCGCCGGCCGACGTCACCATCGACTGGGCCGAGCCCAGTGCGGCGGCCTTCAAGGCCGCGATGGACGAAGACTTCGGCACGCCCGGCGCGATGGCCGTGTTGTTCGACCTGGTCAACGAGGTCAACCGTGACCGTTCGCCCGAGCGGGCCGGCCTGTTGAAGGCGCTGGCCGGCGTGCTCGGCGTGCTGCAGCAGGAGCCCCGCGCCTACCTGCAAGGCGGTTCGAGCGACGACGGCGCCTGGATCGAGGAGCGCATCGGCGCCCGCGCCGCCGCCAAGGCCGCCAAGGACTTCGCCGGCGCCGACGCGATCCGTGCCGAGTTGTCGGCCAAGGGCATCACGTTGAAGGACGGTGCGGACGGTACGACCTGGGTGAAGAGCTGATGGCGTCCAAGCCCCCTGTTGGCGTCACGCCTGAAGTCATTCCGCCCTATTGGGACGAGGCCTGCAAGCACCTGGTCAAGCGCGACCGCGTGCTGAAGAAGCTGATCCCCCAGTTCGGCGAGGCTCGCCTGCAAAGCCGTGGCGACGCGTTTGCGACGCTGGCGCGCTCCATCGTCGGCCAGCAGATCAGCGTGAAGGCGGCGCAGTCG
>CBHWBD010000347.1:0-3114 GCA_966111775.1 uncultured Comamonadaceae bacterium | reverse complement strand
ACGTCGCCGACGACCTTGGCGCCCTTGACGGGCTTGGCGCCGGAGTTGCCGCTCCAGCCCAGGCCGAGCTGCTTCATCGCATACAGGATGCGGCGCTGCACCGGCTTCTGGCCGTCGGCATAGGACGGCAGGGCCCGGCCCTTGACGACGCTGAGGGCGTATTCGAGATAGGCCTGCTGGGCGTAGGCCGCCAGGGTCAGCGCATTGCTGTCCTCACCGCCACCATCGGTGGGGCCGGAGAAGTCGATCGTGGTCTGGGAACTCATGGGTGCAAGGTCAAGTGCTGGGCGCGGGCCGGTTGGCTCTGCTGCAGCAAAGCCCAGTACAACTCGAGGACGAGATGCACATGGGCCTGGGTTTCGTCGATATCGGGAACACGGTTGCCGGCACGGCGCACGGCGCCCTCACCGGCATTCCAGGCCGCCAGCGCGGCGTCGATGCGGCCGAAGCGGCGCATCAGGTCGGCCAGCATGCGGGCGCCGGTGTGAATGTTGATGCGCGGCTCGATGAGACGGGCGGCGTCGGCCGGTGTCGCGTAGCGGCTGGCCGTCTCGGGTGTGATCTGCATCAGGCCCGTGGCACCGCGAGGCGACACGGCGTTGCGCTGATAGCCGGACTCGACGGCGATGATGGCCTTCAGCAGGTCGGCGTCCACGCCATGCTGGGCGGCAGCCTCGCGCAGCCAGGGCTGGACGGACTTCACCTCGGGTGCGATCTCCAGCCAGCTCAGCAGGGCGAGGCCCGCGTCGGTCTTGCCGGGCACGCGCTGCATGCCGACGCTGCCGAGCACGGGCGCGTAACGCGCATCCAGCTGGCGCGGCGCGAAATGGGCCATGCCGGCCGCGTCGACATAGCCCCACAGGTCGGCATGGGCCGGCAGCGCCAGGAAGAGCAACGGCCACGCGAACCTCATGCGGCCTCCGCCCCCAGCGCCACACGGGCCTGGTATTCGCGGTCCAGCAGGGACATGACGATCAGCGAGTCATAGCCGTCGGCGCCGTCGATGGTCACGCGCACGCTTTCACGCAGGCGGCCCTCTTCGACAAAGCCCTCGCTGCGATACAGCTCGAAGGCCCGCGTGTTCAAGGCCTTCACGTCCAGCCAGAAGCGGTGCGCCTTCAACTGCGCGAAAGCCATGGCCTTGAGCTGCCTCACGGCCGCGCGCCCCAGGCCGCGCCCCTTGGGCTGCAACACGAGGCGCTTCAGCTCCACCGAGCCGTTCGGGTTGCGGCAGCCCTGCAGGATGACGAAGCCGATGCGGTCGAGCGCGTCGCCCTCTTCCAGGATGAAGTGGCGCGAGTCCGGAAAGCGGATGGCGCCTTCGTGCTGGGTGCGGTCCCAGGGCGTGATGAAGGGCAGATTGGCACCGTCGCGCTCGAGCGAGACGACCCAGTCCAGATCGGACAGCATGGTGGGACGCAGGCGCAGGCTCATGCCGCTTCAAAACCCTGCAGCACGGCGACGACATTGCGCCCGATGGCCTCGGTGGCGTAACCACCTTCCTGCACGAACAGCGTCGGCGCACCGAAGGCGGCCAGGCGCTCGCCCATGCGGCGGAACTCGGGCTCGTCCAGCTTGAAGTGGGAGATGGGGTCGCCGCCATAGGTGTCGACGCCCAGGGACACGATGAGCAGCTCGGGCCGGTTGGCCGTCAGCTTCCCAAGTGCCTGCTCCAACGCTGCAAACCAGTCCTCGTTGGCCACACCCACCGGCAGCGGGTAGTTGGCATTGAAGCCCACACCCTCGCCCGCCCCGGTCTCGTCGGCATGGCCGAGGAAGAAGGGGAATTCGGTGCGCGGATCGCCATGGATGCTGGCGTAGAAGACGTCGGCGCGGTCGTAGAAGATGGCCTGGGTGCCATTGCCGTGGTGGTAGTCCACGTCCAGGATGGCCACGCGCGCCAAGCCCGCGTCCCGGGCGGCCTGCGCGGCCACGGCGGCGTTGTTGATGAAGCAATAGCCGCCGAAGAAGTCGGCGCCGGCATGGTGGCCGGGCGGGCGGGTCAGCACATAGGCCGAGCGCTGGCCGGCCAGCACCCGATCCAGGGCCGTCAGCGAGGCCTGGGCGCCGGCATAGGCCGCGGCCCAACTGCCGGACGTCAGCGGCGTGCCGCTGTCCATGGAGTACAGGCCCATGCGGGCCGCGAAGCTCGCCGGCTCGACATCGCTGCGCAGCGAACGCACCGGCCAGACCGCAGGGAAGGCGTCGCCCTCGCCACCCGTGGCCAGCCACTCGGCATGGGCACCCTGGATGAAGTCCAGGTAGCGGGTCGAATGCACGCGCTCCAGCGGCGTGCGGCCATGGTCGACAGGCGCCAGCACCTCACCCAGGCCAGCGCTTTGCACCGCCTGCAGGATGTAGTCGGCTCGCGCCGGAATCTCGAACGCCGGCACCAAACGGCCGCGGAAGAACTCATGCGTTGCCGCATGGGCCGCGTGCCCGGCGTTGTAGACCGTCTGCATCAGACGTCGACCTCTATGGAGTCGCCGTGCAGTTCCATCAATTCACGGCGCGAGGCGGCTTCGCCCTTGCCCATCAGCTTGTTGAAGGCATCCACCGTGGCGGCGAAGTCGAGCTGGCCGTACTCGACCCGCGACAAGCGGCGCGTCTCGGGGTTCAGCGTCGTGTCCCAGAGCTGCTCAGCGCTCATCTCGCCCAGGCCCTTGAAGCGGCTGATGCTCCAGCTGCCTTCGCGGGCGGCTTCCTTGCGCAGCTTGTCCAGCGTGGCCGTCAACTCGCCCTCGTCCAGTGCGTAGAGCTTGGCCGCCGGCTTCTTGCCGCGGGCCGGCGCGTCCACGCGATACAGCGGCGGGCGGGCGACATAGACATGGCCGGCCTCGACCAGCTTGGGGAAATGACGGAAGAACAGCGTCAGCAGCAGCACCTGGATGTGGGAGCCGTCGACGTCGGCGTCGGACAGGATGCAGACCTTGCCATAGCGCAGGCCGGACAGGTCGGGCGTGTCGCTCGGGCCATGCGGGTCCACGCCCAGGGCCACCGAGATGTCGTGGATCTCGTTGTTCTTGAAGAGCAGGTCGCGCTCGACCTCCCAGGCGTTCAGCACCTTGCCGCGCAGCGGCAGGATGGCCTGGGTCTCCTTGTCGCGGCCCATCT
>CBHWBD010000346.1:0-3183 GCA_966111775.1 uncultured Comamonadaceae bacterium | reverse complement strand
TGGGCGCCTGGGGCTTCGACAACAAGGCCGGCCCGATGGAGCTGAACATCCCGGCCATCAAGGGCATCGGCGACTCGCTGATCTATTTCGTCGACCGCTGGCAGGGCAAGGGCGGCTCAGCAGCCGGCGCCATCGGCAACATCAGCATCTACGACGTCGACTTCGTGCCGCTGCTGGACGCGAGCGGCCAGCCGGTCGACCCGAACCCGGTAGGCCATGGCCTGACCGAGATCGACCACCTGACGCACAACGTCTTCCGCGGCCGCATGAAGGAATGGTCGGAGTTCTACGAGCGCTTCTTCAACTTCCGCGAGGTGCGCTACTTCGACATCGAGGGCAAGCTGACCGGCCTGAAGAGCAAGGCCATGACCAGCCCCTGCGGCAAGATCCGCATCCCCATCAACGAGAGCTCGGACGACAAGAGCCAGATCGCCGAATACCTGGACCTGTACCACGGCGAGGGCATCCAGCACGTGGCGCTGGGCACGACCGACATCTACCAGTCGGTCGAGGGCATGAAGGGCACGGGCGTGGCCTTCCAGGACACCATCGAGACCTATTTCGACCTCATCGACAAGCGCCTGCCCGGCCATGGCGAGAACGTCGACGAGCTGAAGCGCCTGCGCATCCTCATCGACGGCGCCACCCACCTGGGCGTGGACAACGAGCTGCTGCTGCAGATCTTCACCAAGGAAGTCATCGGCCCGATCTTTTTCGAGCTGATCCAGCGCAAGGGCAACGAGGGCTTCGGCGAGGGCAATTTCAAGGCCCTGTTCGAGAGCATCGAGCTCGATCAGATCCGCCGTGGGGTACTGAAAGACGAGCCGGCCAAGGCCGTCTGAACGAGCTGCCAGGCCTCGTCCGAATGGACCAGGCCCATATGCCCCACGCCATCCAGCCGGTGCGCCCGCGCGCCGGCGAGGATGGCCTTGTCTGCCGGGTTGACGATCTGGTCGCAGGGCGTCCAGATGCAGTCGACATCGGGCATCCCCGGCAGGGCCGCCAGCCAGGCATTGCCCAAACGCATCTGCTGGGTGTTGATCCCCAAGCCGAGCGCCGCCATGCGCGTGCCCTGGTGGGGTGAGCCCAGCGTGATGACATGCGGTGCTTCATGGCCCGCGCCGTATTGCCGCCACCAGGCGCGCAGCGCGAGGCCGCCCATGCTGTGGGCGCACAGCAGGGGCATGCGGCCGGTCAGGGCCTTGAGCGTTCGCACGCCCGCCTCGATCTCGTCGGCATAGGCGTCGATGCTGCCGAAGGCCGGCTCCAGCGATGGCGCGATGAAGGCGACGCCCTGTCCGCGCAGCTTCCTCATCCAGCCGTTCCAGCGCCCGCGGTTGCAGGAAAAGCCGTGCACCAGCAGCACGCCACGTTCGGCACGGCCCGGCAGATGGTCGGGTTCGGCCCATTCCCGCCAGGGCTGGCGCCAGGAAAAGGCCAGTTCGCTGGCGACGACCTCGTGCGCCCAGGCGCGCAGCAGCTGACCCCAGCTCGGCGCCGGCCGGTTCACCCAGCGCAGCTGCACGAAGCCCCCGGCCAGGATGGCCGCATGCAGGCCCAGGGTCAGCAGCCCCCAGGCCCAGCCGAAGCGCCAACCGACGCCCAGCGCCACCGCCAGCCGCGCCAGCACCCACATCCTTTGCAGTCGTCCGTTCATCGCCCCAGTGTAGGAAGGCAGAATTCCAGGGCCCCATGGACCACCTCAGAGCCGAATCCCTGCTGCAGGAACTGCGCGCCGTCGACGCCGAACGCGCCCGCCGCGCTGCCGACCCGGAGCTCGACGCCCGCGTCCGGAGCCTGAAGGCCTTCCAGCAGCAGCGTTTTGCCCAGACCTATGCCGACCTGCTGGCCAACCCGCGCTACGAGGCCGCCACACGCTTTTTCCTGCACGAGCTCTACGGCCCCGACGACTACCGCCAGCGCGACGCCCAGTTCGCCCGCGTCATCCCGACGCTGACCCGGCTCTTCCCCGAGGAGGTCGTCGACACCGTCGCCAGGCTGGCCCGCCTGCACGCCCTGTCGGAACGCCTGGACACGCGCATGGCCGAGCACCTGCTGTCGCCCGACATCACGGCTCACGACTACGGCATCGCCTGGCGGGCCTGCGGCGAGCCGGCCGGGCGCCAGCAGCAGATCGAGCTGACCATGGCGGTCGGCGAATCGTTGGACAGGCTGACCCGCAAGCCCCTGCTGCGCCAGACCTTGAGGCTGATGCGCGGCCCGGCGCAGATGGCCGGACTCGGCGCCCTGCAAGCCTTCCTCGAAAGCGGTTTCGATACCTTCCGCGCCATGCGCGGTGCCGCGGACTTCCTGTCCACTGTGCGACAGCGCGAAGACACACTCGCACGCGCCTTGTTTCGCAATGAAGCTTCTGCGTTAGGGCAACTCCCCTAGCTTGATGTAACCGCGCGTCCCAACATCGTCGGCTTCACCGCAGCGCACGCCAGAGAGGCCCGCCGATGACCGCCGTCCTTGCCGAAGTCACCGAAGTGACATCCCGCGCCAAGCCCTGGCTGGCCAGCTACCCGGCCGGCGTGCCGGCGCAGATCGACACCCGCGTCCATGGCTCGCTGGTGGACATGCTCAACGAGGCCTTCCGCAAGCATGCCCAGCGCGACGCGGCCATCTGCATGGGCCAGCGCATGCGCTTCGCCGAGATCGACCAGCTGTCCATGCAACTCGGCGCCTGGCTGCAGGCGCAAGGGCTGAAGCAGGGCGACCGCGTCGCCATCATGATGCCGAATCTGCTGCAGTACGGCGTGGCCATCGCGGCCATCCTGCGCGCGGGCTTCGTCGTCGTGAACGTCAACCCGCTGTACACGCCGCGCGAGCTGGAGCACCAGCTCAAGGACTCGGGCGCCCGCGCCATCGTCGTGCTGGAGAACTTCGCCCACACACTGGAAGAGGTCATCAACGCGACCGACGTGAAGCATGTCGTGCTTGCGTCCATGGGCGACCTGCTGAACTGGTGGAAGGGCCCGCTGATCAATTTCGCCGTGCGCCATCTGAAGAAGATGGTGCCGGAGTTCCGCTTGGCCGTCGGCGACGGCCGCACCGTGGTGCGCTTCAACGAAGCCCTGCGCCATGGCGAGCGGATGACGCTGAAGAAGGCCGAACTCGGCCCCGACGACGTCGCCTTCCTGCAGTACACCGGCGGCACCACCGGCGTGTCCAAGGGCGCCA
>CBHWBD010000345.1:0-3206 GCA_966111775.1 uncultured Comamonadaceae bacterium | reverse complement strand
TGTCGATGCCGACGACGGCGTCCACGCCGTACTTCCACCAGAAGTCGCTGACGCCCATCTCCACGGCCACGCGCGGCAGGCCCTTGGGCAGCACGCTCTTCTTGTAGTCCTTGTCCTGGCGGTCGAAGACGTTGGTGGACGGCATGGAGACGACGCGCACCTTGACGCCCTGTTCGGCCAGCAGGGCCTTGGCGGCCATGGCCAGCTGCACTTCGGAGCCGGTGGCGATGATGACGGCCTGGGCCTTGCCTTTTCCTTTCGGTCCCACCGGGTCGGCCAGCACGTAGGCACCCCTGGCGATCTCGTCCACATTGGTCTTGGGCGAGTAGGCCAGGTTCTGGCGGCTCAGGGCCAGCAGGCTGGGGCGCTGGGCATTGCCCAGGGCCATGGTCCAGGCGACGACGGTCTCGGTCGTGTCGGCCGGGCGCCAGACGTCCAGGCCCGGGATCAGGCGCAGGCTGGCGACATGCTCGATGGACTGGTGGGTCGGGCCGTCCTCGCCCAGACCGATGGAGTCGTGGGTCATCACGTGGATGACGCGGGTCTTCATCAGCGCGGCCATGCGGATGGCGTTGCGGCTGTAGTCGCTGAAGGTCAGGAAGGTGCCGCCGTAGGGGATGAAGCCGCCGTGCAGGGCGATGCCGTTCATGATGGCGGCCATGCCGAACTCGCGCACGCCGTAGTTGATGTGGCGGCCGTTGTTGGGCGTGCCGTCGGCGCCGATGCGCAGGGCCGGCGTGCTGGACGTGTTGGTCAGGTTGGAGCCGGTCAGGTCGGCGCTGCCGCCCAGCATCTCGGGCAGCTTCAGCGTGAAGGCTTCGAGGGCCAGCTGGCTGGCCTTGCGGCTGGCGACGGTCTGGGCTTCGGCGTGGGCCTTGACGACGGCGTCGACGGCGATCTGCGCGAAGTCGGCGGGCAGCACGCCGGCCATGCGGCGCTGGAACTCGGCGGCCAGTTCGGGGTGGGCTTCGGCATAGGCGTCGAAGCGCAGGTCCCACTCGCTCTCGACGCGGTCACCGGCCGACTTGTGGTCCCAGGCGTTGTAGACCTCGGGCGGCACGATGAAGGGTTCGTGCGTCCAGCCCAGGGCTTCGCGGGTCAGCTTGATTTCTTCGGCGCCCAGCGGCTCGCCGTGGGCCTTGGCCGTGTTGGCGCGGTTGGGCGAGCCCTTGCCGATGTGGGTCTTGGCGATGATCAGCGTCGGCTTGTCGGCGCTCTTCTTGGCCTTGCCGATGGCGTCGTCGACGGCGTCGACGTCATGGCCGTCCACCGGGCCGACGACGTTCCAGCCATAGGCCTGGAAGCGCTTGGCGGTGTCGTCGCCGAACCAGGGCGCGACCTGGCCGTCGATGGAGATGCCGTTGTCGTCGTAGATGGCGATCAGCTTGTTCAGCTTCCAGGCCGCGGCCAGCGCGGCGGCCTCGTGGCTGATGCCTTCCATCAGGCAGCCGTCGCCCAGGAAGACATAGGTGTGGTGGTCGACGACCTCATGGCCTTCGCGGTTGAAGTCGCGCGCCATCAGCTTCTCGGCCAGGGCCAGGCCGACGGCGTTGGTGACGCCCTGGCCCAGCGGGCCCGTCGTGGTCTCAACGCCGACGGTGATGCCCACTTCGGGGTGGCCCGGGGTCTTGCTGTGCAGCTGGCGGAAGGCCTTCAGCTCCTCGATGGGCAGCTCATAGCCCGTCAGATGCAGCAGGGCGTAGATCAGCATGGAACCGTGGCCGTTGGACAGCACGAAGCGGTCGCGGTCGGCCCAGTGCGGGTTGGCCGGGTTGTGCTTGAGGTGACGCGCCCACAGCGCCACGGCGATGTCGGCCATGCCCATGGGGGCGCCCGGGTGGCCGGAGTTGGCCGCCTGCACCGCGTCCATCGCGAGGGCGCGGATCGCGTTGGCCATGAGGGTGGGGGAGGCGGTCGATGCTGTCATGGCCGGGGCTTTCTTGGGCGGGAGGGCAAAAACCAGGGATTTTACGGGGGTAGCCGGGCCGGGCCCTCCGGCGGCTTGATCCAGCGCAAGGTCGGCCGTCCGACAACGCGCGACGCTCTCACCATGCCTTCGTCGACCATGCCCCTGGCCGTGCGCGTCATCCGCGCCGAGCACGACGCGCTGGCCGCCATGCTGCGCACCCTGCCCCTGCTGCTCGATGCCCAGCGCCGCGCCGGCGTGCAACCCGACTTCACGGCGCTGCGCGCCATGCTCTTCTACGTCGACGAATTTCCGGAACGCCTGCATCACACCAAGGAAAGCGAGCTGCTGTTCCCCAAGCTGCGCGCGCTGTCCCCGCAGCTGCGCGACGTGCTGGACGACCTCGATGCCGACCACGCCCAGGGCGAGCGCGCCATCCGCGAGCTGCAGCACAGCCTGCTGGCCTGGGAGCAGATGGGCGAGCCCCGACGCGAGAAGTTCGAGCAGCAGCTCAAGGTCTACGCGGCGCGCTATCTGCGCCACATGAAGCGCGAGGAAACCGAGATCCTGCCGCTGGCGGCCCGCATCTTCAGCGCCGACGACTGGGCCGAGCTGGACGAGGCCTTCGGCAGCCACCAGGACCCGCTGGCGCAACGCGCCGGCCAGCCGGTGGATGAGGCCTACGCACCGCTGCGCCAGCGCATCCTGGCGGCGCTGCCGGCGCCGTTGGGGTGGGGGCCGGCGCTGGATCAGGCCGGCGGCTGATCCACCTCAGCCGCGACTCGAGCGCAGCAGCGTCAGCCGCCCGCTCGCCGCCCAGCTTTCCAGCGGCCGGCGGATGTCCTGACGCAGTTCGTCCTCGCTGCCGGCGCGGGCGTCCAGCAGGCCGACCCAGGCGTTGCGGCCGGTGTCCTTGGCGTCGGAGAGGGCCGCATCGGCCAGGTCGATGGCGGCATGCCAGTCCAGCGCGCGCGGCAGGCTGGCGCACAGCGGGAAGGCCGAGAACCCGACCGAGCAGGTCATGGCCAGGCTCAGGCCGCCGGTCAGCTCGAAGGGCTGGGCCGAGACGGCCTGGCGGGCCCGTTCGGCCAGCTCGGCGGCGCGACGGCGCGGCGTGCCGCGGGCGACGATGAGGAACTCCTCGCCGCCCCAGCGCACCAGGTAGTCGGTGGCGCGGAAGACCTGCTCCAGCCGGCCGCGCATCTGCATCAGCACGGCATCGCCCGCCATGTGGCCATGGGCATCGTTGATGCGCTTGAAGTGGTCGATGTCGATCAGGAAGAACAGCAGGTCCTGCTCG
>CBHWBD010000344.1:0-3222 GCA_966111775.1 uncultured Comamonadaceae bacterium | reverse complement strand
GAAGTGGGCTCGTGCCCACGAGGCTCGAGCAACGCCGCATGCGCCCTTGCCAGCCCCAACCCGCAGGGCCGGGGCGATTTGCGGCGCCCGGCGGCGTTGCCGGCTCCTTGCGTGGCGCCCGCCACGCCGCGTCACCCGCGCCTTGCCGACCACCACAACTCGCCCCGGCGCGGGCCACGCTCACCGCCTCGCTGGCTCCTGCTTGACCGGCCATGTCGCCAGCAGCACACCCAATAAGGCCATGCCATAGGCCAGGACCTGCAAGGCGGAAATGGATTCGCCCAGCGCCAGGCCGATCAGCGCCGTGCTGATGGGCAGGAAGACCATGAAGACGCCGGCCTTGGCGGCCGGCAGCCCTCGCAGGCCGGCCATCCACAGCCAGACGGTGATGACGCTGGCCGTGGCGGCGTAATAGGCCAGCAAGGCCCAGTCCAGCACCCGCGGCGCGCTGAAATCGAAGCTCAGGGCCCGCCAGATCGCCAGTGGCGAGACCAGGGCCAGGCCCCAGAGATTGATCAGGGCGCTGATGCGCTTGGGGCCGAGGCCGGCCGTCAGCTTCTTGCCGATGACGACATAGCAGGCCTCGCAGAACACGGCGGCCAGCAGCAGCAGGGCGCCCACGGGCGTGGTGTCGGCGCCCCCCTGTTTGCCCGTTGCCACCAACGCGATGCCGCCTACCGCGCAGCCAATGCCGGCCAGCACGCGACCGCCCAGGCGCTCGCGCAGCACCACCCAGCTCAGCAAGGCCACGGCCGCCGGGATGCCGGCCATGATGACGCCCGCGACCACGGCCGAGCTCTGTCGCAGGCCGAACAGCATGCAGATGGAAAACAGGAAGTTGCCGAGGAAGGATTCGAGGAAGAGCAGCCAGCGCGAACGCGCGTCCAGCGGTGCTTCGCTGGCGGGCTTCTTCAGCCAGGGCAGCATCAGCAGGGCCGCGAAGCCGAAGCGCAGCCCGGCCAGCAGAAAGACCGGGAAGGCCACCACCAGCAGCTTGGACAGGCCGACATAGCTACCGACCAGGCTGGTGCTGGCCGCGAGCAGCGCATAGGCGCGCCAGGGAACCGGGTGCATCAATTCAGGTTGCCATCAACCGTGAAGGCAATGAACTGCGTGAACTGGGCCGGATTGAAGTTGTTGTCCGAGACGAGGATGAGGGTGCGCTTGCCCTCGAACATCGGCCCGAAGGTGATGCCCTCGATGTTGTCCAGGGCCAGCACGCTGCCGTCGTCGTTCTTCAGCGAGGACAGGTCCAGCAGCATGGCGCGCTTGACGGGCACGACCTCGCGGCCCTTGATGCTGGGCCAGCCCGACACGTCGGTGGCGCCACGGGTGTCGATCAGATACAGCTTGATGGTGTTGCTGGTGGGCTGCTTGGTCAGCGCGGCGATGCCCGGCGTCTGCGCGCCGACGGCAAAGGCGCGCTCGATGACGATGAACTCGTGGGCCGACAGGGCCAGCATGTCAGGCACGCCGTTGGTGGCGAAGTCGCCCTGGCGCGCCGGCGGGAAGGGCACGGGGCCGACGTCGTAGATGTACTCGGCGCCGGCCTTGCCGCTGTCCAGGTCGAAGGACAGCATGCGGGCACGGCTGCCGCGGCCAACCGCCGTGGGCAGGCTGTCCTGGGCCAGGCCGTTCTCGACCATGGTCCACACGGTCTTGCCGTCGGGCGTGATGGCGATGCTCTCGAAGGCCAGGTTGTTGTAGACGCCGACGTCCCCGGCCGCGATGCCGCTGGCGCTGCCCGAGGGGTTGTAGTAGCTGGGCACCGGGAATTCGCCGGCCGGCTTGCCGTCGGGGGTCATGCGACGCACGGTCGGGTTCTGCATCCCGCCCGAGACGCGCTGGCCTTCGTTGCCCCAATAGATGAGATTGCGTTTGGTATCCAGGCGCAGGCTCTCGGGATCGACCATGTTGCGGCCGAAGGGCTGGCCGTCCAGGTCGAGGATGGTCGTCACGTTGACCCAGGTCACGCCGGCATCGCCGGGGCTGGCGCTGCGGCGGAACTTGGCCAGGTCCAGGCTCAGCTCGTAGAAGCGGGCCGGGCCGCGGTCGCTGCGGTCGTCGGAGATGGCCAGGTAGCGGCCGGTCGCGGCCACGTAGTCGATGCTGGACAGGCCGCCCACCGGTGCGCCGCGAAAGTTCGGGCTGCCCTGCACGATCTGCTGGCCGAGATAGGTCAGGTTCTGGGCAAGGGCCGGCAGGGCCAGCAGCAGGGAGGCTGCGGCGGCGGCGCAGCGGGCAATCAACTTCATCAACTCAGTCCTTAGGCAGCGGCATCGCACCGCTGCGGGCGGCGCAGTCTAGTGCACGGGTTCAGGCGGCTCGCCGGAGAGCACCACGCAGCGTGTCGATGATGCGTTCAATATGGCTGCTCTCGATGATGAGTGGCGGCGACAGCGCAATCGTGTCGCCCGTCGTGCGGATCAAGAGGCCCTTGTCCCAGCAGTCCAGGAAGACATTGAAGGCGCGCTTGGCGGGCTGGCCGTCCAGAGGCTTCAACTCGATGCCGCCGACCAGGCCGATATTGCGCACGTCGATGACATTGGGTTCCTCGCGCAGCGAGTGCAGGGCCTTGGCGAACTCGTCCTGCATGCGCGCGGCGCGCGTGAGCAGGTCGTCGTCGGCATAGGTGTCCAGCGTGGCGATGCCGGCCGCGCAGGCCAGCGGGTGGGCCGAGTAGGTGTAGCCGTGGAAGAACTCGATCAGGTGCTCGGGCCCGGTCATGAAGGCGTCGTGGATCTTCTGCTGGGCGAACACCGCGCCCATGGGCACGCAGCCGTTGGTGATGCCCTTGGCCACCGTCATCAGGTCGGGCGTCACGCCGAAGGTCTGGGCACCGAAGGGCTTGCCGGTGCGGCCGAAGCCGGTGATGACCTCGTCGAAGATCAGCAGGATGCCGTGCCTGTCGCAGATGTCGCGCAGGCGTTGCAGATAGCCCTGGGGCGGGATCAGCACGCCGGTGGAGCCGGCCACGGGCTCGACGATGACGGCGGCGATGGTCGAGGCGTCGTGCAGGGCCACCAGGCGCTCGAGGTCGTCGGCGAACTCGGCGCCGTGCTGCGGAATGCCGACCGAGAAGGCGTTGCGCGCCGGATCGTGGGTGTGGCGGATGTGGTCGACGCCGGCCAGCAGGCTGCCGAACATCTTGCGGTTGGCCACCATGCCGCCCACCGAGATGCCGCCGAAGTTGACGCCGTGGTAGCCGCGCTCGCGGCCGAT
>CBHWBD010000343.1:0-3443 GCA_966111775.1 uncultured Comamonadaceae bacterium | reverse complement strand
CTGATCCTGTGCAACCACATCGGCGACCGCGAGGTGCTGAGACAGGCCTTCGCGCTTGCGCGCGAATCCGAATGACTGCGCCCGCCCATCACGAACACCATGACTGAACTGACCTACCTCACTGGCTTCGGCAATCAGCACAGCAGCGAGGCCCATGCCGGCGCGCTGCCTATCGGCCGCAACAGCCCGCAGAAAGCGCCGCACGGCCTCTATGCCGAACTGCTGTCCGGCAGCGCCTTCACCGCGCCGCGGGCCGACAACCACCGCACCTGGATGTACCGCCGCCAGCCTTCGGTCGTCGTCGGCGGCTACGAGCCACTGGCGCATGCGCTGTGGAAGAGCGGTGCGGCGCAAGGCGAGTGCGCTTCGCCTGACCCGCTGCGCTGGGGCCCGACGCCCCTGCACGATGACGGTGATTTCGTCGACAGCCTGCGCAGCTATGCCGTCAACGGCGAGGTCGGCATCGCCGGCATGGGCGCGCTGGCCTATGTGGCCTCGCACGCCATGGGCCGCCGCGCGCTGGTGAATGCCGATGCCGAGATGCTGCTCGTCCCCCAGCAAGGCCGGCTGCTGGTGACGACGGAACTCGGCCGCCTCAAGGTCGCGCCCGGCTCCATCGCCTTGCTGCCGCGCGGCATGGCCTTCAAGGTCGACCCGCTGGATGTGCCGGCGCGTGGCTATGTCTGCGAAAACTACGGCGCGGCCTTCCGCTTGCCCGAACTCGGCCCCATCGGCAGCAACGGCCTGGCCAATGCGCGTGACTTCGAGGCGCCCGCGGCCTGGCACGAACAGGAAGAGGGCGAGTACGAGATCGTCAAGCGGTACGGCGGCAGGCTCTGGCGCGCGAAGCAGGCGCACAGCCCGTTCAATGTCGTCGCCTGGCACGGCAACCTCACGCCCTATCGCTACGACACCTCGCGCTTCATGACGATCAACACCGTCAGCTACGACCACCCCGACCCCAGCATCTTCACCGTGCTGACCAGCCCCAGCGACACGCCCGGCTGGGCCAACGTCGACTTCGTCATCTTCCCGCCGCGCTGGATGGTGGCCGAGGACACCTTCCGCCCGCCCTGGTACCACCGCAACGTCATGAGCGAGTTCATGGGTCTGGTGCTGGGACAGTACGACGCCAAGCCCGAGGGCTTCAAGCCCGGCGGTGCCAGCCTGCACAACAGCTATGTGCCCCACGGCCCCGACACCGAGGCCTTCGACAAGGCCAGCAATGCCGACTTGAAGCCGCACAAGCTGGACGCCACGCTGGCCTTCATGTTCGAGACGCGCTGGCCGCTCAAGCCCACCGCCTGGGCACTGAAGGACGCACCGCTGGAGACGACCTATGCCAATTGCTGGCAAGGCCTGAAAGACGAATTCAAGACGACATGAGCATGATCGACCATACCCACGACGCAGCCGCCCTTTCCTGGGTCGCTTCGGCCAACTCGCCCGACACCGACTTCCCGCTGCAGAACCTGCCCTTCTGCTCTTTCCGCCGTGCCGGCTCGCTGGAGCCCTGGCGCATCGGTGTCGGCATCGGCGACCAGATCCTGGACCTGACCGGCTGGGGCATCACCGACCTCAATGCGCTGATGGCCCGCCCCGGCAGCGAGCGCCGCGCGCTGCGCCATCGAATCTTCGACACGCTGAAGGCCGGTGCGCCCGAGGTCGAACTGGTGCCGCAGGCCCAGGCCGAATACACGCTGCCCTGCCGCATCGGCGACTACACCGACTTCTACACCGGCATCCACCACGCCCGCGCCATCGGCAAGCTGTTCCGTCCCGACAACCCGCTGCTGCCCAATTACCAGTGGGTGCCCATCGGCTACCACGGCCGCAGTTCTTCCATCGTCGTCAGCGGCACGTCGCTGCGCCGCCCCAAGGGCCAGGTCAAGCCGCCGGATGCCGAGGTGCCGGTCTTCAAGCCCAGCGCCCGCATCGACTGCGAGCTGGAGCTGGGCCTCTTCGTCGGCCCCGGCAATGCGCTGGGCGCGCCTTTCGGTATCGACGAGGCCGACGAGCACGCCTTCGGGCTGACCCTGCTCAACGACTGGTCGGCCCGCGACATCCAGCCCTGGGAATATCAGCCGCTCGGTCCCTTCCTGGCCAAGAATTTCGGCACCACCATCTCACCGTGGATCGTCACGATGGAGGCGCTGGAGCCCTTCCGCATCCCCTTCACTCGACCCGAAGGCGATCCCCAGCCTCTGCCCTATCTGGACTCGCCGGCCCACCGCGCCAATGCCAGCTACGACATCGAGCTGGAGGTCTGGTTCAAGACGCCGACCATGAAGGAGCCGACGCGCCTGTCGCGCTCCAATCTGCGCCATGCCTACTGGTCGCTCGCGCAGATGCTGACCCACCACGCCAGCAATGGCTGCAATCTGCAGCCGGGCGATCTGCTGGGCACCGGCACCATCAGCGGCCCCGAGCAAAGTGAAGCCGGCTCGCTGCTGGAGCTGACCCTGGGCGGCAAGCAGCCCATCACCTTGCCGAACGGTGAACAGCGCACCTTTCTGCTCGACGGCGATCAGCTCGGCCTGCGCGCCTTTGCGGAGAAACCCGGATATCGGCGCATCGGTTTCGGCGCCTGCGACGGCCAAATCACACCTGCGACCTGAGGCAGTCTTGCGCCAACGTAACGTCGGCGCAATGAAGTCCAACAAAGCGCAACGAGGTGCGCCGCGCGGGAGCGCCGCCGCTAGATTGCCGCCACTGGCCAGAGTCTGACGACAAGAGACAACGCAGCTCTGGCCTTCTGAGACCCGCCCATCTGTCGGCACACCCGCCGACGGGACAGGCCTTTGTTGTCCAACAGAACTCGTTGCCCAGGAGCACCTACGTGGCCAAGCCTCACTTCAAGCCCCTTCCCAATCGCCTTCTCTTGCCCCGCCTCATCGGTCTCGCACTCGGCGCCACCGCGCTCGGCGCCATGGCCCAGGATGCGAACCAACAGCTGGAAACCGTCGAGATCCGCGGCGTGCGGGCGACGTTGAAGAAGAACCTGGCGGAGAAGCGCGAGTCCGGCAATGTCGTCGACTCCATCAGCGCCGAGGACGTCGGCAAGTTCCCCGACAAGAACGTGGCCGACTCGCTGCAGCGCGTGCCCGGCATCTCGGTCGACCGCATCTGGGGCGAAGGCAAGGCCATCTTCGTGCGCGGCACCGACAAGAACCTCAACATGACGCAGCTCAACGGCCAGGCCGTGGCGTCGTCGGAATGGTGGCTGAACGAGCCGCAGACACGCAGCTTCAACTACGACGTGCTGCCCTCCGAGATCGTTGGCAGCCTGGACGTCTACAAGAGCCCCTCGGCCGACCTGGACGAAGGCTCGATCGGCGGCCTCGTCATCGTCAAGACCCGCAAGCCCCTGGCCTTCAAAGAGCAACTCACGCTGCAGGCCTCGGCCGAGGCGATGTACAGCAAGCTGCCCGGCAAGACCGACC
>CBHWBD010000342.1:0-3457 GCA_966111775.1 uncultured Comamonadaceae bacterium | reverse complement strand
GGCGGCCCGCATGCGGGCGGCGAAGTCGGCATCGCCCAGGAAGATCTGCTCGCGCAGCCGCCCCGGCCAGAGCTGCAGGCCGGGGTCGGACGCGACCAGCCGGGCATAGCGCTCACCGGCCAGGCGGTGCTGGGCGGGCGTCGTCGCCGGCCTGCCCAGCAGATGGGCATGCAGGCCGTCCACGTCCAGCCATTCGGGCGCGTCCTCCATGCCTGCCAGGGCGCGGAAGCTGGAGCCTGCCCAGCCCGCCGCGCCGCGGGCCAGGCCCAGGCGCACCGGGTTGAGGTCGATATAGCGGCAGGCGTCCAGCAGATAGCGCTCGCGGTCGACGAGGACGGCATGGAAGCGCCCCTGGAACAGCGGGCCGCGAAAGCCGTGGCGCAGCTGGCAGTGCTGGGTATAGACGCCGTTCACATGCCGCATCAGCTGCGACAGATTGGCGCGGCGGGTGAACAGCAGCAGGTGGTAGTGATCCGGCAGCAGCGCGTAGGCCAGGGCCTGGGCGTCGAAGCGGTGCAGGGCCTGGGCCAGCAGCGCGCGCATCTCGGCGCGGTCGGTGTCATCGACAAAAGCCTGCTGCCCGCTCTCGAACGGGCAGTGGGCGCCGACCAGATAAACGGCGCCGGCGATCTCCAATCGGGCAGGCCTTGCCATGCGCCACCTTAAGTCTCGCCGCCCGGAATGGCAAGATGGCGACCTGCCGGCCCACGGTAAGCCCGATGAAAACACATCAAATCGAAATCCAGAAGTTCAAAGCCGCGTCGACCAACCAGTACGGCCAGATCCTGTTCAAGGTGGACGCAACGGTCGCGCCCAAGCTGCCCATCGACGGCATCGAGCCCAGCAGCGTCATCCTGATGACGGAGCAGAACGCCCGCGTGCTGATGGCCCTGCTGAAGGCCCAGATCGCGGAATTCGACAGCAAGAAACCCAAGAGCCGCCACGGTCGCCACGGCTGAACCCCATGCAGTACCCCCAATACAACCCCGCCTCCGACAACCGCCCCCTGACCGACGAGGAACTCGACGATCTGGACGAGTTGCTTTCTGTCCTGCCCAGCGACGGCGCGCTGAACATCGAGGCGCTGGACGGCTATTTGACCGGCCTGCTGCTGTCGCCCCAGAACCTGGCCGGCCTGCCCGGCGAGGCCTGGATTCCGGTCGTCTGGGGCGGCGACCAGGAGCCCGATCCCAAGCCTTTCGCCAGCGGCAAGCAGCGCAAGAAGGTCGTCATGGCGGTGCTGCGGCATGTGCAGTCCATCGCCATGGCCTGGGCGCACGCCCCCAAGGCCTGGGAGCCGATCTTCAGTTTTGCCGACGGCGAGGACGAAAACACCGAATACGCCGACGCCGAGGACTGGGCCGTGGGTTTCCTGATGGCCGTGGACCTGGCGCCCGAGGCCTGGGCACCCTGGTTCGACGCCGCCGAGACCGGCGCGCTGCTGGCCCCGCTCACCGCCCTGGGCGGCGAGGACGGCTCCCTGGCGGAAGGCTCGGCCGCCGAGCGCGACGAGGCCAGCCGGAAGATTCCTGACGCCATGCTGGCGTTGTGGGCGCTGCGCCAAAGCGACGCCCAGAAAGCGTAACCATCCCCCTAACGCAGGTGGTCGCCCGCCGCGGTTTAGGTTAAGTTCAGGCCATGCTCCAGACCGTTCTCGCCGCCACAGGCCTCGTCGTCTGCATCGCCCTGGGCGTGCACATGGCCCTGCCCTACCGGCTGCAGGCCCGGGTGGATGCCGGCGTGGCCGCCCTGGTGGCCTGGGTGCAGTTGCAGATGGCCCGCCTGACCGGCTGGCGCCGCCGCCAGCGCCAGACCCGCGTGGCGGCGCTGGAGGCCGAGCGCGTCATCCGCCGTGCCCGCGAGTCGGCCTTGCACGATGCGCGTGACAGCCGCACGGACGGGGTGTGGGACGGCAACGTCTACCGGCCCAAGAGCTTCGACAAGCCCAAGAAGCCGCACTAGTCCGCCGACTGCTGCAGCTTCCACATCTCCGCATAGCGGCCGTTCCTGGCCAGCAACTCATCGTGCCGGCCGCGCTCGACGATGCGCCCCTGCTCCAGCACGATGATCTCGTGGGCATCCACCACCGTCGACAGGCGGTGGGCGATGACCAGCACCGTCTTGTTCTGCCCGACCGACTCCAGTTCCGCCTGGATGGCGCGCTCGTTGGTCGAGTCCAGCGCCGACGTGGCTTCATCAAAGATGAGGATGGGCGGGTTCTTCAGCAGGGTGCGGGCGATGGCGACGCGCTGCTTCTCGCCGCCTGACAGCTTGAGCCCGCGCTCTCCGACCATGGTGCCGTAACCCAGCGGCGTCGCGGCGATGAAGGCATGGATGTGGGCGGCACGCGCTGCGCCCTCCACCTCGTCCTGGCCCGCGCCCGGCCGGCCATAGGCGATGTTGTAGGCCACCGTGTCGTTGAACAGCACGGTGTCCTGGGGCACGATGCCGATGGACCTGCGCAGGCTGCCCTGGGTCACGGCGCGGATGTCCTGGCCATCGATGCGAATGGCGCCGGAGTCGATGTCGTAGAAGCGGTAGAGCAGCCGCGCCAGCGTGCTCTTGCCCGAGCCGCTGGGGCCGACGACGGCCACCTTCTTGCCCGCCGGGATCTCGAAGCTGACGCCGTGCAGGATGGGCCGCACCGGATCGTAGGCAAAGCGCACATCGTCGAAGACCACGCTCGCGCCCTTCACCTGCAGGTCGGTGGCGCCGGGTGTGTCGGCCACCTCGCGTTCGCGGTCCAGCAGGCGGAACATCTTCTCGATGTCGGTCAGGGCCTGCTTGATCTCGCGGTAGATCACGCCGAGGAAGTTCAGCGGGATGTAGAGCTGGATCATGAAGGCGTTGACCATGACCAGGTCGCCCAGGCTCATGTGGCCGTCCACCACGCCTTGCGTCGCCCGCCACAGCATCAGCACCAGGGCCGTCGCGATGATGAGTTGCTGGCCGGTGTTCAGCATCGACAGCGTGCGCTGCGACTTCAGCTGGGCCAGGCGCAGCTTCTCCAGGCTCTCGTCGTAGCGGCGCGACTCGAAGTCCTCGTTGTTGAAGTACTTGACGGTCTCGTAGTTCAGCAGCGAGTCGATGGCCTTGCTGTGGGCCACCGAATCCAGCTCGTTCAGCACCTTGCGGAACTTGGTGCGCCACTCGGTGACGACGACCGTGAAGGCGATGTAGACGACCAGGGCCGCGATGGTGATGCCGGCGAACCAGACGTCAAACTTGACGCCCAGCAGCGTCAGCACCAGCACCACCTCGATCAGCGTCGGCACGATGCTGTAGAGGGAATAGCTGATCAGCGAATGCACCGCCCGCGTGCCGCGCTCGATGTCGCGTGTCATGCCGCCGGTCTGGCGCTCCAGATGGAAGCGCAGCGACAGGTCGTGCAGATGCCGGAACACCTGCAGCGAGATGCTGCGCGCCGTGCCCTCGGTGGCCTTGGCGAAGATCAGCT
>CBHWBD010000341.1:0-3502 GCA_966111775.1 uncultured Comamonadaceae bacterium | reverse complement strand
GTGGGCGTCGAAGTCGCCGTAGTCGAAGCCCAGGGTCAGCAGATGCTCGCGCAACAGCGTGAAGTGCAGGGCCTCCTCGGCGGCGATGCGCAGCCAGTCGCGGTAGAAGTCGGCCGGCATGCCGGCAAAGCGCCAGCAGACGTCCAGGGCCAGGTTGATGGCGTTGAACTCGATGTGGGCGATGGAATGGACCAGGGCCGCGATGCCGGCCGGCGTGCGCATCGACGGGCCCTTGAGCTTGATGTGCTCGACGAGCCGGGGCCGGGCCGGGCGGCCGGGGATGCCGGGCGGCTCGGCCAGAACAACGTCGGGATCGAGAGGCGCAGCTTCGTCCAGCGCCCTGGCCGCGGCCGCCTTGGCGAGCGGGTCGGCCAGGCAGAGGATCTCGAGGGCGCGGGCACGGATTTCCATGCCCTGGATTATCCCGGCGCTAGCTCTTAAGCCGGGCGGACACCAGCGGATGCCAGAGTCTGTCGTCCTGCAGCGGCGTGTCGGCCGGCAGGTCGGGATTGCGCAGCTTCAACCAGCGCCTGTCGTTGAGTGCGGCGCGTTGCAGCTGCGGGCCCAGCCATTGCTCGAACAGGGCGACGAAGCTGCCGTCGGCCAGCACCAGTTCCCAGGCCTTGCGCAGGCGCGCCGCCAGCTCGGGCTGGGCGGGGCTGACGAAGAAGTAGAGCGGCGCCGCATAGGCGATCAGCCAGCCGTCCAGCACACACAGGCCTGGCAGGGCGTCGACGAGGGGGAAGACCTCGATGGCGCCGAGGGCGAACAGGTCGATGCGCTCGCGTTCCAGCAACAGCGGGAAGCTGTCGCGTTTGGCAATCGGCTGGACCGCCCAGCCGTTGGCCTTGAGGATCTGGGTGTCGGGCCAGCTTTCGACCTGGGCCAGGCGCAGCCGGCGCGCCTGCTCGAGGTCGGCAACGCGTTGCAATTCGGCGCGACGCCGCTTCAGCGCGATGGGCAGGCGGATGCCCATCAGGCCGCGGTAGAGACAGACACGCACGGCCAGCGCCTGGGTCTCGTGCTCGCTGGTCGTGATGGAGGAGGCAATGTCCAGCTCGCCTGAGGCGAGCTGCAGGAAGGCCCGGCTCTGCGTCATCGCGGGGGCGGCCTCGAGCCGGTAGGGGCCGTGGCTGGCACTGGTCTTGTCCAGCAGCAGGCGCAGCACCGCGAGCTCGTAGTTGGGCACGCCTTCGGGCAGTTGCACCAGGGAGTGGCGCACCACGACCCCGGACGACGGCGCGGCCTGGCCCAGGGCCGGCCACAACCCCAGGGCGGACAGACAGCGCCTGCGAAGACGGTTGACCGACATGCGGTTCAGCCTAGCAGCAGCCCCCCTTCTAAAATCGAGGTTTTGCGCGCCTTGGCGGCCGCAGCGTGCGGGAGTCCATGAAATGGCCATCTATCAGCTGGGCGAGTGGCGGCCCGACGTCGACGACAGTGCCTGGGTGGCCGACAGCGCCGAGGTCATCGGCCGCGTGACCCTGGAGGCCGACACCAGCGTCTGGTTCAACGCGGTGCTGCGCGGCGACAGCGACACGCTGACCATAGGCGCGGGCAGCAACATCCAGGACGGCTCGGTGCTGCATGCCGACCACGGTTTTCCGCTGGTGCTGGGCCGCAACGTGACCGTCGGCCACCAGGTCATGTTGCATGGCTGCACCATCGGTGACGAAAGCCTCATCGGCATCGGGGCCGTGGTCTTGAATGGCGCCCGTATCGGCCGCAACTGCATCGTCGGCGCCGGGGCCCTGGTCACCGAGGGCAAGGAGTTCCCGGACGGCTCGCTGATCGTCGGCGCGCCGGCCAAGGTGGTGCGCGAACTCAGCGAGGCCCAGATCGCCGGGCTCAGGGTCAGCGCCACCCACTATGTCAACAACGGCCGCCGCTATGCGGCCGACCTGAAAAGAATCCGATGAGTGAATTGCACAAGTTCCTGTTCGACGGCCTGCCGGTGCGCGGCATGCTGGTGCGCCTGACCGAAGGCTGGCAGGAGCTGCTGTCGCGCCGCGAGGCCGGCCAGGAATACCCGCCCGAACTGCGCGATCTGCTGGGCGAGATGAGCGCCGCGGGCGTGCTGATGCAGGCCAACATCAAGTTCAACGGCGCCCTGGTGCTGCAGATCTTCGGCGACGGCCCCGTCAAGCTGGCCGTGACCGAGGTCCAGCCCGACCTGTCCTTCCGCTCCACGGCCAAGTGCGTCGGCGCGGTCGAGGCCGGTGCGACCCTGGAGGCCATGGTCAATGTCCACGGCCAGGGGCGCTGCGCCATCACGCTGGACCCCAAGGACAAATTCCCCGGCCAGCAGCCCTACCAGGGCGTGGTGCCCCTGCATGGCGACCAGCGCGAGCCGCTGCAGAAGGTCAGCGAGGTGCTGGAGCACTACATGCTGCAGTCCGAGCAGCTCGACACCAAGCTGGTGCTGGCGGCCAACGGCGACATCGCGGCGGGCCTGCTGATCCAGCGCCTGCCGGTCGAGGGCGAGGGCAACCTGGAAGGCAAGCGCAACGAGGACGACATCGGACTGTCCGATGCCTTCAACCGCATCAGCATCCTGGCCGGCACGCTGACTTCCGAGGAGTTGCTGACGCTGGACGCCGACACCATCCTGCGCCGCCTGTTCTGGGAGGAGACGGTGACCCGCTTCGAGCCCCAGCAGCCGCGTTTCGCCTGCACCTGCTCGCGCGAGCGCGTCGGCCAGATGCTGCGTGGCCTGGGTCGCGACGAGGTCGACAGCGTGCTGGCCGAGCGCGGCGACGTCGAGATCGGCTGCGATTTCTGCGGCCGTCACTACCGCTTCGACGCGGTGGACGTGGGGGCGCTGTTCGATGAGCGCAGCCATCCGTCCGGCGGCTCCGCCACGATGCAATGAGGGGTCCCCCCGGGCATCCCGACTTCTGAGGATGTCCGCCGGCCTAGTGATTGACGCCGCCCCGCTGAGCTGAGACTTTCGCCCCCTGGCCCGTTCCTGCAAGGGCCGGGAGCGAAGGATGGCGGATTCCAAGGGTGGGGTGCTGGGCAGTTTCCCGTGGGCCAGCGTGGCCGTGCTGATGGCCTTCATTGCCAGCACGCAGCTGGTGCCGCATGCCTTCGACGCGCTGCGCCCGGCCGAGAAGGCGCGCGCCCAGGCGCCGCTGGACCCCGACCTGGAAATCAACGCCAGGCTGTGGGAAGACCCCTTCGCGGCCTTGCGCCGCTACGAGGTGGAGCGCTCCGACCGTTGCGAGCGCCAGCACAAGGCCGCGCAGCCGGTGGACGCCGACTGCGGCAGCGCAATGCCCAAGCTGCGCGATCCGCGCAACCTGCTGTCGCGGCTGGACGCCGACCAGAACAAGCGCATCGACGACACGCTGATCGTGCTGGCCCTGATGCCAGGCGCCGATTTCGTCGGCGCCGAGGAGGCGCGCCGGCGCATCCGCTACGCGACGCTGGCCGGCCTGCTGGCCCAGGACTATGTGCCCGACAACGCCGAGCGCCTGAGCCTGCTGGAGTTCAAGCTGCT
>CBHWBD010000340.1:0-3539 GCA_966111775.1 uncultured Comamonadaceae bacterium | reverse complement strand
AAGTTCGTATGGACGCGGTCAACCTGCTCGGTTTCGATCTGCCAGGCCTGGCCGCCTACTGCGAGCAACTGGGCGAAAAGAAGTTCCGTGCGACCCAGCTGTTCCGCTGGGTCCACCAGAAGGGCGCGACGGACTTCGACCAGATGTCCGACCTCGCCAAGTCGCTGCGCGAGAAGCTCGCCGGCCGTGCGGTCATCCGCGGCCTGGACGTCATCTCCGAGCATGTCTCGGCCGATGGCACCATCAAATGGCTGTTCGACGTCGGCGCCGGCAATGCCGTCGAGGCGGTCTTCATTCCTGAGGACGACCGCGGCACCCTGTGCATCTCCAGCCAGGCCGGCTGCGCCGTCGGCTGCCGCTTCTGCTCGACCGGCCACCAGGGCTTCAGTCGCAACCTGACGACGGCCGAGATCACGGCCCAGCTCTGGTTTGCCGAGCACAGCCTGCGCAAGCGCCAGAACACCGACGAACGCATCATCTCGAACGTCGTGATGATGGGCATGGGCGAGCCGCTGCAGAACTACGATCAGCTGGTGCCGGCCCTCAAGACCATGCTGGACGACCATGGCTATGGCCTCTCCCGCCGCCGCGTGACGGTGTCGACCTCGGGCGTCGTGCCCATGATCGACCGCCTGCGCGAGGACTGCCCCGTCGCCCTGGCCGTCAGTTTGCACGCACCGACCGACCCGCTGCGCGACCAGCTCGTGCCGCTGAACAAGAAGTACCCCATCGCTGAGCTGCTGGCTGCCTGCAACCGCTACCTCGAGAAGGCGCCGCGCGACTTCATCACCTTCGAGTACTGCATGCTGCAGGAGGTGAACGACTCGCCCGAGCAGGCCCAGGAACTGGTGCGTTTGCTCAAGGGCAAGGTCAGCTGCAAGATCAACCTGATTCCCTTCAATCCCTTCCCGGCGTCCGGTCTGACGCGCAGCACCAATGCGCGCGTGCAGGCCTTTGCCGAGGTGCTGATCCAGGCCGGTATCGTCACGACCGTGCGCAAGACGCGCGGCGACGACATCGACGCCGCCTGCGGTCAGTTGGCCGGTGAGGTGCAGGACCGCACCCGCGCGCATATCCGCATGGTCAGGGCACCCGTCACGGTGGCCAAATCCACTTGATGCACTCGGTGCCTACCTTCGAGGATTTGATGAAGCGACTGCTGATCGTTCTGACCGCCACCCTCCTGGCCGCCTGCGCGGGCACCACTGCCCCCCCCGTCGACCGCGAGATCAAGACCGATTCCGACCAGACCGACATGGACCGCCGTGCCGGCATCCGGCTGGAGCTGGCCCAGGGCTATTTCTCGCGCGGCCAGTTCAACACGGCGCTGGACGAGCTCAAGCTGGCCCTGCAGGCCAAGCCCGACATGCGCGAGGCCGTCAATCTGCGCGGCCTGATCTACGGGGCCATGGGTGAGCACCAGCTGGCGGAGGAAGCCTTCCGCCGCGCCCTGGTCGTCTACCCCAACGATCCCGACACCCTGCACAACTATGGCTGGTTCATGTGCCAGCAGCAGCGCTGGCCCACGGCGGACTCGCTGTTCGACCAGGCGCTGGCCGTCTCCACCTACCGCGCGCCGGCCCGCACCCTGCTGGCCAAGGGCGTCTGCGAGGCGCGCTCGGGTCGCATGCTGGTGGCCGAGAAGACGCTGACGCGCGCCTTCGAACTGGACCCGGCCAACCCGGCCATCGCGGTCAACCTGTCCGAGGTGCTGTTCCGCAACCGGGAGCTGGAGCGGGCCCGCTTCTACGTGAAGCGCGTCAACGACCAGCCCGAGCAGCTCAATGCGCAGAGCCTGTGGCTGCAGCTGCGCATCGAGCGCAAGCTGGGCAGGCCCGTCGACGACCTGGCGATGCAGATGCGCCGCAAGTTCCCGCAGGCACCGGAGACCCAGTCCCTGGACGCTGGCCGTTACGACGAATAAGCCGACGACGGCACACGACAAGAACGAGACGATGCAACCCATCTCCGAGGGATCCCCCAGCCAGGCCGCCACCGCGGGCGCCTGGCTCAGGAATGTGCGCCAGCAACGCGGCCTGCACATCGCCGCCCTGGCCGTCATGCTGAAGGTGCCCCAGGCCAAGCTCGAGGCCCTGGAGGCCGACCGCTTCGACGAGCTGCCCGACGCCACCTTCGCCCGCGCCCTGGCCACGGCCATGTGCCGGGCCCTCAAGGTCGACCCGGCGCCGGTGCTGGCCATGCTGCCGCGCACCCGCGACCGCGAGTTCGACGTGCGCCCCGGGCTCAACCAGCCCTTCCGCGAGCGCGGCGCCGGTCCCATCGACGGTGGCGTTCTGGCCCTGGTGGCCAGGCCGGTGGTCTGGGCACCGGTGCTTCTGCTGGCTGCTGCCGCGGCCGTCTACTGGATTCCGGCCGGCTGGCTGGAGCGTTCGGCTGCCGCGCCGGCCGCGTCCGGCGTCATCGCCGCCGCCAGTGCGCCCGTCGCCGAGTTCGTGCCGGCGCCGGCAGCGTCGGAGCCCGTCGTGTCCGCGCCGACCCCCGTCGTGCAGGAGCCGGTGGCGTCCGCGCCGCTGCAGGTGCGCGATGTCGCCCCGCCGCCGGCCGCCGTGCCGGCCTCGGCGCCGGCAGTGAAGACCACGGTTGCCGCCACGACGAGCGCCAGCGCGCTGCGCGTGACGGCCACGGCCGACACCTGGATCGAGGTGGCCGATGCCAAGGGCCAGGTGCTGCTGTCGCGCGTGCTGCGTGCCGGCGAGCAGCAGGAATACAGCGGCGCGTCGCCCTACAAGGTGCGCGTCGGCAACGTGCGCGGCACGCAGGTCGAATGGCGCGGTGCCGCCGTCGACCTGACCGCGCGCGGCAAGGACAACGTCGCTCGACTGGAGTTGAATTGATGAGCGAATGGATCATTCCCGAGGCCGCTCCCGCAGCGCGCAAGAGCCGCCAGGCCCGCGTCGTCTGGGGCAATCGTGTCGTGACGGTCGGTGGTGACGCGCCGGTGCGCGTGCAGTCCATGACCAACACCGACACGGTGGACGCCATCGGCACCGCCATCCAGGTCAAGGAACTGGCCATCGCCGGCTCGGAGATGGTGCGCATCACCGTCAACACGCCCGAGGCCGCCGAGCAGGTGCCCTACATCCGCGAGCAGCTGGACCGCATGGGCATCGACGTGCCCCTGGTGGGCGACTTCCACTACAACGGCCACCGCCTGCTGACCGACTACCCGGCCATGGCCCAGGCTCTGTCCAAGTACCGCATCAACCCCGGCAATGTCGGCAAGGGCGAGAAGAAGGACAAGCAGTTCGCGCAAATGATCGAGGCGGCGATGAAGTACGACAAGGTCGTGCGCATCGGCGTCAACTGGGGCAGCCTCGACCAGGAACTGCTCGCCCAGTTCATGGACGAGAACGCCCGCCGCGCCCAGCCCTGGGACGCCAAGCCGGTCATGTACCAGGCTCTGGTGGAGTCGGCGCTGACGTCGGCCACCTATGCCCGCGAGCTGGGCTTCAACCCCGACAACATCATCATCAGCTGCAAGGTCAGCGGCGTGCAGGACCTGATCTCGGTCTACCGCG
>CBHWBD010000339.1:0-3583 GCA_966111775.1 uncultured Comamonadaceae bacterium | reverse complement strand
CGGCCTCGGCCGAGGCCAGGTCGGCGGCGTCGCGCATGGAGCTGTACCAGGCGTCGCGCTGCATGTCATTGCCGCGGCCGGCGATGGGCGCAACGGACAGCGAATGGCGCGAGCTGGCATAGCCGCCACGGAAACCACGCGTGTTGCCCATCCAGAAATGCGATTGCTGGGCCGACACCGCCGCGCCCTCGCTGTTGGTGATGCGCTTGTCCACGCCGAGGGCCGCGGCCTCGCAACGCAAGGCGATCTCGGCGGCCTGCGCCGCATCGACGGCCCAGGGGTGGAAAAGATCCAGCTCGGGCCGCGCCGCGGCATCGAGGGCCAGGTCGGCTTCGTCCGGCAGGCCGGCGAACTCGTCTTCCGCCGTGAAGCGGGCGATGTCATAGGCTGCACGCACCGTGTCACGGATGGCCTGGGGCGAGAAGTCGGAAGTGCTGGCATTGCCACGGCGCCGACCGAGGTAGACCGAGATGCCCAGGGACTTGTCGCGGTTGCGTTCGACGTTTTCCAGCTGGCCCAGGCGTGCCGACACCGACAGCCCGCAGCCCTCCGACACCTCGGCGCCGGCATCGCTGGCGCCCAGTTTCCTCGCCTCGGCGAGCGCGTCTTCGATCCACTGCTGGAACTGTTCGGGGCTGTAGGCGAAACCGGCTTGGGCTTGGGACATGAATGCGGGACAAATCGGGTGGGCGACAATCATAGGACTCGCCTGATCACGGCCCCCAATGCAAGAACACACCCCCGAATTCGAAGACGACGACGACTTCGACCGCCCCAGCAAGTCCCAGCTCAAGCGCGACATGACCGCGCTGCAGAAGCTCGGCGACGACCTGCTGGCCCTGCCCGAGTCGCGCTGGGAGCCCCTGGCCCTGCCCGAGATCCTGTACGACGCGCTGAAGGCCGCCAAGAAGATCACCAACTTCGAAGGCAAGCGCCGCCAGATGCAGTACATCGGCAAGCTGATGCGCAAGATCGACCCGGAGCCGGTGCGCGAGGCCGTCGCCGCCTTCAAGCTCGGCCATGCCCAGGACAGCCTCAAGCTGCACCAGTCCGAGCGCTGGCGCGAACGCCTGCTGGCCAGCGACGACGCGCTGCAGGAGTTCATCAGCGAACACGCGGACGTCGACATCCAGCAGCTGCGCAACCTCGTTCGCGCCGCGCGCAAGGACGCGGCCAATGCGCCCGAGAAGCGCAGCGGTCGCGCCTTCCGCGAGCTGTTCCAGTTCATCAAGGCGTCCGAGGCTCCCGAAGCACCAGAGCCCGCCGACGAGGACGCCGATGACTGAGGTCGCCCCTGAGCCTGTCCGAATTGGCATCGTCTCCATCAGTGACCGCGCGTCGACCGGCGTCTACGAAGACAAGGGCCTGCCGGCGTTGAAGGACTGGCTGACCAGCGCCCTGCACAACCCCATCGAGTTCGTGCCCCGCCTCATCCCCGACGAGCAGGCCGGCATCTCGCAAGCCCTGGTCGACCTTGTCGACGCCGAGCACTGCGACCTGGTGCTGACGACCGGCGGCACCGGGCCCGCGCCGCGCGACGTGACGCCCGAGGCGACGCTGGCCGTGGCCGATCGCGTCATGCCGGGCTTTGGCGAGCAGATGCGCCAGATCTCGCTGCACTTCGTGCCCACGGCCATCCTGTCGCGCCAAGTCGCCGTCATCCGCGGCGGGGCGCTGATCATCAACCTGCCCGGCCAGCCCAAGGCGATTGCCGAGACGCTGGCCGGCCACGAGAAGGCCAGCGGCATCTTCGCCGCCGTGCCCTATTGCATCGACCTGATCGGCGGCCCCTACCTCGAGACCCGCGACGAGGTCTGCAAGGCCTTCAGGCCCAAGAGCGCCCAGCGTCCCGCCAGGGCCTAACCGTCCACGGGCTCGGCCAGCGCCGCGGCCACCTCGTCCAGGTTGCGGTTGCTGCTCAGGCCGAAGCCCCCTACCACGCGCTCGCCTCTCGCGCCCCTGCCGGAGGCGGTATGCACGCCCACCCAGGCATTGCGGCCCGAACCCTTGGCGGCATAGAGCCCGAGGTCGGCCAGGTTGATGACCTGCTGCCAGCTGCGCGCGACCGGCCGCTCCAGCTCGAAGGGCACGCAGGCAAAGCCGATGGAGCAGGTCACCTCCAGCTCGCCGCCGTCCTCCAGCAGGAAGGGCTTGTCGGCGATGGCCGCGCGCATGCGTTCGGCCATCTCCGCGGCCTGGGCGCGGTCGGTGTCGCGCGCCACGGCCAGGAACTCTTCGCCGCCCCAGCGCACCAGGTAGTCCGACTCGCGCATGACGGCCCGCAGCCGCGCGCCGAACTGCACCAGCACGGCGTCACCCGAAGCATGGCCATAGCGATCGTTGATGCGCTTGAAGGCGTCGATGTCCAGCAGCAGGAAGACGCTGTCGGTGTCCAGCGGCTGGCCGCCCGCGGCCCGCGTCTCCTGCGAACGGCGCAGATTGGCGGCCAGGTCCTGCTCGATGTGCTCGCTCAGGAAACGGCGGTTGTGCAGGCCGGTCAGCGGGTCGGTGACGCTGCTGCGCTGCAGCTGCTCGGACTTTTCCTTGAGCTCCTCGTGCAGGGCCCGCAGCGCCGCCGTGCGCTCGCGCACCCGATGCTCGAGCTCCAGCTGGCGATGGCGCAGCAGCCGCGTGCGTGCGGCCACCGTCAGCAGCACCAGCAGGACCAGCAGCAGTGCCAGGGCGACGCGGAACCACCAGGTCTCGTACCAGTTCGGCCTGACGGTCACGGGCAGCACCAGCTCACGTTCACTCCACTGCCCGTCACGGTTGGAGGCGCGCAGCCGCAGCCGGTAGTCCCCCGGCGGCAGATTGGTATAGGCCGCCAGGCGCCGCGCCGCATCGGCCGCCATCCATTCGGCGTCATAGCCCTCGAGCTTGAAGGCATAGCGGTTGCGCTCGGGCGCCGAGAAGTCGGTGGAGGCGAATTCCACCGCCAGGCTGTTGGCATCCGCCGGCACGTCGAGCAAGGCGCCGGAGCCCGGCACCAGGCCCACCGAGCGCCCACCGATCTGCACGTCAGCCACCAGCACCTCGGGCTTGAAGCTCCAGGACTGCAGCTTCCCGGGCAGCACCACCGTCATGCCGCCGGCACCACCGAAGAGCAGCTCGCCGCGCTCGGTGCGCGCCGCGGCGCCGGTCCAGTAGGTCGGGAAGATGACGCCCTCGGCGCGGCGCAGGGCCTTCACCGTCATGCGGGCCGGGTCAATGCGCGCCAGGCCGTCGTCGGTGCTGGCCCAGACACGGCCGTCGCCGTCCTGCAGCAGCGCATTGACGGTGCCGTCGGGCAGGCCCTGGGGCACGCCGACGCGCAGCAGCCCGTCGCTCCGGCCGGGCGCCGGCAACACATCGATACCGCCGCCATAGCTGCCGACCCAGAGCCGGCCTTCGCCATCGAGCATCAGGGCCGTGACGAAGCCGGCCGACAGGCCGTGCGCCAGCGTCGGCCCGGCGGGGTATTGCTCGACGGCGCCGCTGAGCGGATCGACACGGTTCAGGCCGTTGCGCGTGCCGACCCAGAGTTCGCCGGCCGCGCCGCGGGCCATCACCATGATGCGCCGGTCGGTCAGGCCCGGCGCGGCCG
>CBHWBD010000338.1:0-3598 GCA_966111775.1 uncultured Comamonadaceae bacterium | reverse complement strand
GCTCGAAGTTGTAGAGCTCGGTGTAGATGCGGCGCGCCGGCAGGCGCTGCGGCATGGCTTCCAGGAACTTGTCGGTGACCTGGTTCTGGGCGATGACCCAGGCCTTGGTCTCGGCGCTGTTGTCGTCCTCCAGCCAGCGGTAGGGATCGGCGACGGCGGTGTCGTGATAGGCGTCGATCTGGTCGGCCTTGCGGGTGACCGGGTAGGTCAGCGACTGGGCCTGGGCACTGGTAGCGAGCATGGCGGCGGCAATCGCGAGGGCAGACAGGGTGAGCTTCATCAGGCGGAGTCCTGGATTCAAGGAAGCGGCGATTCTCAGCGCGACCCGCCAGCCCCGCCGATCGTCATGCGATGAAGCCCTGACAGCAGAAACCCGCAATCAGGATCGGTAGTCGGCGTTGATGCTGACGTAGTCGTGGCTCAAGTCGCAGGTCCAGACCGTGGCGCTGGCCTGGCCGCGGTTCAGGCCGACGCGGATGGTGATCTCGCTCTGCTTCATGACGCGCTGGCCGTCTTCCTCGCGGTAGGTCGTCAGCCGACCACCCTGGCGCACGACGGCGACGTCGTCCAGGTCCAGGTCGATGAGCCCTTGGTCGAGGTCACCGATGCCGGCATAGCCGACCGCCGCCAGGATGCGCCCCAGATTCGGGTCGCTGGCAAAGAAGGCCGTCTTGACCAGGGGCGAGTGGGCGATGGCATAGGCGGCCAGCTTGCATTCGGCCTCGTCGCGGCCGCCCTCGATGGTGATGGCGATGAACTTGGTGGCGCCCTCGCCGTCGCGCACGATGGCCTGGGCCAGTTCCTGGGCCAGGGCGATCAGCGCCTCGCGCAGGGTCTTGGCGTCGGCACTGTCCAGCGAGGTGATCTCGGCATGCCGGGCCTGGCGGCTGGCGATCAGCATGAAACAGTCGTTGGTCGACGTGTCGCCGTCGATGGTGATGCGGTTGAACGAGGCGTCGGCCGCTTCCTTCACCAGCGGCTGCAACAGGGCCGGGGCGATGTTGGCGTCGGTGGCGACGAAGCCCAGCATGGTGGCCATGTTGGGGCGGATCATGCCGGCGCCCTTGGAGATGCCCGACAGCGTGACCGGCACGCCGCCGATGCTGATGCGGCGCGAGGCGGCCTTGGGCAGGGTGTCCGTCGTCATGATGCCGGCGGCGGCCTCGGCCCAGTTGTCGGCCTTCAGCGCAGCCAGGGCGGCGGGCAGGCCGGCGGTGATGCGGTCGACGGGGAGCGTCTCCATGATGACGCCGGTCGAGAAGGGCAGGATCTGCTCGGGCGCGCAGCCGATCAGGCCGGCCAGGGCCTGGCAGGTCCCGCGCGCACGCGCCAGGCCGTCGGCACCGGTGCCGGCGTTGGCATTGCCGGTGTTGATCAGGAGGGCGCGGATGGCCGAGCCGCCGGCCAGATGCTCGCGACAGACCTGCACCGGGGCGGCGCAGAAGCGGTTGGTGGTGAACACGCCGGCGACGGCCGCGCCCTCGTCCAGCGCGATGACGCTGAGGTCGCGCCGGTTGGCCTTGCGCACGCCGGCCATGGTCACGCCGAGGCGCACGCCCGGCACGGGCAACAGGGAGGCGGGATCGGGGGCGGTGAGATTGACGGGCATGGCGCGCTCGGTGAAAGAGTCAGAAAAACCCGCGGATTCTAGGAAAGCAAAAAGGCTCCCGAAGGAGCCTTTGCAAGGTGCCGAAAAGAATCAGCGCGGCAGACGGCGGCGGGCCAGCAGGCCGATAGCGCCCAGGCCGGCCAGCAGCAGGGCATAACTCTCGGGCTCGGGAACGACAGCCGCCGGCGTGGCGACAACCAGATCCTGGTAGGTACCGTTGGTCAGTTTGGTCAGGCTGTACAGCGATGCACCGCTGTAGCTCTGGGCGGCGGCCAGATAGTTGTCGGCAAAGGTCTGGGCGTTGGTGGCGGTGGTGAGCTGGGCGCCCGTCAGGCCGGCCGTCTTCAGGAAGAAGTTGCCGTTGTTCTCGCTCAGGCTGAACGTGCCGCTGCTCTCGCGCATGATTTCCCACACGGCGAGCTGGAAGCCTGCCTGCTGCACGCCGTCATGCACCGAGGCGAAGCTGCTGGAGTACAGCGCCTGCAGCAAGGCGCCCTGCGCACCGCTGAAGCTGCCGACCGTGTAGGTCTTGAAGCCCCGGCTGGTGATCGCGAACGACTGGTCGGGTTCAATGCAGTAGGCCAGGAAGCTGCCGGTGGCCGCGTTCGTGTAATTGAGGCCGCCGGTGATGTAGTTGGCCGTGAGCGAGGTCGTCAGTGCCGGGTCGCCGGCATCGCGGCTGTCGAACCGGATGCTGACGTCGGCAAAGGCCGAAGCGCTGGACAGCAGGGCTGCGGCGAGAGCGAAAGACTTGATCATGGTGGACTGCTCGTGAATTGCGGTCAGGCGCTCAGCCGGCGCGGCGGCGGCGCGACAGGCTCAGGCCAGCCAGGGCGACGGCGACAAGGGCCAGGGCGGTGGGCTCGGGCAGGTCGACGCCGCGGCCGTTCAGTTTGGCTTCGTAGCCTTCGGGCGACTTGACGCCGTAGCCTTCGCCGACGACGTGCAGTTCCCAGTTGCCGGCCGACAGCCACAGCGGGCTCAGGCTCCAGGTTTCCGTGCCGGACTCGTCGGCATCCCAATCCACGCCATGGGTTTCAGTCAGGGCGAAGGTGGCGCCGCCCAGCTTCAGGAAGGCCGACGTGATGTTCACGGAGGCGCTCGGCTCCGGCGACAGGGTGACGAGGGAGGCACCCAGCAGGGTCTGGCTGGTCAACGTGAAGTTGAAGATGTTGTCGAAAGCGGCAGCGTCCTGGCCGTTGGACATGATGTTGTTGTTGCCGAAGGTGAACGACACCGGCGCAGCGGCGGCGCTACCGGCGGCGAAGGCCAGGCTCAGGGCGGCGAGGGCTGTAGACAACGATTTCATTACGCGCTTTCAGGTTCTCTATTCGGGTCTACCCGGGGGTTTTCCGGGGCATGGCCTGCACTCTAGGGGGGCGCGCCTTGGGCGAGCACCCCTCATGCCGGTGGCCTGGGGTCTTCTATGTGCTCAAACGCACGGTTTTCCCCCCACTTGGGTGGGCAGCCGGCCGGTTGCAAACCAATGCAAACGGGCCGGCAGAGCCGGCCCGTGAGGGATTCGGGCGCGGACGCCCGGGTGCCGAAGGGCCTGGATCAGGCCAGCTTGCCGTGGCAGAGCTTGAATTTCTTGCCGCTGCCGCAGGGGCAGGGATCGTTGCGACCGATGTGGCCGTACTCGGCCAGCAGCGTCGCGGGGTCGACGTCCTGGCTGATGGAGCCGTCCTCGTTGGGATGCTGGTAGGTCACGTTGGACACGGCCTCGGCGCGGCGCTCCATGGCCTCGGCGGCCTGGTTGGCCTCTTCCTGGCTCTGGATGCGCACATTCATCAGCGTGCGGGTGACTTCCATCTTCACCAGGTCCAGCAGTTGCGAGAACAGCTCGAAGGCCTCGCGCTTGTACTCCTGCTTGGGGTTCTTCTGGGCGTAGCCGCGCAGGTGGATGCCCTGGCGCAGATAGTCCAGGGCCGCCAGGTGCTCGCGCCAGCGCTGGTCGATGCTCTGCAGCAGCACCATGCGCATGAAGGG
>CBHWBD010000337.1:0-3669 GCA_966111775.1 uncultured Comamonadaceae bacterium | reverse complement strand
AGCGCGCGCCGATCATGAACATCGCCAGCATGATGATGCCGAAGAAGACCCAGCCGTAGATGATGTGATCCACGCCGACGGCGAGCTTGTTGCCGGACAGATGGCCCAGCATGACGATCATGTAGGCCCGCAACCAGTTGGCGATCAGCGGCGTCACGATGGCCACGCCGACAAAGGCCCAGCGCTTCTTGTTGGTGCGGTAGTTCAGGTAGGCGAACAGCGTCCCCACCATCAGCGAGGCCATCAGATAGCGGATGCCGCTGCAGGCCTGCACGACGGACCAGGAGCCGGTCGGGATGACGAACTGGGTGCCTTCACGGAACACCGGGATGCCGGTGGCGCGCAAGGCGACGACGGTGAAGTCGGCTGTGCGCTCGACCAGCAAGGGTGTCAGGAAGTCACCGAAGGGCACGGCGAAGAACAGGAAGCCCAGCGGGAAGGTGATGAGGCCCGCGGCCTGGGTTCCGATCAGCGCCGGCACCAGCACGACGCCCATGCCTACCAGCGCGAACTGCGTGGCCGCATTGGCTGCGGCCAGGTCACCCAGCACCCACAGCAAGCCGAGCGGCACCAGGGCCAACAGCCAGAGCGGCGCCGGCCGGGGCGTGATGGACGCCAGTTCGGCACGGCGGCGCCAGACCAGCCAGGCCGAAATGGGCGGCACCACCCACGCGTGGGCGAAGGTCTCGGAGCGGTTCCAGATCTCGACCATGGCCGCGCCGGTGGCGAAATACAGAACGGCGAGCAGCCCCCAGGCCAGGACCAGGCCGAGAAGGGGGAGTCGCCAGGGTTTGGGCAGATGGATCAAGCAGCCTCCAGATGGCGGTCCAGGCCGGCCAGATGAGCGTCCCAGCTGTAGGCGCCCAGCACGAAATCGCGTGCAGTGCGGCCTGCGGCATGGGCAGCGTCCGGGTCAGCCAGCAGCGCACCGAGGCGCTCGACGTAGTTGGATTCGGTCTCGGCGGGCTGCAGGCCGGCTTGCACGTCGGCCGTGATGGCGCGCACGCAAGTGCCGGCCGCGACGACGGGTCGGGCCATGGCCATCGCCTCCAGCACCTTGTTCTGGATGCCGCGAGCCAGGCGCAGCGGCGCGACCACGGCGGCCGCATGCTGCAGATAGGGCCGTACATCGGGCACGGTGCCGGTCACGTTGATGGCTTCGCCCGCCAGGGCCTGCACGGCCGGCGCCGGGCTGCGGCCGACGATGTGAAAGCGCAGAGCCGGGAAGCGCTCACGCAGCGCAGGCAGGATGTCGCTCGCGAACCAGGTCACCGCGTCGACATTGGGCCAGTAGTCCATGGCGCCAGTGAACACCAGCGGCAGTTCAGCCTTCGTGAAAGGGCTGGCACGCGTGGGGTCCGGCGTGAAGAAGTCGGCATCGACGCCATTGCCCAGGGCCGCCAGGCGCATGTCGCACCCCGGGCTGAGCTCGCGGAACAGCGCCACTTCGTTGTCGGTGACGAAGAAGCTGCAGGCCGCGCCATCGGCCACGCGCTGCTCGAAACCCAGCAGCTTGGCGAACTCGCGGCGATACAGCCAGGACATGGGCCAGGCATGCTCGGGCGCATAGTCGCGCCACTTGGCAGAGTCGACGTCGACGAAGTCCACCAAGGTCTTCACGCCCTTCAGGCCTGCCGTGTACTGGGCCATCACGCCGCTGAAGACGACGACGGCGTCGAAGCCCACGCGGGCTGCCGTCTCGTCCACCCAGGCCTGCAGGCCGGCGTCGCGGTAATAGGGCAGGCTCAACGCCTCGCCGCTGAGCAGGCCGCGCAGGCTCAGCAGCTTGGCCGAGCGCGGGCTCAACCGGGCCGCGTGCATGCTCTTGCACAGCGCCTGCACGCGCGGCAGGTGCTGCTCGTCGTCGGGATCGTCCACGAAGGTGCCGAGATGGACCTCGTGCCGTGCCGCCAGATGCTTGAGCAAATGGTAGGAGCGCACCTTGTCGCCCTTGTTGGGCGGGTAGGGCAGGCGGTGGACGAGGTAGAGGATCTTCACGCGATGCCTCAGCCCAAGTTCTTGACGATGAAGGGCCCCAGCCAGTTCGCCACACCGATGGGCAGCTTGCGCCAGGCCTTGATCATCAGCTGGTACTTGGGGTTGTTCGGGTTGTTCTGGGGAATCGCGTCGCGCTTGAACAGCCGGTATTCGTAGCTCAGCGGCTGCGGCTCGAAACCCCAGTTCTTCTTGAAGGCATAGGGGCCGGTGCCCTGCTTGCTGCGGCCGTAGTCGAAGACCTTGAGACCGCGGGCACAGGCCCGACGCATCAGCTCCCAGTACTTGAAGTCGTTGGCGGCGAGGTCGCGCGCGGCCTCGTCATCACCGGCGTAGTAGGGCATGCATTCGTCGCGGAAGTAGAAGGTCAGCACCGTGGACAGCGGCTTGCCGTCCGGGGCGGTGACTGTCAGCACCTCGGCGTCGGGGCCAAATTCGTCCAGCAGCGCCTGGAAATACTTCTTGGGCATGGCCGGCGTTCCGTGTCGGTGCACGTTGTCGGCGTAGAGGTCGAAGAAGCGATCGACGTTGGCATCGATCTCGGCCTTGAGCTCGTTCTTGATGCCCTTGCGCACCATGGCCCGCTGCTTGCGCGGGATGGCGAGCATGTTCGCCTCCTCGTCGGCCAGGATCTCCTTGCGGAAGGTCACGTAGAGATCCTGGCGCGGCCAGTCGGCGTGGCGGGTGGGGCCCAGGTTGCGGTATTCCAGGTGCTCGGCGCCCTGCCCTCGCGCGATCTTCTCGGCCTCGGCCTCCAGCGCCGCGGCGGCCTCATCGTTCAGCGCGGCGACACCGCCGTAGACACCGAACGGCAGGCTGGAGACCGAGTGGCCGAACAAGCGGCTCTTGACCTCGGCCAAGGGCAGCACGCCCTCGATGACGCCGTCACGCTCGGCGTAGAGGAAGAAGCCCTTGTGGCCGAACACGCGCTCGATGATGCGCAGCCAGCCGCTGCGATGGAAGAAGGTGGCCTGCGGGTGGGCCAGCACGAACTCGTCCCAACGCGCGGACAAGGCTTTGTCTTGCGCGGCCAGGCGCGCAATGCGAACGGCGCCCGGCATTCAGGCGCTCAGCGGTTCGGCGCGCGGGCGCACGTCCCGGCCGAGGAAGATCTCGTCCATCCGGCCCCAGCGGAAATCTTCCAGCAGGCGCGCGATGCGGTCATGGGTGCGCGGGATGTTGACGTAGTGGCGGAAGCGCGTCTTGGCGTCGATGCCGGGGACGCGAGGCTGCTCGCTGTCGATCTCCCAGGGATGGAAGTAGAAGACCGCCGGCTCGCCATCGATCTCGTTGACGCGGCGGATCATCCAGCGCGACAGCGCATAGGGCAGCAGGCGGAAGTAGCCGCCACCGCTGCTCGGCAGGTTCTTCGAGCCCATGCGCAGCGTCGTCACCGGGATCTCGAGCAGGCCCTCGCGCACCGGGTAGGCGAAGCGCGGCGAGTCGGGCATGCCGTAGTGGTCGTGGGCGATGGGGTAGACGCTGCTGGAATAGCGGTAGCCCGCATCGCGCAGCACGTCGAAGGCCCAGAGGTTGCCCTTGCCGATGGAGAAGCTGGGCGCGCGGTAGCCGACGACGGGTACGCCACCCAGGTCTTCCAGCATCTGCTTGGCGCGGCTGATGTCGTCCAGGAAGGCGGTGGGGCTCAGGTCGCTGGCGCGCTCGTGGCCATAG
>CBHWBD010000336.1:0-3670 GCA_966111775.1 uncultured Comamonadaceae bacterium | reverse complement strand
AAGCCATACCAGCGCTCGGCGAAGAAGATGTGGCCCGACAGCTCGCCGGCCAGCGGGGCGCCGGTTTCCTTCAGCTTGGCCTTGGCCAGGGAGTGGCCCGTCATCCACATCAGCGGCTTGCCACCATGCTCCTTGATCCACGGAGCCAGACGCTGGGTGCACTTGACGTCGAAGATGATCTCGGCGCCCTTGTTGCGCTTCAGGATGTCGGCGGCCAGCAGCATGATCTGGCGGTCCGGCATGATCATCTCGCCGTCCTTGGTGACGATGCCGAGGCGGTCGCCGTCGCCGTCGAAGGCCAGGCCCAGCTCGGCATCGGTGGCGTGGACGATCTTCTTCAGGTCCTCGAGGTTCTCGGGGCGGCTGGGATCGGGATGGTGGTTGGGGAAGTCGCCGTCGACCTTGGAGAAGATGTCGATGACCTCGCAGCCGAGGGCCCGCAGGATGGCCGGTGCCGAGGCGCCGGGAATGCCGTTGCCGCTGTCGACGACGACCTTCATCGGGCGGGCCAGCTTGCAGTCCCTGACGATGCGGGCCGAATACTCGGCGCCGACGTCCATCTTGCCCACCCGGCCCTTGCCGCTGGCGTAGTCCTCGGCCTCGATGCGGCGGCGCAAATCCTGGATCTGCTCGCCATAGACGGCGGCGCCCTTGAGGACCATCTTGAAGCCGTTGTAGTCCTTGGGGTTGTGGCTGCCCGTGACCATGATGCCGGAGTTGCAGCCGTGCTTGATGCGGGTGGCGGCGACGTAATAGAGCATGGGCGTCGTCACGGCGCCGATGTCGACGACATCCAGGCCGGTCGATTGCAGGCCGCGGATCAGTGCTGCGACGAGGCCGGGGCCGGACAGGCGGCCGTCACGGCCGACGGCGACGGCCTTTTCGCCCAGGGCCTTGGCTTCCGTGCCGAAGGCGCGGCCCAGGGCTTCGGCGAGCTGCTCGTCCAAGGTCTTGCCGACGACGCCGCGGATGTCATAGGCCTTGAAGATGGTTGCGTTGACCTGCATGGATGCCTCGAAAGCTGGGTTTGAAAATCGCGCCGGATTGTAGGCACGCGCCATGGCTGTCGATCCGTCGCGCCCACTGGCGATCCGTCGCCCGTCCAGGGGGCAGGGCGCCACCCCTTCCTACACTGCGCCCATGACTTTCACCCAGGAACTCAACCAGGCCCTGCGCCATCAGCGCATGCTGCTGAAGCATCGGCCGGACCGTTGGCGCTTCAGGCTGCTGATCTACGCGCTGTGGACCCTGGGTTTCGGCGCTTTTTTCGCCGTCATGGCCGGCCTGCAGCGCGGCAACCTGGGGGCGCCGGCCTGGTGGCGGGAGCAGGTGCCGGGCAATCTGCTCGTCAGTGCCTGCGTGATGGTGTGCTTCTTCCTAGGCTTTCGCGGCTTCGAGAGGCTGGCGCCGCAGCGCTGGCTGGACACCGTCACGGGCTGGCGCGACTGGCGTTCGACGCTGTTCTTCTCCGCCTCGTCCATCCTCTGCGCCCTGGTGGGCGTCATCATCGGCCTGTGGTTCGTCGACCGCATCTGGTCGGGCCAGAACCTGTCGCAGCTGTTGGGCAACCTGGGCTTCTGGCGCCAGTTCCTCATCGTTTCGGCAGCGATCTCCATCGCCCTGGGCTGGCGCTACCGCGCACGCTGGAAGCAGGAGGCCATGCAGGCCCGCGTCACCGAGGCCCAGCTGAAATTGCTGCAGGGCCAGATCGAGCCCCACTTCCTGTTCAACACCCTGGCCAACGTGCAGAGCCTGATCGACTTCGACCCCGAGCGGGCCAAGCTGATGCTGGAGCGCTTCACCGACTATCTGCGCGCCAGCCTCGGCCAGTTGCGTGGCGACGCCTCGACCCTGGCCGAGGAGTTCGCGATGCTGGAGGCCTATCTCGGCCTGATGCAGTTGCGCATGGGCGAGCGGCTCAAGGTGGCGCTGTCGTTGCCGGCCGACCTGGGCGGGATCGAGTTGCCGCCGCTGCTGGCTCAACCCCTGGTCGAGAACGCCATCCACCATGGCCTGGAACCCCAGATCGCCGGTGGCACGGTGACCGTCAGCGCCAGGCGCGTCGACGGCCAGCTGTGGATCGAAGTGGCCGACGACGGCCAGGGCTTGAATGCCCCCAAGCGCCGCGGCGGCAATGGCGTCGCTCTGGACAACATCCGCGAGCGCCTGAAAGCCCGCTACGGCGCTTTCGCCACGCTTGAACTGCTGCCCCGCGACGGCGGCGGTACCCTCGCGCGCATTCAACTGCCTCTTCCCGCCCAAAAGCCATGACGACAGCCCTGATCGCCGACGACGAGCCCCATCTGGCCCAGTATCTGAAGACCCAGCTCGCCCAGGCCTGGCCCGAGCTGGACATCGTCAAGGTCGCCGCCAACGGCGTCGAGGCCGCCGAGGCGATTGCCGACCTCGAGCCCGACGTGGCCTTCCTGGACATCCAGATGCCGGGCCTGACCGGCCTGGAAGTGGCCCAGGGCATCGAGGGTGCCACGCGCGTCGTCTTCGTGACGGCCTACGACCAGTACGCCGTCGAGGCCTTCGAGGCGCGCGCCGTCGACTACCTGCTCAAGCCGCTGAAGTCCGAGCGCCTGGCGGCTTGCGTCGGCCGCCTGCGGCAGGAGGCCGCGGCGCCCGCCGGCGACGATGCCCTGGCTGCCACGATCGCGCGCCTGCTGCCGGCAGCCGGTGCGGCGTCGGCGCGCCTGCGCTATATCCGCGCCGCACAGGGCGAACTGATGCACCAGATCCCCGTCGACGACGTGCTGTTCTTCCATGCCGACGACAAATACACCGTCGTGCAGACGGCGACGCAGGAGCACCTGATCCGCACGCCCATCTTCGAGCTCAGCGGCCAGCTCGACCCTGACCGCTTCTGGCAGGTGCACCGCTCGACCATCATCAACCTCGACCACCTCGCCGGCACGCGCCGTGACGAGCAGAGCCGGCTGTTCGTCCGCATTCGCGGACAGGCCAGGGAGCTGCCCGTCAGCCGCGCCTACGTCCACCTGTTCAAGGCGATGTAGGGGCATGGGGCTGGCGCTAGAGTCGGCCCATGGCCCTGTCGCGCCGCCGCCTTCTGCTCATCATCCCGGCCTCCCTGCCGGGCAGGGCGCGGGCCGGCCCGCCGCTCGAATGGGTGGCGGGGGACCTGCCACCTTTCGCCTGGTCGGCGCCCGGCGGGCCGCGCGGCTACGCGCATGACCTGGTGATGGCGATGGCACAGCGCCTGGGTCAAACCACGACGGTGCAATACCTGCCTTGGGCCCGGGCCGTGCGCATGACGGAGCAGGGGGAGCACTACGGCGTCTTCCCGCTCGCACGCACGCCGGACCGCGAGGCGCGCTTCCAGTGGCTGGTGCCGCTGATGGCGGTCCGCTATGGCCTCTACACCCTGGCGACCGAGTCGCGGCTCGAGCTCGACCAATTGCGGGGCATGCGCGTGGGCGTCTTGCGCGGCTCGCCCATCGCAGCCCATCTGAAGGCCGAGCGGTTCACGACCCTCATCGAGGCCAAGGACTACCGCGACCTGCTGCGCCAGTTGCGCGAACATGCCCTGGATGCCGTCTATGCCGGCACGCCCATGCTTGAGGCGGCGATGGACGAGTACGGCCAGCCGCGCATGCTGTTCGTCCTGCAGACGACGCTCGGCGAGGCGACGCTCTATCTGGCGGCT
>CBHWBD010000335.1:0-3753 GCA_966111775.1 uncultured Comamonadaceae bacterium | reverse complement strand
TCACCAAGAGCGGCCAGCAGCAGCGCTCGCCCGAGCTGGAAGCCCAGGTCAAGGATGAGGTCGTCCGCCGCGAAATCTTCATCCAGGAAGCCGAGAAGCGCGGCATTCCCCAGGGCTCCGACTACAAGACCCAGATGGATCTGGCCCGCCAGATGCTGCTGATCCGCGGTCTGATGGAAGACTTCAAGACCAAGAACCCCGTCAGCGATGCCGAAGCCCAGGCGCAGTACGAGGAAATCAAGAAGGCCAACGCCGGCAGCGAATACAAGGTCCGCCACATCCTGGTCGACAAGGAAGAAGACGCCAAGGCCCTGACCGCCCAGATCAAGGCCGGCGCCAACTTCGAAGAACTGGCCAAGAAGAACTCCAAGGACACCGCCTCGGCAGCCAACGGCGGCGACCTGGACTTCCAGAACCCCAAGACCAACGGTTTCGTGCCCGAGTTCAACAGCGCCATGATCGCCCTCGAAAAGGGCCAGGTGACGCAGGAGCCGGTGAAGAGCCAGTTCGGCTATCACATCATCAAGCTGGAAGACGTGCGCCCCGCCACCTTCCCGGCCTTCGACGACGTCAAGGCCCAGATCAAGCAGCGCATCGAGCAGCAGAAGATGGCCGAGTTCCAGGACAGCCTGATCAAGAAGGCCAAGACCGACTACACCTTCAGCAAGTAAGACGATCCCCGGATCGCCTGTTGCGACACTTGCAAGACCCGCTCCGGCGGGTCTTTTGCCATCTGGACCCAAGAAGCCCATGTCCGACGCCCTCAGCACCCGCCTCGTCCACGCCGCCGGCGGCGACCGCGCCTCCGGCGGTGTCCATCCGCCCGTCCATCCGTCGGTGCAATACGCCCACGACAACGTCGAGGATCTGATCGCCGTCTTCCAGGGCAAGGCCAAGGGCAGCTTCAACTACGCCCGCCAGGGCACGCCGACCACGGCGGCGCTGGAGGCCGTCGTCACGGAGCTCGAAGGCGGCACCGGCACGGTCAGCTTCGCCACCGGCATGGCGGCGCTGAGCGCCCTCTTCCTGACCCTGCTGAAGGCCGGCGACCACCTCGTCACCAGCTCGCGCATCTTCGGCAACACCAACAGCTTCTTCCAGACGCTGGAAGCCCTGGGCGTGGCCATCAGCCGCGTCGACGCCAGCGATGCCGCCACGGTGCAGGCTGCGCTGCGGCCCGAGACGCGCATGGTCTTCGTCGAGACCCTCGCCAACCCCAGTACCCGCATTCCAGACCTCGAAGGCATCGGCGCGCTGTGCCGCGAACGCGGCCTGCTCTATGTCGTCGACAACACCGTCACCTCGCCGGCCCTGTGCCAACCCAGGCGCTTCGGCGCCGGCCTGGTCATGAACTCGCTGACCAAGACCCTGGCCGGACACGGCGAAGTCCTGGGCGGCGCCGTCACCGACACCGGCTGCTTCGACTGGTCGACCTATCCCAACATCTTCGACGCCTACCGCCAAGGCGACCCGCGCGGCTGGGGCCTGCAGCAGATCCGCAAGAAAGGCCTGCGCGACATGGGCGGCACGCTGTCCAGCGAGGCGGCGCATCGCATCCTGGTCGGCGCCGAGACGCTGACGCTGCGTCTGCAGCGCAGCAGCGACACGGCGCTGGCGCTGGCCCGTCATCTGGAAGCCCACCCGGCCATCGAGCGCGTGCACTACCCCATGCTGGAAAGCCACCCCGAGCACGAGCGCGCGCGCGACTGGTTCGGCAGCGGCTCGTGGATGCTGAGCTTCGAGCTGCGCGACACCGAGCGCCTCGTCGAGGTGCTGAACCGCCTGCGCCTGCCGCGCAAGGCCACCGGCCTGGCCGACACGCGCAGCCTGATCATTCCCGTGGCACCGACCATCTTCTGGGAGATGGGCCGCGAGGCCCGCGCCGCCATGGGCATCGCCGAAGGCCTGGTGCGGCTATCCGTCGGCCTGGAAGCGGCCGAGGACTTGATCGCCGACTTCGACCAGGCGCTGGCTTAGGCGGCCAATCGGCCGGCTTCTATCTTCAGCTGGCGCTGGCAGCGCGCCGCGATCTCGCGGTCGTGGGTGACCAGCACCAGCGTCGTGCCGGCCTCGCGGTTGAGCTCGAACATCAGCTCCATCACCGAGGCGCCGGTCGCGAAGTCCAGGCTGCCGGTCGGCTCGTCGGCCAGCAGCAGGGCCGGCCGCTGCACGAAGGCGCGCGCCAGGGCCACGCGCTGCTGCTCGCCGCCCGACAGCACACGCGGGTAATGACCCAGGCGCTCGCCCAGGCCGACGCGGGTCAACATGGCGGCGGCCTGCTCGCGGGCGTCGCGCGCGCCGCGCAACTCCAGCGGCAGCATGACGTTCTCGAGCGCCGTGAGATTGGGCAAGAGTTGAAAGCTCTGGAACACAAAGCCCAGCTCGCGGGCGCGCACCGCGGCGCGCTCGTCCTCGTTGAGCGAGAACAGGTTCTGGCCACGCAGCTTGACCGAGCCGTCGCTCGGCGTATCCAGGCCGGCGAGGATGGCCAGCAGCGTGCTCTTGCCCGAGCCCGAGGCGCCGACGATGGCCACCGACTCCTGAGCGGTCAGCTCGAAGCTGATGTCATGCAGAATCGTCAGCTCCCCGGTCGCGTCGCGCACGCGCTTGGTGATCTGGTCAACTTGAACAAGGGCTTCGGGCATGTCGGGACTGCGGCGGCGATGGGTGTTGGCGCACTTTAGCCTGGGGGCTTTGGCCAGCTTTTCGTCAGGGGTGACCGCGGCCGCCGAGGCGCCCGTCGTGCTGGTGGTCGGCGACAGCCTGTCGGCCGAATACGGCCTCAAGGCCGGCGACGGTTGGGTAGCCCTGCTGCAGAAGCGCCTGGCCGAGCAGAAGAAGCCCTATCGCGTCGTCAACGCCAGCATCAGCGGCGACACGACCTCGGGCGGACGCAGCCGGCTGCCGGTGGCGCTACGCACCCACAAGCCGGCCGTCGTCATCATCGAACTGGGTGGCAACGACGCCTTGCGCGGCCTGCCGCTGGCCAGCACGCGCGACAACCTGCTGGCCATGGCCCGCGCGGCCCAGGAGGCGGGCGCCAAGGTGGTCATCGCCGGCATGCAGGTGCCGCCCAACTACGGCACGGCCTATGGCAAGGAGTTTGCCGACCTGTTCGAGCAGGTCGCCAAGCAGGCCAAGATCGCCCTCGTGCCCTTCCTGCTGAAGGGCGTGGCGGACCGGGCGGACGCCATGGACTGGTTCCAGGGCGACCGTATCCACCCGCTGGCCAAGGCGCATCCGCTGATGCTGGACAACGTCTGGCTGGCGCTCAAGCCCCTGCTCTAGTCAGCGCTCGTTTTCCTTGCGGTCGCGCTTGTCCTGGCGCACCGGCGCCCCGTCCTGGCGGCCACGCTGCGGGCCTTCGTCGCGCGGCTGGGCGCGGGGTTGGGGTTGGGCCTGCGGTTGAGGCTGGGCCTGCGGTACTTGCACGCGCTGGGGCTCAGGCTGCGGCATGCGGCGCTGCTGCTCCTCACGGCGCTGCTGCATTTCGCGCTGCTGGGCCTGCTGCTGCATCTCGCGTTGTTGCGCTTCCCGCTGCTGGGCTTCCCGCTGCTGCGCTTGCTGCTGCTGCATCTCCCGCTGCTGCGCCTGCTGCTGTTGCTGCTGCATCTCACGCTGCTGGGCCTCGCGGTTGCGCGCATCGCGTTGCTGCATCTCGCGTTGCTGTGCGTCCCGCTGCTGGGCTTCGCGCTGCTGCATATCGCGCTGCTGCGCTTCCCGCTGTTGGGCATCGCGTTGTTGCTGCTGTTG
>CBHWBD010000334.1:0-3756 GCA_966111775.1 uncultured Comamonadaceae bacterium | reverse complement strand
TCCACACCAGGTCGTTGGGGCGCAGGAAGCTGAAGGTGGTGGCCAGCTCCTGGCCGTGCAGCAGTTGCGGACCCTTGGGTGAGTCGGGGCCCAGCGTGGCCTCGCGCAGCCGGACGCTGGCCTCGTCGACAAAGATGTCCAGGATGCCGTTGTCGGCGAAGTCCAGCAGCGTGGTCAGCAGCGTGACGCTGGCGGCCGGTTGCTCGCCGCGCGCGGCCAGCACGCCCAGGGCGGTGGCCAGGATGGTGCCGCCGACGCAAAAGCCCAGGGCGTTGATCTTGTCCTGGCCGGAGATCTCCTGCACGACGCGGATGGCCTGGATGGCGCCCTGCTCGATGTAGTCGTCCCAGGTCAGGGCCTTGACCGATTCGTCCGGGTTGCGCCAGCTGACGACGAAGACGCGATGGCCCTCGGAGACGGCATAGCGGATCAGCGAGTTGTCCGGCTGCAGGTCGAGGATGTAGAACTTGTTGATGCAGGGCGGCACCATCAGGAAGGGCCGCGCATGCACCTCGGTCGTCAGCGGCGCGTACTCGATGAGCTGGAACAGATCGTTCTCGAACACGACGCTGCCCGCCGTGGTGGCGACGTTCTTGCCGACCTCGAAGGCGCTCTCATCCGTCTGCGACACATGGCCGCGCTGCACGTCGTCCCACAGATGCTGCAGGCCGCGCGACAGCGTCTCGCCCTTGCTGTCGAGCGCCAGCTTCTGTGCTTCAGGATTGAGCGCCAGGAAGTTGCTCGGCGAGGCCGCGTCGACGAACTGCTGCACCGTGAAGCGGATGCGCGCCTTGGTCTTGTCGTCGGCTTCGACCTGCTCGGCCATCTTGCCCAGCATGCGGCTGTTGAGCAGATAGAGCTGGGTCATGAAGCTGGAGGCCGGGTTGGCCCGCCATTCGGGCGCCGCGAAGCGCCGGTCGCTGACCGCCGGAGCCTCGCCCTGGCCCAGCGAGGCGTTCCACAGCGCGGTGGCCTGCTTCAGATAATCGGCCTGGAGTTCGGCCAGGACCGTGGGCGAGATCTGCGGCAGATGCGCCATCTGCTGCATCAGGTCCGCGAAGGCGGCCGGCCCTTCCATCGCGGGCGGCGCGTCGTTCTTCTTGCGTGTGGCCATGTGTTCCTCGGAGCTCCCGCGTCAGCGGTGTTGTCTCGATCCGTTGCAATAAGCTTGCCACATCTCGCGGACCCAGCTTTTTAACCGCACGTGCTGACGTGCCAATGACACATGTATCTCGTTGCGATTGCCTGGGCCTATGTGGCGCTGATGATGGCCGCGGCCGAAGCGCTGAGCCCCCAGGGCACGCTATTCGGCGCTTTCATCACGTTGATGCTGTATGGCGTCTTGCCTCTCGGCCTGTTGATGTACATCCTCGGCACGCCGGGCCGCAAGCGGCGGCGTGCGGCCGAACTAGCGGCCGAGGCTGATGCAGGCGGCCATGCGGCCCCGGGGCCGGCCGAGGGCCTCGCCCCGGAACGAGAAGAAGCGTGAATCATCGGTCAGCGTGCACCAGGAGCCGCCGCTGATTTGGGTGACATTGACCGAGGTCAAGCGTTCGCGAGCCAGCAGGGCCAAGTCGGCGCGCCAGCGAGGCTCGGGATTGGGTCGGTACAGGAAACCCGCCTGATCGCGTTCGATGGGCTCCCGGCCGAAAGCGGCCACCACCTCGGGGCCGACCTCGAAGGCCTCGGGGCCGATGCAGGCGCCCAGCCAGGCCTTCACGTCGCGCGGCTCGCAGCTTGCCGCCTCACACAATTCCTTGACCGTGTTCTCCAGCACGCCGGCGGCCAGGCCGCGCCAGCCCGCATGCGCTCCGGCCACGCCGCCCGGCGCCGTGAACAGCACGGGCAGGCAATCGGCGACCAGGATGGCCACGGCCAGCTCAGGGTCGGTCGACACGGCCGCATCGGCCTTGGGCGCGTTGTCGTCATGCCAGTCCGCATTCAGGCGCACGACGTCGGCGCCATGGACTTGATCCAGAAAGACGGGCCGCGCGCCAAGCAGTTCGGCGAGACCTTCGCGATTGGCCTTGGCGACCTCGGGGTCACCCGCCTTCCTTCCAAAGTTCGGGCCACGCGTCGTCATGAAGGCCGTCACGCCCGGCCCCAACTCGGAATGAAGGGGCCGCAGCCAGTTTGAAGGATCAAGCGGCATCGGGGCAGACGCTCGGGTGGGTGTTGGCAAAGGCCGGCAGGGCCAGGCAGGCCGTGTTGACGCGCATCACCGTCGGGTAGGCCTCCAGCGGGCATTCGAAGCGCTCGGCGTTGTAGATCTGAGGCACCAGCAGGCAGTCGGCCAGGCCGGGCGTGTCGCCGAAGCAGAACTGCCCGGCCGTCTGCGCCAGCCGCTGCTCGACGATGGCCAGGCCCGTGGCCACCCAATGGCGATACCAGCGGTCCACCGTCTGCTGCTCCTGGCCGAGGTCGTTCTTCAGATAGCGCAGCACCCGCAGGTTGTTGATGGGGTGGATGTCGCAGCCTATGTCCTGGGCCAGCGCCCTCACCTGCGCCCGCTCGAGCGCAGTGCTGGGCAACAGGGGCGGCTCAGGGTGGGTCTCGTCCAGGTATTCGAGGATGGCCATGGACTGGCTCAGCCAGCGGCCGTCGTCCAGCACCAAGGCGGGCACGAGGTGGGAGACCTGCTGGTTGGCGAAGGGCTCGGCGAACTGCTCGTTCTTGGCCAGATGGATGGCCGCGTAGTCGTAGTCCAGGCCCTTCAGCGCCAGCCCGATGCGCACGCGCCAGGAGGCTGAGGAACGAAAGTAGTTGTAGAGCTTCATGATCTGGAATTCTGCCCCTCTATAAACTGGGCCGATGCCCTTTCCCGCCCCGCTCCGTCACTGCCCCAGCTGCGGCACCGCCGTGGAGTACCGCATCCCCGCCGATGACAACCGCGAGCGTGCGGTCTGCCCGGGCTGCGGCGCCATCCACTACCAGAACCCGTTGAACGTGGTGGGCACCCTGCCGGTCTGGGAAGAGGACGGGCGCGTGCTGCTGTGCCGCCGCGCCATCGAGCCGCGCCACGGCCTGTGGACGCTGCCGGCCGGCTTCATGGAGCTGAACGAGACCCTCGCCGAGGGCGCCTGGCGCGAGACGCGCGAGGAAGCCGGCGCCGACATCGAGATGGGGCCGCTCTACACCGTGCTGAACGTCGTGCGCGTCGGCCAGATCCACGTCTTCTACCGGGCGCGGCTGCGCTCCCCTGTATTCAACCCGGGGCCGGAGTCGCTGGAGGCCCGCCTTTTCGCCGAGGACGAGATCCCCTGGGACGACATCGCCTTCAAGACGACGCGGGAGACCCTGCGCTGCTTCTTCGACGACCGCCGCAAGGGTGTGGGCTACGGCCTGCACGAAATCGACATTCCTTGATCCGGTCCCGCGGCCGGCGCATCATCGACGCCATCTCCGGCGCAGGGGTGAGCCATGTCGACACGACGCGTGTGGTGCAAGACGGGGCTGGGTTGGATGGCGGGCCTGGGACTGGCAAGCCCGGCCCACGCAACGCCGCTGCGCGCCGTGGGCTCGCAGTTCGCACGCATCTTCGAAGGGGCCGAAGGCCAGGCGCCCAAGGGCCTGGCGGTGGAGCTGCTGGCCATGCTGTTCGGCGACAACGTGCGCTGCGAGTGGGTGCCATGGTCGCGCGCCCAGTTGATGATCGAACAGGGCGAGGCCGACATCCTCATCGGTCCCTACCGCACGCCGGAACGCGAGGCGCGCATGCTGGTCAGCGTGCGCTCCTTCTACTCCGACGCCAGGGTC
>CBHWBD010000333.1:0-3758 GCA_966111775.1 uncultured Comamonadaceae bacterium | reverse complement strand
CTGTGAGTTCCAACCCGGCCGCTGACGCGGTGCAAGGCATCACCGAAACCGACATCGCCAACTACCTGGCGGCCACGCCCGGCTTCTTCGAGCGCCACGCGGCGCTGCTGGCCAGCGTGCAGTTGCAGCACCCGCACGGCGCCCGCGCCGTGTCGCTGCAGGAGCGCCAGGCCGAGATGTTGCGCGACAAGATCAAGGGCCTGGAGATGCGCATCATCGACATGATCCGCAATGGCCAGGACAACGTCGCCATCGCCGACCGCCTGCATCGCTGGACGCTGGCCGTCATGCGCGCCGCAGGCACGCCGGCCGAGCTGCCCAAGGTGCTGCTGAGCGAGCTGCGCCACCAGTTCATGATTCCCCAGGCCAGCCTGCGCCTGTGGGGCGTGGCGCCCGAGCACGAGGCCCTGGAGTTCGCCGCCGCGGTCAGCACCGACGTGCGCAGCTTCGCCTCCAGCCTCAGCCAGCCCTATTGCGGCGTCAACTCCGGCTTCGAGGCGGCGCGCTGGCTGGGTCTCTCCGAGAGCGGCGGCACGGCGACCTCGCTGGCGTTGATCCCGCTGCACCAGCCGGGTGTCGACGGCGACAAGCCCTTCGGCCTGCTGGTGCTGGGCTCGCCCGACCCGACGCGCTACACGGCCGAGATGGGCACGGACTTCCTGACCCGCGTCGGTGAGATCGCCAGCGCCGGGCTGGCGGGGCTGTTGGCCGCGGCATGACGGAGCTTTGCGCGGACTATCAGGAGTTCCTGCAGCACGCCCGCGTGCAGCAACGCCTGAGCCCGCGCACGCTGTGCATCTACACCGACGGCCTGGAGCGCCTGCAGGCCATGCTGGCTTCAGGCCCCATCGACGCGCGCCAACTCAAGCTGGCCCAGGCCCGGCGCCTGGCGGCCCTGCTGCATCGCGAGGGCCTGGCACCCAAGTCCATCGCGCTGCTGCTGTCGGTCTGGCGCAGTGCCTACCGCTGGCTGGGCCTGCAGGGCCGGGTCGCGTTGAACCCGTTTGATGGCCTGCGCGCCCCCAAGGCGCCCAAGCCCCTGCCCAAGGCCCTGGGCGTGGACGATGCCGTGCAATTGGCGAGCTACACACCCGAGGCCGCGGCCGACCCCGTGCTGGAGGCGCGCGACCGCGCCATGGTCGAACTGCTTTATGGCGCCGGCCTGCGCGCTTCCGAGCTGACCAGCCTGGACGTGCAGGCCAGCGGCCAGGCTGACGGCTGGGTCGACCTGCAATCCTCTGAGGTGCACGTGCTCGGCAAGGGTGGCAAGCGCCGCAGCACGCCATTGGGCAAGGCCGCGGCCGAGGCGCTGCGGGCCTGGCTGGCGGTGCGCGGCCAGGTGGCGGCGCCGGGCGAGGTGGCCCTGTTCGTCGGCGCCCGGGGCCATCGCGTCGCCGGTTCCACGCTGCGCGCCATGCTCAGCGCCCGCGCCGTGGCGGCCGGCTCGCCGGCTCATGTGCATCCTCACATGCTGCGCCACAGCTTTGCCTCGCATCTGCTGCAGTCCAGCGGCGACCTGCGCGCCGTGCAGGAACTGCTGGGCCACGCCCACATCACGACGACGCAGGTCTACACCCAGCTCGATCATCAACATCTGGCGCGCATCTACGACGCCGCACATCCCAGGGCCAAGAAATGACCCGTCGAATCGCCACGCTGTTGGCGCTGCTGCCGGCCTGTGCGCTGGCAACCCCTGACGAAACGCCGTTCGTGAGCGTCCAGACCCTGCGCCCCGCGGCTGTCGAGGCCAACTGGACGCGCATGAAGATGCCCGATGGCGGCCGCACGGCCTTCGCATCGATCAGCTATCTGATGGCCCTGGACGACGACTGGGGCTTCGGGCCCGGCGTCTATGGCGCGGCCCAGGGCCACTACGGCGGCATCTTCACCGTCGGCTTCACCGGCCAGCGGCGCTGGCGCCTGAGCGGCAACACCCATCTGGCGGCCAGCCTTTACGTGGGCGCGGGCGGCGGCCTGTCCAGCCAGCAGCTGCGCTTTGGCGGCGGCTTGATGCTCAGACCCGAGCTGTCGCTGCGCACCGAGGCCAACGGCTGGTACACCGGCGTGGGCCTGTCGCAGATCCGCTTCCCCAGCGGCAATGTGAAGAGCGGCGTGGGCCTGAGCCTTTCCGTCGGCCGCAGCCTCGGCATGGCGAGCTTCTCGCCCGACGACGCCGGCCGCCCCGGTCGCGCCAGCCAGCGCACCGGGCTGGGCTTCGACGAGATCTCGTTGACGGGGGGCTACGAGAGCCCGCGTTCCATCAGCCTCGATCGCAACGGCGAGCGGCGCACCCGGCGCGTGGGCAAGGCCGGCGCCGAACTGCGCCAGTACATCGCCGACGGCAGCTGGTGGGGCATCGAGGCCGCGGGCGCCGCCCAGGGCGGTGCCGACGGCTATATGGAAGTGCTGGGCCAGGTCGGCCAGGACTGGGCCCTGGGCTCGCCCAGCATTCGTGTCGGCGGCCAGGTCGGCGCTGGCCTGGCGGGTGGCGGCAACCTGGACACCGGCAGCGGCCTGCTGCTGCGCGCCGGTCCGACGTTGCGCTGGATCACGCCCTGGGGGCCCAGCCTGCGCCTGGACGCCGGCCTGACCCACGCACCGCGCGGCAACTACAGCGCGCGCTTCGTGCGCGCCGTCATCTCCATGCCGCTGGACCAGGCCCCCGTGCTGCTGGCCGAGGACAACGGCGGCATCGTGCGTGTGCAGCAGCTCGGCGCCAGCGTCCTGTACCTGCCGCATATGCGCTTCAAGGACGGGCGCCGCGAGGCGGTCACGCATCTGGCGGTCACCATGTCGCGCGAGTTCACGTCCGGCATCTATGGCACGGCACAGGCCGGTAGCGCTGCCGCCGGTCATGCGGGGGCCTACTCCTTCGGCCTGATCGGCCTGGGCGTGCAGACCCGGCCGCTGTGGAGCGGCGTGCGCCTGGGCGCGGAATGGCTGGTCGGCGCGGCCGGCGGCGGCGGCGTGCAGGTGGGCGGCGGGGCCGTGACCCAGGCCGAACTGTGGGCGCAGTGGCAGGTCGGCGAGAGGCTGCGTCTGCGCACCGGCCTGGGCGAGTTCCGCACCATGCGCGGCCACAACCAGTCCACGCCCGTGGCCCACGTCGGGCTGAACTACGCTTTCGGTACGCTGGCGCGATGAAGAAAATCACGCTGCGCGCCGGCAAGGAGCGCTCGCTGCTGAAGCGACACCCCTGGGTGTTCGAAAGCTCCATCGCGCGCGGCGGCGCCGATTCCGGCGAGACGGTGCGCGTCGAGTCGGTCGATGGCGCCTTCCTGTGCTGGGCGGCCTTCAGCCCCAAGTCGCAGATCCGCCTGCGGGCCTGGAGCTTCGTGGAAGCCGAGCGCATCGACGCGGCCTTCTTCAAGCGGCGCATCGAACAGGCCATCGCCATGCGCGGCCGGCTCGCGATCGCGTCGGACGCCTGGCGCCTGGTGCATGGCGAGGCCGACGGCCTGCCCGGCCTGGTCGTGGACCGCTATGGCGACACCCTGGTGGCCCAGTTCGGCAGCGCCGGCGCCGAGCGCTGGAAGGCGGCAATCGCAGATGCCCTGCTGGCCGTGACCGGCCTCACGCGCCTCTACGAGCGTTCCGACGCCCAGGCCCGCGAATGGGAAGGCCTGCCCGTGCAGACGGGCTGGCTGCGCGGCGAAGGTGAGACGGCGCTGACCATCCGCGAGCACGACTGGCGCTTGACGCTGGACGTGGCCGAGGGCCACAAGACCGGCTACTACCTCGACCAGCGCGACAGCCGC
>CBHWBD010000332.1:0-3824 GCA_966111775.1 uncultured Comamonadaceae bacterium | reverse complement strand
CAGCTGGATGATCGAAGGCGAGATCCTGCACCGCGACAGCCTGGGCTCCGAGCAGGTGCTGCGCGCCGGCCAGGTCAACCTGATGACGGCCGGGCACGGCATCAGTCACAGCGAGGAGTCGCTGACCGATCGCATCCACCTGGCCCAGTTGTGGATCGCCCTGCCCGATGCCGAGCGCGAGCGCCCGCCGAGCTTCCAACACTTCCCCGACCTGCCGCGCTGCAGCGTGGGCGGCTTCGAGGGCACGGTGCTGGTGGGCGAGATCGCCGGCCAGCGCTCGCCGGTGCCCAGCTTCACGCCGCTGCTGGGCGTGGACCTGGTGGCCGACGGCCCGGCCGATGCGGTGCTGAAGCTGGATGCGGGCTTCGAGCATGGGCTGATGCTGCTGGAAGGCGAGATCGAGGCGGCACCGGCGGGCCATGACGCGGTCGAAACCATCACGCCGGGAACCCTGCTCTATGTCGGGCCGGGCTGCGAGTCGGTCGAACTGCGCTGCTCAGGCGCGTCGCGCCTGCTGCTGCTCGGCGGCGAGCCCTGGGCCGAGCCGCCGCTGTTGTGGTGGAACTTCGTCGGCCGCGACCCGGCCGAGATGCAGGCCTGGGCCCAGGACTGGGCGCGCGAGGATGGCGGGCGCTTCGGCGTCGTCGCGGGCTACGAGGGCCCGCGCATCCCGGTGCCACCGGTGCCGCGCCTCAGCCGACCCTGACGCCAACAAAAACAGGGGCCCGCAGGCCCCTGTTGTTGAACCGGCCTCTCGGGCCGGGCGCCTCAAGCGCGGCGACGGCGAGCGGCGCCCGCAGCCAGCAGGCCGATCGCGACGATGGCGATGCTGGCCGGCTCGGGCAGTGCGCCGGTCACGGGGCCACCAATCGTGCAGCCGGCGCCGCAGCTCAGGCGCAGGATCTGCTCGGCCTGCGAGATGAACAGCGTGCCGTTGTTGCTGTCGGCCGAGGTGAAGTCACCACGGGTGCCGCCGTCGGCAATGATCGTCAGCACGTCGGTCAGCACGTCGAGCAGGCCCAGGGTGCCGTCATTGTTGTTGACGATCACGTCGCCGTCGTACTTGCCGCCGGTGATCACCCCGGTGCCGTCAGCGCCGTGGCCGGCGGTGCTGAAGTAGTTGCGGATGAAGGCGCCGGTGACGGCGTTGTACGACTGGATGATGCCGCCGTTCTCGACGTAGACCGTCTTGCCGTCCGGCGAGACCGAGACGCCGTCCGGGAACAGGCCGCCCACCAGGATGCGGTAGGCGCCGGTGACCGGATCGATCTCGGCCAGACCGAGGTTGGTCGACGAAATGATCTTGCCTGTCGGGGCCGAGGCCCACATGCCGAGGTAGACGCGCAGGTCGCGCGCCGTGGCGCCGCCGATGGGCACGTAGGAGCCGTCGTTCGCGAAGTGATAGAACTGGCCGCCGAACACCTGGCCGCCGTAAGCCTGGCCGCCGACGTTGGCGAGCGAGAACTGCGGGTTGCCGGTCTCGAAGGCATAGGGCGTGGCGATCAGCGCGTCAGACAAGGTCTGGCCGTCGACGTCCTTGAACACGTAGACCCGGTCGGTCGACATGCTGCCGGTGATGATGTTGCCGTTGGGCAGCACGGCCTGCGACAGCGGGCCGTAGGTGGCGGGGGCGTAGCCGCTCAGGAAGGTGGTGAGGTTGAAGCCGGCGGCGGTGCCGGCGGCGGTCATGGTCAGCCCGGCGTGTGCAGCGGGGGAGAGCAGGGCGGCGAGCGCGGCGGCGCTGAAGATGGCCTTGAAGTTCATGCAGGGCTCCAAATAACTAGGGGGGGGCTGACGCCCGCGAAGGCGGATGCCGGAGTGCCTGCATAAGCTGTGCCCGTTCAAAAAACAGCATGCCTTTCAGGGGCTTGGCTGATCGTGGGCGACAGCCGCCGGTGCGACTGTCAATTCGCCCGACATCGGGGGTTGCCCTAGCCGGCCCGCGCGCTCTTGACCAGGGCCTCGATCCGAGGCGTGGCGTTCGTCGCCACCAGCTCGATCTGCGGATTGGCCTTGGCGAAGACGCGGAAGAGTTCGTCCGTGAAGCCATGGCCGACGTCGGTCACGCCCTCGAAGTCGATCTCCGCGCGCTTGAAGCTCGACAGCCGCGAGCCGACGCGACGGGCCTGGGCGCGCGAGTCCAGGGCCTGGCCTTCGCTGGCCAGCAGGCGCAGTTGCACCCGGGTCTGGTCGAACTCGATGCCGTCGCCGGCCAGGCTCCAGGTCTCCATGATCCCGTCCAGCGTCCGGGTCGTGTTCAGCGCGATGGCCATGTAGATGCTGCTGCCCTGGCGGGGCAGGGCGCGGCCCTTCTTCCAGCCGGCGCTTTCCCAGGCGCGGCGCTGGTAGGCGGTGTTGTTGGCATGGATGTCGAAGACGTCGGCCAGCTGGCTGCTGAAGAAGAGGCCGCGGCCGGTGTGGGCGTCGGGGGCGCTGGTCAGCCGGCCCTTGCTGAGCTCCAGCATGGCGTGCTGGGGGTCCTCGAGGGCAAAGGCGCTGCAGATCTTGTCGAACACACCCATGCCGTCGTCGCTGACCAGCAATTGCACATGGGTGGGCGTCTGGCGCAGCGACACGGTGACGCTGCTGCCGCCGGAATGGTCGGCGGCGTTGTTGACCAGCTCGGTGAAGCCGTGCTGGATCATGCGTTCGACATGCTTGGGCAGGGCGAAGTGAGGCGCGAAGTCGCGCTGCCAGGGCAGGTCTTCCTGCAGGCCGTAGAGGGTGTAGCTGCGCGCCACCTGGCGCAGGGCACCCGGCGCGAAAACGGGGCGGCGGCCACTGCCGCTGCGGGTCAGCCAGCCGGCGTCCACCAGGCGCTTCAGTGCCGACAGCACGGCCCGGTGGCTGGCGCCGGTGCGCTCCTCGATATGGGCCACCAGGTCCAGCGAATGCTCACTGGCCGCGGCGGTGATCCAGTTGGTGAGGTGGTCGAACACCAGTCTTGTCATGACCGCGCATTGTGCTGACTACTTCAACTGCGGGGGGTGGGGTCGCTACCGACTCAGGAGGCTACCGGCCTTTGGGGCGGGCGAGCGCCGGGGCGAGTTGCCATGCCAGACAAGGCGCGACCGCCGCTGTGGGGCCATCCCCACGAGGCGGGCGCAACGCTGGATGGCGTGGCAAATCGCCCCGGCCCTACGGGTTGACCCGTCTTCGGGGCCCATGCGGCGTTGCAAATGCTCGCCGGGCAACCAGCCCGGCTCCGCTTTGCGCCTTGCCTGACCCCCGAATGCGGGTCAACGCGCGCCCGTCCCAAAGGCCGGCAGCCTCCATAGAATCCCCAACCAGTTACGACGCGGTTACAGCCTAGGGTGCTGATCGCAGTCGGTCGAGATTTCTCAACTACACCGGGGACAACCCATGCCTCTCGTTTCCATGCGCCAGTTGCTGGACCACGCCGCCGAAAACGGCTACGGCATCCCAGCCTTCAACGTCAACAACCTGGAACAAGTGCATGCCGTCATGGCCGCGGCCGACGAAGTCGGCGCGCCGGTCATCCTGCAAGCCTCCGCCGGCGCCCGCAAATACGCCGGCGAGCCCTTCATCAAGCACCTGATCCAGGCCGCCTGCGAAGCCTTCCCTCACATCCCCCTGGTCATGCACCAGGACCACGGCACCAGTCCCAAGATCTGCCAGGGCGCCATCGACCTGGGCTTCGGCTCGGTCATGATGGACGGCTCGCTGATGGAAGACGGCAAGACGCCGGCCTCCTTCGACTACAACATGGACGTGACCCGCAAGGTCGTCGAGATGGCCCACAAGGTCGGCGTCACCGTCGAGGGCGAGCTGGGCTGCCTGGGCAACCTGGAAACCGGTGACGC
>CBHWBD010000331.1:0-3835 GCA_966111775.1 uncultured Comamonadaceae bacterium | reverse complement strand
GGGGGGCCCCCCACATTTTTGGGCCCGCTCCCCCGCCGCCCCCGCGGCGGGGGCGGGGGGCGCGGCGGCCCCACCCCGCCGATGGACACCGAGATCATGGTGAGCCGCAGCGGCGCCAGCATCGACACCTACGTCCATGTACGCGAGCTGCCGGCGGATGCGCTGGCGTTGATGCAGCAGGCCGAGCAGCGCCACGTCGAGCTGGGCGCCGACTGGTTTGCCAACCTGATCGACACCGTCTACGCCAGCGAGCCGCAGGCTCAGGTGCGCATCCATGTGCTGCGCCGCCAGGGCCGCGCGCTGGCCGTGCTGCCGACCGTCGCGCAGAGCGGCACCCTCGGCCGGGAAATCAGTGCACTGTCCAACTACTACACGGCCATCTTCGCTCCGGCGCTGGAAGAAGATGTCGAGGCCGAGGATCTGCTGCCGCTGACGCGGGCCATGAGACGGGCCGGCAGCGGCGCGGCGGCCTACCGCTTCTCGCCGATGGACCCGGACTCGCGCGAATTCGCGCTGCTCAAGCACGCCCTGACACTGGCGGGCCTCAGCACGCACGCCTACTTCTCCTTCGGCAACTGGTATGAACCGGTACGCCAGAGCTGGGCCGAGTATCTGAAGGCCAGGAGCGGTCAGCTGCGCAGCACCATCAAGCGCATGGGCAAGAAGTTCGCCGGCGAGGGCGGGCGACTGGAGGTCGTGCGTGACGGCGACGCCCTCGAGGTCGCGCTGGCGGCCTACCGCGAGGTCTACGCCCACAGCTGGAAGCTGCCTGAGCCCTACCCTGACTTCGTGCCAGGCCTGATCCGCCTGTGCGCACGCCGCGGCTGGCTGCGGCTGGGACTGGCCTGGTTGAAGGACAAGCCGGTGGCGGCGCAGATCTGGATCATCGCCAATGGCCGCGCCAACATCTACAAGCTGGCCTACGACCAGGATCACAAGGCACTCGCACCGGGTACGCTGCTGACCGCGCTGCTGATGGAGCAGGCCCTCGACCTGGAGCGTGTGCAGGAGGTGGACTATCTGATCGGCGATGCCCCGTACAAGGCCGAATGGATGGGCCAGCGCCGCGAACGCCTGGGGCTGGTCGCCTACGACCCTTTGACGCTTCGCGGCTTGATCGGTCGGGCGCCCCAGCCCGTCGGCAATGTCTGGCGGCGCATGCAGGCGCAGCAAAACACCCCCCATCCCACCGACAATCCCGCGTCCTGATATTCACGAGCTCGCATGCAAGCCCAAGCCCTGCCGCCCGACACGCCCTTCGCCTCCGGCCAGCCCCGCTTCGCCGCGCCTGCCGCCGATGCCCTGGCCGCCTGGCAGCAGGCCTTTGCCGCGCGCGGCGCGGCCTGCGCCGCCGACGTGGGCGGCGAATTTGCCGTCGCGCTGCCCCTGCCCGGCAACGCGGCCTACCTCGCCGTCGACCGCTTCGCCGTGCACAGCCTCTGCTACGCGGTGCACGACGGTCGCCTGCACTTCGCGACGCGAGCCGATGAACTGGCCCGGCGCTTGAGCATCCGCGAGCTCGACAACCAGGCCATCTTCAACTATCTCTTCCACCACTGCATTCCGTCGCCGCGCACCATCTATGCCGGCATTCACAGGCTGCCGCCCGCCCACTACGCGCTGTTCCAGAACGGCAAGCTGACGGTCGCGCCCTACTGGGTCGCCCGCTTCGACGAACTGGCCCGCCCGGACTTCGACACCCTGCGCGACGAGTTCCGCGGCATCCTGCGCAGCGCGGTCCGCGAGCGCCTCAGCGCCGACGGCAGGACCGCCTGCTTCCTCTCCGGCGGCACTGACAGCTCCACCGTCTGCGGCCTGCTGCGCGAAGCGACCGACCGGCCGCCGGCCAGTTATTCCATCGGCTTCGATTCCGAAGGCTATGACGAGATGGAGTACGCGCGCATCGCGGCCAAGGCCTATGGCGCCGACCATCACGAGTACTACGTGACGCCGGCCGACCTCGTAAAGGCCATTCCCGACGTCGCCGCCCACTACGACCAGCCCTTCGGCAACTCCTCGGCGGTGCCGGCCTTCTACTGCGCCGCCAAGGCGCGCGCCGACGGCTACACCCGCATGCTGGCCGGCGACGGCGGCGACGAGCTCTTCGGCGGCAACACCCGCTATGCCAAGGAGCGCGTCTTCCATGTCTACAGCCAGATCCCGTCGCCGCTGCGCGCCGGCGTGCTGAACCCGCTGTTCATGAACCCCGTCACCGGCAGCATCCCGCTGCTGAAGAAAGGCACCAGCTACATCCGCCAGGCGCGCGTGCCCATGCCGGACCGCATGCAGAGCTACAACCTGCTGGACCGGCTGGGCCTGCAGGAGGTGCTGACACCGGCCTTCCTGGCTGCCGTCGACACCGGCGCGCCCCGCGACCACCAGCGCGCCACCTGGGCAGCCGGCCCGCACGACGCCAGCCTCGTCAACCAGATGCTGGCCTTCGACTGGCGCTACACCCTGGCAGAGAACGACCTGCCCAAGGTGGTCGGCACGACGGCGCTGGCGGGCGTCGACGTCGGTTTCCCGCTGCTGGACACACGCCTGCTCGATTTCTCGCTGAAGCTGCCGACGAACTACAAGCTGCGCGGCTTCAAGCTGCGCTGGTTCTTCAAGGAGGCCCTGCGCGGCTTCCTGCCGGACGAGATCCTGACCAAGAAGAAGCACGGCTTCGGTCTGCCCTTCGGCCCCTGGGCCGTCAAGGATGCGGCGCTGAATGCGCTGGCCGCCGAATCGCTGCGCGGCGTCGCCGCGCGCGGCGTCGTGCGCACCGAGTTCGTCGAGAGCCTGCTGACGCAGCGACTCAAGGAGCATGCCGGCTACTACGGCGAGATGGTCTGGATCCTGATGATGCTGGAGCAGTGGCTGCGCCGGCACGCGCCGGACTACCGGCTCGCCTGAACGACGGCCAGCAAAGCCCTCCTGCCGATTGCGCGGTCTCTGATCCAGCCTCGTTGGCGGTTCGATGCCCCGTGTCGGCTGGGGCATCCAATCGATCTCCTACAACGGCCCGGCCATCTTGACTATTGCGATGCGGTCCAGGCCTCCACCTCGGCAATGCGCGAGAGGTAGTAGGTCGAGCTGGTCACCAGGACCCGGATGCGCGGTGTCGTGATGGGCGCGAAGGTGAACTGCCGCCACACCTTGTTGTTGCCGGTGACGTTGCCGCCGGGCACATCCACCCACCCGGCCCCATTCCAGTACTGGACCTGGAATTGCGTGATGCCGTAGTTGCTGAACGTCATCGTCAGCGTCGGCACTGAGGGCGAGTAGGCGTTGTCCTGCAGCGTGAACACGTCGATTTCGCTGATCGTCTGCGTGCCGTTGAAGTCGATCTGTACCCAGTCCGGGTAGACGCCCGACGTGGCATCCGCCCACGCGCCACCCGCGCCCCAGTTCAGCCCCAGCCGGTCACCGTTGTTGACCGCGCTGGCCGGATATCGGGCGTCGAAGGTGCTGGACGCCGTGGCGACGCCACCGTTGGCGGCTGCGGCGACATTGATCGCCTGCCCTCCCGTTGCCGCCGTGATCACCACCGTCTGCGTCTTGCTGTTGGTCAGGCCTCCCGCATCGGTCACCGTCAAGGTCACCGTGTAGCTGCCCGCCGCGCCGTAGGTCTTTGTGGCCGACACCCCGCTGGCGCTCGTGCCGTCGCCAAAGGTCCACGCATAGCTGGCGATGGGGCCTTCCGCGTCAGTACTGCCCGCGCCGGAGAAGCTCAGGCTCGCGCCCACCTGTCCGCTCGTCGGGCCGCTGATGGCAGCCACCGGCGCCTGGTTGGCGGCCGTGATCACCACGGTCTGTGTCTTGCTGTTGGTCAGGCCTCCCGCATCGGTCA
>CBHWBD010000330.1:0-3843 GCA_966111775.1 uncultured Comamonadaceae bacterium | reverse complement strand
TGCCACCGCAGAAGATGAACAAGCTGCTGCGCCTGCCCATCATCGGCGGCCTGGTGCGCAAGAAGGTGCTCAAGGCCCTGGGCCTGGACCAATGCCGCATCGCCGTCGGCGGTGCAGCGCCCATGCCCATCGCGCTGCTGGAGTGGTACGACAAGCTGGGCCTGCCCGTCAACGAAGGCTACGGCATGACCGAGAACCTGGCCCTGTCGCACATGACGCTGCCGGGCAAGAACCAGCGCGGTACCGTCGGCCCCGCCTATGCCGGCGTGCAGACCCGCATCGACCCCGCCAACGGCGAGCTGCAGATGCGCAGCCCGGCCCTGATGCTGGGCTACTACAAGGAACCCGGCCTGACCGCCGACGCGCTGACGCCCGACGGCTGGCTGCACACCGGCGACAAGGTGACCCAGGACGCCGACGGCTGCGTGCGCATCACCGGCCGCGTTAAGGACCTGTTCAAGACCAGCAAGGGCAAATACGTCGCCCCCGCGCCGATCGAAGACAAGCTGGGCATGAACCCCAACATCGAGGCCTGCTGCGTGGCCGGCGCCAACATGGGCCAACCCCTGGGCATCGCCATGCTGTCGCCGCAGGGCATCCAGCGCGCCAGCTCCGAGGCCGAGCGCGCCGCGCTGATGGCCGAGCTGAGCAAGCACCTGGACGACGTCAACGCCCGCCTGGACCCGCACGAGCAGCTCGACACCCTGGTGCTGATCAAGACGCCCTGGACGGTGGACAACGGCTTCATCACGCCGACCTTCAAGGTCAAGCGCAACCGCATCGAGGAGGCCTATGCGGGCAAGTTCGATGCGTGGGCGGGCAAGCGGGCCAAGGTGCAACTGGGGGATTGAAGCCCCTCGTCCAGTCTCGCCCTGCTGAACGCAGGCGAGCCTGATCGGTCCCCCGAGGGGACGGCGATGCTCGCGGCGTTGAGCCGCGAGCACATCGCCTAGGCGGGCCGGCTCGGGAGCGGCCCAGCGCTCGGCCCGAATACCCCAGGCTGACGCCCGGCTAAGCTCGCGGCATGCCCCCGCCCACCCTGTTCTTCTTCTGCGGCAAGATGGCCGCGGGCAAGTCCACGCTGTCGCGTGAGCTGGCCGCGCGCCATGACGCCGTGCTGCTGGTGCAGGACGACTGGCTGGAACAGCTCTATCCAGGCGAGATCCACACCATTCCCGACTTCGTCCGCTGCTCGACGCGACTGCGCGATGTCCTCGAGCCGCATGTGGTGACGCTGCTCAAGCGCGGCACCCCGGTCGTGATGGACTTCCCCGGCAACACGCGCACGCAGCGGGCCTGGTTCCGCGAGCTGTTCGAGCAGGCCGGCGTCGCACACGAGCTTCACTTCGTCGACGCGCCGGACGAGCTCTGCAAACGCCAGCTGCGCCAGCGCAGCCAGGGCCTGCCGGAAGAGGCTCCCTGGACCAGCGACGCCGAGTTCGACGCCATCACGGCCTATTTCCAGCCGCCCGAGGATGACGAGGGCTTCACCGTCATCCGCCACGCGCGCTAACCGCGCCAGTAGTCGGCGCGGCCGTAGTGCACGCGCAGATGCTCGACCCACAGCCGCGTGCGCAGCGGCAGATGGCGTGACTGCGGAAAGATGGCGTAGATGCCATTGGGCGGCGCCGCGAACTCGTCCAGCACGCTGACCAGGCGGCCGGCGGCCAGGTCGGCCTCGACCTCCCAGGTGCTGCGCCAGGCGATGCCCAGCCCCTCCACGCACCAGTCGTGCAGCACCTGGCCGTCGCTGCAGTCCAGCCGACCACCGGGTCTCAGATGCAGGACCGCGCCGTCGATCTGGAAGGCCCAGCCGCGGGTCTGGCTGGCTTCGGAGCTGAGCGTCAGGCAGGCGTGACGGCCGAGATCGTCGGGATGCCCGGGCGTGCCGGCCCGCTTCAGATAGGCCGGCGCTGCGACGCACAGCCGCCGGTTGTCGGCCAGGCGGGTGCTGACCAGGCTGGAATCCGGCAAATCGCCGACGCGCACCGCGCAGTCGAAGCCCTCGTGGACGATGTCGACGACGCGGTCGCTGAGATTCAGCGACAGGCTCAAGTCGGCATGCTCGGCCAGGAAGCCCGGCACCAGGGGCGCGACATGGCGGCGGCCGAAGCCCGCGGGCGCCGTCACCCTCAGATGGCCGCTGGCTTTCAAGCCGCCCGCGCTCACCGCGGCCTCGGCGTCGGCCAGTGCGGCAATGAGGCGCTGGCAGTCTTCCAAGAAAGCCTGGCCCTCGGACGTCAGTGTCAGCCGCCGCGTCGTGCGCAGCATCAGCTTGACGCCCAGACGGGCCTCCAGCGCATCCAGCCGCCGGCCCATGACGGCCGGCGCGACGCCCTCGGCCTGGGCGGCGGCGGTGAGGCTGCCCTTGGCAGCGACGAGGACGAAGGACTCGATCTGCTTGAGCTTGTCCATGCCCTGATTGTGCTTGCGCGGCAGCACAAAGACAGCGATTTCAGGAAGCATCTTTGCGTTTTAGTCACAGATGAATGGCACCACCCGCAGCGAATCCCGACACGCGCTGCGGCTAGATTGGCGACATCCGTTGTTGCCTCTTGCAGGAGTTGTTCGCCATGCCCCGCACCACCCTCCACCGCCTGCAGGTCGATGCCGACCTGGCCCGTTTCATCGACACCGAGGTGCTGCCCGGCACCGGCGTCGCGGCCGAGGCCTTCTGGGCCGGCTTCAGCCAGCTGGCCCATGAGCTCGCCCCCATGAACCGCGCGCTGCTGGCCGAGCGCGACCGCCTGCAGTCCGAACTGGACGCCTGGCACGAGGCCCATCCGGGCCCCATCGGCGACATGCCTGCCTACCGGACCTTTCTGCAGCGCATCGGCTACCTCGTCGAGCCGCCGGCCCAGGTGCAGGCCACCACGGCCAACGTCGATGCCGAGCTGGCCCTGCAGGCCGGCCCCCAGTTGGTCGTGCCCATCCTGAACGCCCGCTATGCGCTGAACGCCGCCAATGCGCGCTGGGGCTCGCTCTACGACGCCCTCTACGGCACCGACGCCATCCCCGAGACCGACGGCGCCACCCGTGACGGCGCCTACAACCCGGTGCGCGGCGCCAAGGTCATCGCCTTCGCCCGTCAGGTGCTGGACCAGGCCGCGCCGCTGGTCACCGGCTCGCACGCCCAGGCCACCGGTTACCGCGTCGAAGGCGGCCAGCTCGTCGTCGCCCTCGCCTCGGGCGCCACAACCGGCCGGCAAAACCCCGCCGCCTTCGCCGGCTACCAGGGCGATGCGGCCACGCCCAGCAGCGTGCTGCTGGTCCACCACGGCCTGCACCTGGACATCCGCATCGACCGCAGCACGGCCATCGGCAAGAGCGACGCGGCCGGCGTGGCCGACGTCGTCGTCGAGTCGGCACTGTCGACCATCCTCGACCTCGAAGACTCGGTCGCGGCGGTGGACGCCGAGGACAAGCTGCTGGCCTATCGCAACTGGCTGGGCATCCAGCAGGGCACGCTGACCGAGGAGGTCGCCAAGGGGGGCAAGAGCTTCACGCGCCGCCTCAATGCCGACCGCGTCTACACAGCCCCCGCCGGTGGCACGGTGACGCTGCATGGCCGCTCGCTGATGTTCGTGCGCAATGTCGGCCATCTGATGACCAACCCGGCCGTCCTGCTGGACGACGGCAGCGAGATCCCGGAAGGCATCATGGACGCCGTCGTCACGACGACCATCGCCATGCATGATCTGAAGCGCCGCGGCAACAGCCGCACCGGCTCGGTCTACATCGTCAAGCCCAAGATGCACGGCCCGGCCGAGGTGGCCTTCGCCGCCGAGCTGTTCACCCGCGTCGAGCAACTGCTGGGCCTGCCCGACAGCACGGTCAAGCTGG
>CBHWBD010000329.1:0-3937 GCA_966111775.1 uncultured Comamonadaceae bacterium | reverse complement strand
CGCCCACCGAGATGCCGCCGAAGTTGACGCCGTGGTAGCCGCGCTCGCGGCCGATCAGGCGCGTGCGGGCGCCCTCGCCGCGCACGCGGTGGTAGGCGATGGCCATCTTCAGCGCCGTCTCGACGGACTCGGAGCCGGAGTTGGTGAAGAAGATGCGGTTCAGGCCCTGCGGCGTGATCTGGGCCAGGCGCTCGGCCAGTTCGAAGGCCTTGGGATGGCCCATCTGGAAGGGCGGCGCGAAGTCCAGCTCGGCGGCCTGGTCCTGGATGGCCTGGACGATCTTGCTGCGGTTGTGGCCCGCGTTGACGCACCACAGGCCGGCGATGCCGTCGAGGATCTCGCGACCCTTGTCGTCGCGGAAATACATGCCGTCGGCCTTCGTCAGCAGGCGCGGCGCCTGCTTGAACTGCCGGTTGGCAGTGAAGGGCATCCAGTAGGCGTCAAGCTTGGAAACGTCTGCGCTCATGCGGGGCTCCTCGGCAAGGGATCCCAAAGTCTAGAGTCAATTTGACGGAGTGGTCAGAATCTGACGTCGTTTCAGGGTTCCCACCAAAGGCATCAACTGCACGAGCAGGATGCCGCCGAGCATCAGACCGCAGCCGATCAGGCCGGCGGTGTTGAGGCGCTCGCCCAGCATCAGATAGCCGCAGGCGGCAGCGAACAGGGTCTCGGCCGACAGGATGATGGCCGCGTCCGCAGCCTGGGCATAGCGCTGGGCCACCACCTGGGCCGTGAAGGCCACACCCACCGACAGCACGCCGGTGTAGGCGATGGGCCCCGCGGCGGCCTCGAGACCGGCCCAGCGCAGCGGCTCCATGGCGAAGGCAGCGATCAGTGACAGCCCGCCGCAGATGGCGAACTGGCCGCTGGCGACGAGGAAGGGCGCGCCCATGCGGTCGGCCCAGCGGCCCACCATCAGCACGTGCACGGCCCAGGGAATGGCCGAGCCGGCCACCCAGAGGTCGCCCAGGCCGATGTTGAGTTCATGCGCGCCCGACAGCAGGAAGGCACCCACCAGGCAGCCCGCCGCCGCCGGCCAGACCGACCAGTGCGCGATCTGGCCGAGCATCAGCCAGGCCAGCACCGGCACCAGGGGCACGTAGACGGCGGTCAGGAAGCCGGCATTGGTCACGCTGGTGAACTGGATGCCGACCTGCTGCATGACGGCGCCCAGGGTCATCAGCCCGCCCAGGCCGGCGATATGCCAGCCGTCCAGGCGCGACAGTGGCCGGCCTTCGCGGCCCAGGCGGCGCCACTCCAGCACGGCCAGCGGCAGCACGACAAGGGCACCGATCAGGAAGCGCACGCCGGTGAAGAGCAGGGGGCCGACATCGGCCATGCCCTTGTTCTGGGCGACGAAGGCCGAGCCCCAGATCAGCGCGACCAGGGTGAGCAGCAGATTGGCCTGGATGCGGCTCATGGAGGCGGCGCGGTTGCCGTCTGCCCGGTTTGCCACAGGATGAAGGCGTAGGTATCCGCCGCTTCGGCATCCTGCTGGGCGCGGGTGGAGCCCATGCCGTGGCCGGCATCGAAGTCCACGCGCAGCAGCACCGGCTTGCCACTGGCGGTGGCCGCCTGCAGCCGCGCCGCCATCTTGGCCGGGTGGAAGGGCGCCACGCGCGGGTCCGTCACGCCGGTGGTGAGCAGCACGGCAGGGTAGCGAGTGCCGTCGACGACATGCTGGTAGCTGTCGATGCCCTTCAGCGAGCGGTAGCCGCTCTCCTCGCGGATGGCGCCCCATTCGGGCTCCTCGCCATAGCCATTGGGCTCGGCCACATAGCGCAGCGGGTTGTGCCAGCCGACGCCGGAGACGACGGCGGCGAACAGGTCGGGGCGCTCTGTCAGGGCCATGCCCACCGTGACGCCGCCGGCCGAGCGGCCGCCGATGACGAGGCGTTGGGCCGAGGTGTCGCCCTTGGCGATCATGTCCTCGGTGACAGCGATCAGGTCGCGCCAGGTGTTGGGCTTGTTCTCCAGCTGGCCGGCGCGGTGCCAGTCGCGGCCGTACTCGCCACCGCCGCGCACATGGGCATAGCCGACGATGGCGCCGGCGTCGATCAGCGCCAGGCTGCGGCCTGCGAAACTGGGGGTGTAAGCCGGCGCGCCATAGCTGCCATAGGCCTGCATGAAAGCTGGCGCGCTGCCGTCGTGCTTGAGGTCCTTGCGGTAGATGAGGCTGTAGGGGATGCGGGTGCCGTCCTTGGCCGTGGCGAAGCGACGCTCGGTCGTGTAGGCACTGGTATCGATGGCGGGGCGGGGCGTGAGGCCGGTGTCGGCCAGCTTGCCGCTGCGGTCGACCGACCAGACGCCGGTCGGCGTCAGCCAGCCCGACAGCGTGACCAGCGCGCCGTCCTGGGCGGCGTCGGCGTCCACCTGCGCCAGGGTGCCGTCGAAGGGCAGGGCGATGGTCTCCAGCTTGCCGGCCACCAGACGCTGCAGCCGGCCCAGGCCACCGTCCATCGCGCGCAGGTAGAGGCCGTCGCGCGCCCGGACCATGTTCTGGAGCACCAGCGTCGACTCGGCCACGGCCTCGCGTGCATGGGCGAGGTCGGGCTGGCGTGTGGACGTGACCAGCACGCGGCCGCGCGGGTGGCCCTGGTTGGCCAGCAGATAGAGCCGGTCGCCGTCGAGCTCGACGTCGGTGACCTCATCGGCGAAGTCGGCCACGGGCTGCCAGCGCACCTTGCCGCGCAGCACATCGGCCAGCGGCGCGACGAGCACGCGGCGTTCGCGGCGCACGTCGGCCAGCAGCAGCACCGCGCGGTCGCTGCCCCGCGCCGTCAGCAGGTAGGGCGCCTGGATGTCGTCGAACTTCAGCCGGGGGTCCAGGCCGCGGGCAACGAGCACCGGGTCGCTGTCCACCGGCGTGCCGATGCGGTGGAAGCGCGCGCGCGAGTCGAGGTAGCGCTGCGGCGTGTCCAGCTTGCCGGTCAGCTGGTTGTAGAAGAAGCCGCTGCCGTCGGGCAGCCACTGTGTCTCGGCGTTCTGCGTATTGGGAATGCGCTCGGGCAGCACCTTGCCGGTGGCCACCTCCAGGATCTGCAGCGTCGAATCTTCGCTGCCGTCCTTGGACAGGCCGTAGGCCAGCCGGCTGCCATCGGGCGATGCGCGCCAGAAGTCGAGGGAGACATGGCTGCCCGCCGTGTCCAGCGCCGTGGGATCGACGAGCACGCGGTCCTGCCCGTTTTCGCGCACGAACAGCTTGAAGTTGTTGCTGCCCACGGGGCGCTGCTGGAAGAACAGCCGCTTGCCGGCCCGCTGCAGCGCCGACGTGGCGACCACGTCGCCCGACAGCTGCTGGATGCGCTTGAGCAAGGCCGGCCGGGCCGGCAGCGCGTCGATGACGCCGCGGGTGTGGGCGTTCTGGCCCTTCAGGAAGGGCAGCCAGTCGGCGTCCTTGTCGTTCTCCATCCAGCGGTAGCGGTCCACGACGGTCTCGCCGAAATAGCGGTCCTCGACCGGAGCGACGCGCGCGACCGGCGGAGCCGCAGCGGCCAGCGTCGTGGCGGCCAGCAGGCCGGCCAGGCAGGAAATCACGAGTCTCATGGGCGGTGTTCCGGAATGGGGGGCGCGGCGGATTCTGTCAGCGCGGCCAGTTCCGCCTCGTCGAAGCCGGCGGCGCGGCGGGCTTCGAGGTTGAAGGGAGCGCGCAGCCTGGGCGCCTGGTGGCGGGTGGCCAGCTCGGCATAGGTGGCGATAGGGTCCAGCCCGCGCTGCTCGCACAGGAAGCGGTACCAGCGGTTGCCGGCGGCGACGTGGCCGATCTCGTCACGCAGGATGATGTCGAGAATGGCGCCCGCACGGTGGTCGCCGGCGCCGACCAGCTTGCGCTTGACGGCCGGCGACGCGTCCAGGCCACGCGCCTCCAGCGTGCGCGGGACGAGCGCAATGCGGGCCAGCAGGTCGTGCCGGGTGCGCTCGGCCATGTCCCACAGCG
>CBHWBD010000328.1:0-3997 GCA_966111775.1 uncultured Comamonadaceae bacterium | reverse complement strand
GCCGAAGTCGCCGCGGTTGGCGCGCATGTCCTCGGCGCTCTGCTCGTCCACGTAGGCGTGGCCGGCATTCACCAGGGCCTCGGCGGCGGCGTACATGAAGTCGAAATAGCTGCTGGCCTCGTAGAGGTTGTCGCCCCAGCTCCAGCCCAGCCACTGCACCATCTCCTTGATGGCGTTGACGTACTCCAGTTCCTCCTTCTCGGGGTTGGTGTCGTCGAAGCGCAGATGGCAGGCGCCGCCGAAGTCACGCGCCAGGCCGAAGTTCAGGCAGATGCTCTTGGCATGGCCGATGTGCAGATAGCCGTTGGGCTCGGGCGGGAAGCGGGTGCGGATGCGGGCTTCGTCCAGCGGGCCGGCGGCGTGATGGGCCGCATCGCCGGGGCCGCCGGCGAAATGACGGCCGGCAAACACGCCGGTCTCGAGGTCGTGCTCGATGCGCTGGCGCAGGAAATTGGTCGCCGGGGCGGGCGCGGGGGAGTTTTGGCTCATCGTCGGCTCTGCAAACAGAAGCGGGCCGCTTTCAATTCGGCCCGCGATGGCGACGATTCTAAGGACGGGGCGGCTGGTGCCTCAGTGGCAGCCTCACATGGGCCAGAGCGATGCTGATCCAGACCGCGACGCTGAAATAGAGCGTCATCCAGACGACCTCGGACTGCCAGTGGGCCCAGTCGTGCGACACGGTCCAGCGGCTGGACGCATCCGCCACGCCCGCTGCCACCGTCGCGTAGACCCGGCCGGCGGCTTCGTCGGCCACCCAGCGGGCCCAGTACATGGGCACGTCGACGGCGAACATATAGGCCGCATACAGGCCGCCCGCGACGATGGCCAGGGGCAGCCAGCGCCGTCCGCGGGCATTCGCCTGGGGCCACATGGCCAGCATGGCCAGCACGCTGAGCAGGGCGGCAGTGCCCCACAGCGACTCCTCGACGACGTGGCCGAGATTGCGCGTCGTCAGCACGGCATACCAGGAGTTGACCTCGGCGATGGCGATCAGCGGCACGATGGCGTGGGCCACGTGGAGGCTGAAGCGGTGCCCGGTGGTGATCGCCCCGCCGCGCAGCAGCAGCGCCCATTGGGCCGCAAAGCTCAGCTCGGCAATGGTGGCCACCGTGCGGCCGACGATGACGCTGGACGCCCAGCTGTCCACCATGACGACGCGCGGCACGTCGAAGACCGGCAGCACGCAGCGGTAGCCGCAGCCCAGCACATAGAGGGCCGACAGCAGCAGTTGCAGGCGCTGATGGGGCCAGGTGCTGCCATCGGGCCTGTTGCGGTGCAGCCAGGCGGTGGAGACCGTCCAGGCGATCAGGTTGAGGCCGGCAAGGGCGCAGAGCAGATGCCACCAGTAGGTTGCGTCGGACATGGGGTTCTCTCCTCAACCCGCCTTGGGGGGACGCCCGGTCTTGACGGGCTCCAGCCGGTCCAGCGCCGCGGCCAGGGCCTGGGCGTCGAGCTGGGCCAGGGCCTGCAGGCCGGCGCGCAGCAGCTCGCTCTTCTTGGCTTCGCGCTTCACGTCGTGGAGGCGGTTCTTCAGCTCCTTGAACAGGGCGTAGTCGGCCTCGGGCATGGTGAAGCCGTCGCGCACGAGCTTGGCGCGTTCGGCAGGGGCGGGTTTGCGGTGGTGGTTCATAACGATGGAAACCGTTTATACGGTTTACATCGTTTCCTTGCTACCGCGCCGCTACAGCGCCTTGAAACGATTTGCGTGAACTCTGCTCACGGTCAGCTTCTCAGGGCGCTGGCGCAGCTCCAGCAGCACCGTGCCGTTCTCCTGGCGCAGCGCGCGGGCGACGGTATCGATGTGGACGACGGTGGAGCGGTGCACCTGCCAGAAGCACTCGGGATCGAGCTGGGGCAGCAGTTCGCGCAGCGGCGCCCGCACCCAGAACTCGCGCGTCGCCGTCACGGCGCGCACGTATTTGTCGGCCGCTTCCAGGTAGACGATGTCGTCCAGCGGCACCAGCTCGATGGCGTCGCCGACGGCGGCCTGCAGATGGCGCAGGCGAGGTGAGGGCGCCAGGGTCTGGCTCAGCAACTGGCGCAGCGAGGCCAGCGTCGCATCACCGGCGGCGGGCTGCTGCAGCCGGGCCTGGATGCGCGCGACGCTCTGTGCCAGGCGCTCGGGCGTGACGGGCTTGAGCAGATAGTCTGCCGCAGCCGCGTCGAACGCCTGCAGGGCGTATTGGTCATAGGCCGTGACGAAGACGAACAAGGGCAGGGGGCCTGCATGCTCGGGCCAGTCCTCCGTGATGGCCTGGGCCGCTTCCAGCCCCGTCATGCCGGGCATGCGGATGTCCAGAAAGCAGACCTGGGGGCGGTGCTGCAGGGCCAGCTCGACGGCCGCGGTGCCGCTGCCGGCCTGGGCCGTGATCTCCAGCACCGGCCAGGCGGCGGCCAGCTCGGCGCGCAGGTTTTCGGCCAGCAGGGGCTCGTCTTCGGCGATGAGGGCGGTGGTCATGTCAGCGGTGCCCGGCCGCCCGAAGGCGCTGACGCGCCCCCTCGGGGGCAGTGAGCGAAGCGAGCGTGGGGGTCATGTGAATGGAATCTCGATACGGGCGACGCTGCCGCCGCCAGGCTGGGCGTGGAGGTCGAAGCGGGCCGAGTCGCCATAGCGTTGGGTCAGGCGCTCACGGACCTGGGTGAGGCCAAAACCCGTGCCTGGCAATTCCGTCTCGCGAGTCAGCCCCGCGCCGCTGTCCGCCACTTCAAGGACGAGACGCTCGCCTGCCTTGGCGGCCGACACCCGCAGCTCGCCGCCCTCCACATGCGGCTCCAGCCCGTGCTTGATGGCGTTTTCCACCAGGGGCTGCAGCAGCAGCGGCGGGATGGCGATGCGGGCCAGCCCGGCGGGCAGGTCCAGCCTCACGCGCAGCCGTTCGCCCATGCGCAGCTGCATCAGCGCCAGGTAGTCGGACAGGCGCTCGAACTCCTCGGCCAGCGGGTGCTCGGTGGCGCGGCTGGCCTGCAGCGTGGCGCGCAGATAGTCGATGAGGCGGTCGAGCATGCGCTGGGCCTCGTCGGGCTTGAGCTTGATCAGCACGCGCAGATGGGCCAGGGTGTTGAACAGCATGTGCGGCTCGAGCTGGCTCTGCAGCAGCGCGAGGCGGGCCTCCGCGGCCTGGCGCTGGGCCTCGGCCTGCGCCAGCCTGGCGACGTTGAGCCTGAACACCGAGAAGAAGAACAGCGAGCCCAGCAGCGACACCAGCAGCGTGAAGCCGATGGACAGGGGCACGCGTCGGTCGGACAACTGCCACAGCGGCAGGGTGCGCTGGCCGCTGATGAGGTCGGCGAGCGCTTGACCACCGGCGTAGCCCGCCAGCGAGCCGAGCAGGATGCAGGGCATCATCCAGCCCCAGCCTATCCACATATTGGGCGCCACGGCATGATCGCCGCGCCAGCGGCGCAGCAGCCGCTCCAGCCCGTGGCTCAGCAGCGAGATATAGGCCGAGATCTGTACCCCGATGGCGAAGGCGTACAGCATGCAGATCCAGAAGCCGGCGCCGTCGCGGATCAGGTAGTTCAGCAGGCCGACGATGAGGCAGATCGCCACCGTGCCGCCGATGTGGATCTGCCAGTCGTGCCGGGAACGGGAAGGTGTCATGGCGCCAGCTTCAGGCGCCGGGCGCGGATGCGCCAGGGTCTTGCGACGAGCGGGTGCGACGGGGCGCGAACGGCGCCGGGCTCAGCGTCGGCGGCTGCCACTGCCGCCCAGGATGCTGCCCAGCACGCCGCGGATGATCTCGCGGCCGACGGCCGAGCCGATGCTGCGCACGGCCGATTTGGCGGCGGTCTCGGCCAGGCCGGCATGGTGGGCGCCGCGCGGGCCGGTGGTGCCGAAGAGCACGTCCTTGAGGCTGTCCATCATGCCGCCGCCGGCTTCCGCCGGTGCCGGGGCCGCAGCCCCGCCGCCCTGAGGGACCGGGCCGGCTACAACGCCGCCCCCCCCTGCAGGCGCGGCCGCGGCCTTGCCGGTGAGCTTCTCGTAGGCCGACTCGCG
>CBHWBD010000327.1:0-4007 GCA_966111775.1 uncultured Comamonadaceae bacterium | reverse complement strand
ACAGCATCACGCTCATCTGGTGCCAGCGCTGCGGCAGGGCATGGCAGAAGGCGTGAACGGCAGATGCCGGGTTGGGCGCAAAGCGGTCGTTGACGACGAAGAGAACGCCGGACGTGCCCAGCGAGATGAAGCCGTCGCCCGGCTGCGTCGCGCCGATGCCGACGGCGCTGGCCGCGTTGTCGCCCGCACCGCCGGCGATGACGACCTCGGGGCCCAGGCCCCAGGCCTTGGCCAGTTCGGGCTTCAGCACGCCGCTCGGCTGGTTGGCTTCGACGAGGCGCGGCATCTGCGAGCGGGTCAGGCCGCAGGCCGCCAGCAGCTCGTCGGACCAGTCGCGCCGCGCGACGTCCAGCCACAGCGTGCCCGCTGCATCCGACGGGTCGGAGACCTTGTCGCCGCACAGCTGCAGGCGCAGCCAGTCCTTGGGCAGCAGCACGCTCTTCACGCGGGCGAACACCTCGGGCTCGTGCTTGCGAACCCACAGCAGCTTGGGGGCCGTGAAGCCGGGCATCGCGAGGTTGCCGGCGATGTCGTGCAGGCGCGGCGCGGCAGCGCTGAGCTCGGCGCACTCGGCGTGGCTGCGGCCGTCGTTCCACAGGATGGCGGGGCGCAGGATGGCATCAGCCTCGTCGAGCAGGACTGCACCGTGCATCTGGCCCGACAGGCCGATGCCGCGCACGGCGGCGAATTCGGTGGGATGAGCTGCGCGCAGCTTGGCGACGGCGGCTTGTGTGGCAACCCACCAGTCGTTGGGGCTCTGCTCAGACCACAGTGGCTCGGGCGACGACAGCGTCAACGCGCTGCCGGCCGTGCCGACGGTGTTGCCGCTGTCGTCGAGCAGCAGCAGCTTGACTTCGGAGGTGCCGAGATCGATGCCGAGGTACATCAGGCCGTCTCCTCGCTGATGTTCTCGCCCAGGGCCGTGACTGCGCCGCTGTCGGCCAGAGGCAGGGCAGGGCGGGTCAGGCGATAGCGAGCCAGCGCCGCTGCACCGACAGCAACGGCATTGGCGCCGAACATCGATGTGCGCACGCTGGGCGGCGGTAGGCTGGCGGCGGTCGCGTAGTCCAGCAGCGTGTCCAGCGCCGGCTTCAAAAAGGGCTCACCCAGCTCGACCACGCTGCCGCCCAGCACGATGCAGGCGGGGTCATAGGCCGTGGCCAGGTTCTGCAGCAGCACGCCAAGATAGCGGCCGGCGGAGTTGACGGCCTTCAGCGTCTCGGCGTCCTCATCGACGAGATGTGCTCTCACTTCGGCCAGCGAGCGCAGGGCGGCCTCGTCGCCGCTGCCATGCAGCATGGCGCGCGTGGCGATCAGCGCTTCGGCGCAGCCGCGACGGCCGCAGGAGCAACGCGGGCCGTTGAGTTGCAGCACCATATGGCCGACCTCGCCGGCAAAGCCGCGGCTGCCGGTCAGCAGGCGGTCGCCGACGATGACGCCAGCGCCCAGGCCCTGGTTGATGGAGACATAGAGCAGCGGGTCGGCCCCCGGCGCGGGGTTGAACTCCATCTCGCCCAGGGCCGCCACATCGGCTTCGTTCTGTATGAAGAGGGGCACACCGGCCAGCGAAGTGTCTTGCAGCTTGTCGGCCAGCAGCGTGCCGAAGGGGATGTCGCGCCAGCCAAGATTGGGTGCGAAGTGCAGCACGCCGCGTGCCTCGTTGACGCCGCCGGGCAGGCCGACGCCGATGCCGAGGATCTGCTGGCTGGCGTCCAGCTGCTTGCGCAGCTTGACCAGGGCCGTGGCCAGCGTGCCGATGCAGGCCTTGGCCGTGCGGCTGGCGCCATGGTTGGCGACGGTGCAGGCCTGCACTTCGCCGGTCAGCGAGGTGGCGACGACGCGCACGGATTCGATGCCGACCTCGGCGCCCAGCAGCAGCAGGCGGGTCGGGTCGATGAAGAGGGGCGTGGGGCGGCGGCCCAGGTCGCCGGTGGCGACGACCTCGCGCTCGATGAACCAGCCTTCGGCGATCAGCTCGCGGGCCAGCAGGCTGACGGTGGACTTGGTCAGGCCCACGGCCACGGCCAGGTCGGCGCGCGACAGCCCCGGGTTGGCACAGAGGTGCCTCACCAGCGCCATGCGATTGATGACCTTGAGCAGCTGTTGGCTGCCTGCGGCTTCTGCCTGCACCTTGTCTCCTGTGTTCTGCGGCCCCCGGTTGGTGGAAGTGGGGACCTTGTTGAGCACATATTAGTTCGGCCATCGAACGAAGTAAATACGGTGTTGACCCCTATCGCGATGCCATCGACCTGGCCGAAGATCGCGCCGCCCGCCGGTCCTTGCCGGTCAGGTACACAAGAATTCCTTTGGCCCGAGACAGCCATGTCAGACCCTTCCATCCGCAAGATCGTCATCGTGGGCGGCGGCACCGCCGGCTGGATGGCGGCCGCGCCGCTGGCCCAGCGCTTCGCGCCCGTGGGCGGGCCGTCGGCTTGCGAGATCGTGCTGGTGGAGTCGCCCGACATCGGCACCATCGGTGTCGGCGAGGCCACGCTGCCGCCCATCCGCGCCTACAACAGAACGCTGGGCCTGGACGGCGCCGACTTCGTCAAGAAGACGCAGGGCAGCTTCAAGCTCGGCATCGAGTTCCGCGACTGGGGCCGCGTCGGCCACCGCTTCTTCCACGGCTTCGGCGATTTCGGCCCGGCCATCGAGAACCGCGCGCCCTGGCAGCACTGGCTGCGCCTGTCCCGCGTCACCGATGGGTTGCCAAGCTATGAGGACTGGTCAACGTCCACCGTCATGGCCAAGGCCAACCGCTTCACGCCGCCGGTCGACGGCGCGCCGTCGGCGGCCAATGCCTATTCCTTCGCCTACCACTTCGACGCCGGCCTCTACGCCGCCTATCTGCGCGAGTACGCGATGGAACGAGGTGTCCAGCGCATCGAGGGGTTGATCGTCGACGTCGAGCTGCGACCCGAGGACGGCTTCGTCGCCGCGGTCAAGCTGAAGGACGGCCGCCGCATCGAGGGCGATCTCTTCATCGACTGCTCGGGCTTTCGTGCCCTGCTGATCGGCGGCGCCATGCAGTCGCCCTTCGAAGACTGGACGGCCCTGCTGCCCTGCAACAGCGCCCAGGCCGTGCCGAGCGAACGTGTCGAGCCGCTGACGCCCTACACCATGTCCACCGCCAAGGCCGCGGGCTGGCAGTGGCGCATTCCGCTGCAGCACCGCACCGGCAATGGCCATGTCTATTGCAGCCACTTCATCAGCGACGATGAAGCCACCGCCACGCTGCTGGCGGGCCTTGACAGCAAAGCCCTGGACACGCCGCGCCAGCTGCGCTTCACCACCGGCCGGCGCAAGCAGGGCTGGGTCAAGAACGTCGTTGCCGTCGGCCTGGCCGGCGGCTTCCTGGAGCCGCTGGAGTCCACCAGCATCCAGCTCATCATGGACGCCGTTGGTCGGCTGATCCAGTTCTTCCCGGACAAGCACTTCAAGCCGCATCTGGCCGCCGAGTTCAACCGCCGCATGGCCCTGCAGTACGAGTCCATCCGCGACTTCATAGCGCTGCACTACAAGCTGACGGAGAGAACCGACTCGGAGCTGTGGCGCTATTGCGCGGCCATGCCCATTCCCGATTCGCTGGCCCACCAGATCGAGCTTTTCCGCAGCGCCGGCCGTGTCGCCATCTTCGATCCCGAGGGCTTTGCCGAGCCCTCGTGGGTCAGCCTCTTCCTCGGCCTCGGCCTGCAGCCCGAGAGCTACGACCCCTTCGTCGACCACGTCGATCCGCAGGCCCTGCTGCAGCACTTCGCGCGCCTGCGCCAGGCCATCCAACAGACCGTGGGCGGCATGCCCGGCCACGGTGACTACATCTCACGCCACGTGAAGGCACCATCCATTTGAGGAGTTTGAGACAGCCATGAAGTTCACTGACGGACAGTGGATGCTTCAGCCAGGCATCGCCGCGCACTATGCGGCCGAGGCCTACGCCATCGAAGCCCACGAAGACCGCCTCGTCGTGCTCGCCACGACCCGCCCCATCAAGCACCGCGGCGACACGC
>CBHWBD010000326.1:0-4092 GCA_966111775.1 uncultured Comamonadaceae bacterium | reverse complement strand
CCTGCGCCTGCCGACCGGCGCGCAAGCCCGCCTGCATGCCTCTCGACGCGAATCCAGGCACCCCGGCCCGCCTGCGTGATCAACGCGACTATCTGCGCCTGCTGGGCGCCCGCGTGACCGGCGGCGCCGCCAACCAGATGCTGATGGTGGCCCTGGGCTGGCAGATGTATGACCTGACCTCCAGCGCCTGGGACCTGGGCCTGGTGGGCCTTGCGCAATTCCTGCCCGCCCTGCTGCTGACGCTGCCGGCCGGCCATCTCGTCGACCAGCGCGACCGCAGGCTGCTGCTGGCCGCAAGCCTCGGCATGCAATGCCTGGCCGCGACCTGCCTGGCGCTGGGCAGCGCGGGGCACTGGGTGGGGCCGCGGCTCATCCTCATGCTGTCCATCCTGCTGGGTTGTGCGCGGGCGCTGCAGATGCCATCGCAGCAGGCCCTGATGCCCATGCTGGTGACCCCCATCCTGCTGCCGCGTGCCGTGGCGGCGGCCAGTTCGACCATGCAGGTCTCCATCATTGCCGGCCCGGCCCTGGGGGGTGCCCTCTATGCCTTGGGGCCCACCATCGCGTCGGGACTCGGCCATGCCGGCGACGCGGCACATTGGGGCGCGGCGCTGGTCTACAGCGTGTCGCTGCTGCTGCTGCTCGCGGCCATCGCCAACGTGTTGACCATCCGCCATCGCGCCGTCCAGCCGCGCCGCGCCGCGCCCGATCTGGCGCAGCTGACGGCGGGCATCCGTTTCATCTGGCAGCGCCCCGTCGTGCTCGGCGCCATCTCGCTGGACCTGTTCGCCGTGCTGCTTGGCGGCGCCACGGCGCTGCTGCCCATCTTCGCGAGGGACATCCTGCACACCGGCCCGGAAGGGCTGGGCCTGCTGCGGGCGGCGCCGGCCCTGGGCGCGGTGATCGTCGGCGTCTGGCTGGCCCGCCATCCCATCGCGCGCCGCGCCGGCCACTGGCTGCTCGGCGCCGTGGCGCTGTTCGGCCTGACCATGATCGCCTTTGCGCTGACGACCTCCTTCCTGCTCGCCTTCGCCGTGCTGGCCGTCAGCGGCGCCGCCGACATGGTCAGCGTCGTCATCCGCCAGTCGCTGGTGCAACTCGAGACACCCGACGAGATGCGTGGTCGCGTCGGTGCCGTGAACTCGGTCTTCATCGGTGCGAGCAACCAGCTCGGCGAGTTCGAATCGGGCGCCACCGCGGCCCTGCTCGGTCCCGTGGGCTCGGTACTGCTCGGCGGCTTGGGCACACTGGCCGTCGTCGGGCTGTGGTTCAAGCTTTTCCCGGCCCTGGCGAAACGGGATGGCTTGCAGCACTGATGTCGTCGCGTAGGGCATGGCCTACACCCGCCCGCGGCCTTGACGAGATGGCCAGCGACCCCGCTCGCACCTAGAGTTGAATCGTCGGAAGCCAGAGCTGTAGCCTCAACAGGCCGCTCCAGGGCCAACGACTGAAGGCCCGATGCCATGCGTCGGGCCTTCTCTATTTCAACGGTGGGTCAGTACTCGTCGCGCTCCACGCCCACATAGCCGGGCGCTAGGTTCTCGAACTTGGTGTGCATGCGCTGGAACATCAGCTTCACCGTGCCCACCGGGCCGTTACGCTGCTTGGCGATGATGATCTCCGCCACGCCCGGCTCCTTGCACTCGTCCTTGGTGTAGTACTCGTCGCGGTAGATGAACATGATGATGTCCGCGTCCTGCTCGATGGCGCCGGACTCGCGCAGGTCGGACATCATGGGCCGCTTGTCGGGACGCTGCTCCACCGAGCGGTTCAGCTGCGACAACGCGATGACGGGGCAGCGCAGCTCCTTGGCCAGGGCCTTCAGGCCACGCGAGATCTCGCCCAGCACGGTGGCGCGGTTCTCCTCGCTGCCACCGCCGCTGCCAGACATCAGCTGCAGGTAGTCGATGACGATGAGGCCGAGCTGACCGCTGATGCGTGCCTGCCGACGCGCGCGGGCACGCACCTCGCTGGGCGACAGGCCCGGGCTCTCGTCAATGTAGATGGCGGCCTTGCCGAGCTTGTCGACGGCTTCGGACAGACGGCCCCATTCGTCGTCCTTGAGCTGGCCGGTGCGCAGATGGCTCTGGTCGATGCGGCCGATGGAGCCGACCATCCGCAGGGCGAGCTGGGCGGCGCCCATTTCCATCGAGTAGATGACGACGGGCAGGCCTTCGTTGATGGCCACGTTCTCGGCGATGTTGACCGCGAACGCGGTCTTGCCCATGGAAGGGCGCGCGGCGAGCACGATGAGGTCGCCCGGCTGCAGGCCGGCCGTCTGCTTGTCGAGGTCGTAGAAGCCGGTGCGCACGCCAGTCACGTCCTGATACCCAGCCTCAGCCAGCTCGTTGACGCGATCGATCAGCGCAACAACCAGGTTGTCCATGCTCTGGAAACCCTGGCGGCTGCGCGAGCCTTCTTCGCCGATCTTGAAGATCTTGCCCTCGGCCTCGTCCAGGATCTGCGTGACGGCGCGGCCCTGCGGGTTCATTGCCGCGGTGGCGATCTCGTCGGATGTCGACACCAGCTTGCGCAGGATGGCGCGCTCGCGAACGATCTCGGCATAACGGCGCAGATTGGCAGCACTCGGCACGCTCTGGGCCAGCGCGTTCAGATAGGCCAGGCCACCGCACTCCTCGGCGCGGCCGACGGACGTGAGTTCGTCGAAGACCGTCACCACGTCGGCGGGCTTGCCGGCGTTGACGAGCTTGCCGATGGCCGTGTAGACATGCTTGTGCTCGAAGCGATAGAAGTCGCTGTCGGTCAGCAGGTCGGCGGCGCGGTCCCAGGCCGAGTTGTCGATCAGCAGGCCGCCAAGCACGCTCTGCTCGGCCTCGACCGAGTGCGGCGGTACGCGCAGCCGCGCGACCTCATCGTCTTGCGGTGCGGCGGAGGAGGAAGCGGGAAAGATCGCGGACATGCCTGTGGATAAAGCTGTGAACGGATTGGGAGCAACCGGTGGGCGGCGCGGGAAAACTCAGGCCATAAAAACCGAAGGCCGAAACCCTGAGGGTATCGGCCTTCGTTCGATGATGCGGCGACCAAGTGTCACCGCGCCATCAGGGGAAGCGAGATTTACTCGGCTTCAGCAACCACCTGGACGGTGATTTCGACGACGACGTCCGTGTGGGCAGCAACGCTCACCGGGAACTCGCCGACGGTCTTCAGCGGACCGTTGGGCAGGCGCACTTGCGACTTGGCGATGGCATTGCCACCCTTGGTCAGCGCGTCAGCCACGTCGGCGTTGGTCACCGAGCCGAACAGACGGCCGTCCACGCCGGCCTTCTGGGCGATGCGGACGGTCTTGCCGGCGATGGCTTCACCCAGCTTCTGGGCTTCGGCCAGCTTGGCGGCGGCGATCTTTTCGAGTTCGGCGCGCTTGGCTTCGAATTCCTTGATCGCGGACTCGGTGGCACGACGGGCGGCCTTGGTCGGGATCAGGAAGTTGCGGGCATAACCGTCCTTGACCTTGACGACGTCGCCGAGGTTGCCGAGGTTGGCCACTTTTTCGAGCAGGATCACTTGCATGTCGTCAGCTCCTTAGACCTTGTGCTGGTCGCTGTACGGCAGCAGGGCCAGGAAGCGCGCACGCTTGATGGACACCGTCAGCTGACGCTGGAAGAAGGCGCGCGTGCCGGTCAGGCGGGCGGGCGTGATCTTGCCGTTTTCGGAGATGAAATCGCGCAGCGTGTCGATGTCCTTGTAGTCGATCTGCTCGACACCGGCGACGGTGAAGCGGCAGAAACGCTTGCGACGGAACAGCAACGATTGTTGGTTGCGCTTGGGCTTCTTGTCCTTGGAGAAGCGACCTTTGCCACGAAGAGGGGGCATGTTGGACCTCTGTTAAATCTATCCGGATTCAATACATCCAGGTCTCAGGAAGCAGCGGGTTCGATCACGGTGACATGGGCGATGAAGCCCCGGCCGTTGCGCTGGTGGGTCAGGAAGCCGCGAAAGATCGCGATGCCACCGACTCCCAGCGCCTGCAACTGCTTGGCCACTTCGCCCACCGCGACCGCCTTGATCTCCAGGGAAATCTTGCGCGGCTTGCCGGCTTCGATGACTTCGGACTCGGCCTTGAGGCTTGCGTCC
>CBHWBD010000325.1:0-4120 GCA_966111775.1 uncultured Comamonadaceae bacterium | reverse complement strand
CCGGCGTGCCGATGAAGGCCCACGTGGCCGGCATCGCCATGGGCCTGATCAAGGACGCCAACCGCTTCGCCGTGCTGACCGACATCCTGGGTGACGAAGATCACCTGGGCGACATGGACTTCAAGGTGGCCGGCACGACGACCGGCATCACGGCCCTGCAGATGGACATCAAGATCCAGGGCATCACCAAGGAAATCATGCAGGTCGCCCTGGCTCAGGCCAAGGAAGCACGCCTGCACATCCTGGGCAAGATGACCGAAGCCATGGGCAGCGCCAACACCGAGGTGTCGCAGTTCGCGCCGCGCCTGTACACGATGAAGATCAACCCGGAGAAGATCCGTGACGTCATCGGCAAGGGCGGCTCCACCATCCGCGCGCTGACCGAAGAGACCGGCACGACCATCGACATCGGCGAAGACGGCACCATCACCATCGCCTCGACGGACGCCGAGAAGGCCGAGATGGCCAAGAAGCGCATCGCCGAGATCACGGCCGAAGTCGAAGTCGGCAAGGTCTACGAAGGCCCGATCACCAAGATCCTGGACTTCGGTGCCCTCGTCAACCTGCTGCCCGGCAAGGACGGCCTGTTGCACATCAGCCAGATCGCCCACCAGCGCGTCGAGAAGGTGACCGACTTCCTGCAGGAAGGCCAGATCGTCAAGGTCAAGGTCCTCGAGACCGACGAGAAGGGCCGCATCAAGCTGTCCATGAAGGCGCTGCTGGACCGTCCGGAGCGCGAGCCCCGCGAAGCCGCCCCGGCTCCGGCTGCTGACGACAGCACGCCGCACGCCGCGGAGTAATCGCTCGAGCGATGAAGGCCATCGCGATCACCCGCCCCGGCGGGCCCGAGGTGCTGGAGCTGGCCGACAGGCCGGATCCGGTCGCGGGCCCGGGTGAGTGCCTGATCCGCGTTGCAGCTTCGGGCATCAACCGCCCGGACGTGCTGCAGCGCAAGGGTGCCTACCCGCCGCCACCGGGCGCGAGCGAGCTGCCTGGGCTGGAGGTCGCCGGCGAGATCGTCGCCGGTGATGCTCAGGCCCTGGCCGCGCACGGCTTCAAGCTCGGCGACAAGGTCTGTGCCCTGGTCAACGGTGGCGGCTATGCCGAGCTGTGCACGGTGCCGGTCGGCCAATGCCTGCCGGTGCCCAAGGGCTGGACGTCGACGCAGGCGGCCACGCTGCCGGAAACCTGCTTCACGGTCTGGGCTAATGTCTTCGACCGTGCCGGCCTGAAGGACGGCGAGACGCTGTTGATCCATGGTGGCTCCAGCGGCATCGGCGTGACTGCCATCCAGATGGCCAAGGCGCTAGGTGCCCGCGTCCTGGTGACGGTGGGCAGCGCCGACAAGGCCGAGGCCTGCGAGGCCCTGGGCGCCGACGTGGCGATCAACTATCGTGAACAGGATTTCGTCGCTGAAACCAAGGCCGCCACCGGCGGACGCGGTGTCGACGTGATCCTCGACATGGTGGCTGGCGACTACATCGGTCGTGGCGTGCAGGCGCTGGCCGAGGATGGTCGCCTGGCGCTCATCGCGGTTCAGGGCGGTGTGAAGTCCGAGATCGATGCCGGCCTCGTGCTGCGCAAGCGTCTGACCATCACCGGCTCGACGTTGCGCCCGCGCTCGGCGGCCTTCAAGGCCCAACTGGCGCGCTCGCTGCGCGACAAGGTCTGGCCGCTGATCGAGGCGGGGCGCATCAAGCCCGTCATTTACCGCGAGCTGCCCGCTGCCCAGGCGGCCGAGGCACATGCGCTGATGGAATCGAACCAGCACATCGGCAAGATCGTGCTGACCTGGTGAGGAGCTGACATGAGAAGAAAACTCGTCGTGGGCAACTGGAAGATGCATGGCAGCCGCGCGGCCAATGCCCAATTGCTCGCCGGCCTCAAGGAAGCCGGTCCCTGGAACGCCGACGTCGCCGTCTGCGTGCCTTTCCTCTACATCGCCGAGACCGCCCTGGCGCTGACCGGCAATGCGATCGCCTACGGTTCGCAGGACTGCTCCTCGCACGAGCAGGGCGCCTACACCGGCGAGGTGTCCAGCGCGATGCTGGCCGACGTCGGCTGCCGCTACGCCATCGTGGGTCATTCGGAGCGCCGCGCCTATCACGCGGAGAGCGACCAGCTCGTCGCCGACAAGGCCAAGGCCGCACTGGCCCATGGCGTGACGCCCATCGTCTGCGTCGGCGAGACGCGCGCCGAGCGCGAGGCCGGCCAGACCGAAGCCGTCGTCAAGCGCCAGCTCGCCGCCGTCATCCACACGCTGGGTCACTGCACGGGCGAGATGGTCGTGGCCTATGAGCCCGTCTGGGCCATCGGTACCGGCCTGACCGCCACGCCGGCCGAGGCGCAGGCCGTGCATGCCGTGCTGCGTGCGCAGCTGCATGCGGCAACGGACAAGTCGGATGCCATGCGCATCCTCTATGGTGGCAGCGTCAAGGCCGACAACGCGGCCGAGCTGTTCTCGCAGCCCGATATCGATGGCGGCCTGATCGGCGGCGCGTCGTTGAAGGTGGCGGACTTCGCCGCCATCTGCCGCGCGGCAGCCCACTGAGTTTTCCCGGCGCCCCGATGAAGCGGGCGTCACAAGAGTTTTGATGGAGTGTTTGGAATGCAGGTCTTTGCAAATCTGGTGTTGATCGTTCAGCTGCTGTCCGCCCTGGCGATCATTGGTCTGGTGCTGGTGCAGCACGGCAAGGGTGCCGACATGGGCGCCTCCTTCGGCAGCGGTGCCTCGGGCAGCCTGTTCGGCGCCACTGGCAGCGCCAACTTCCTGTCGCGCAGCACGGCCGTCGCCGCGACGCTGTTCTTCGGCTGCACGCTGGGCCTGGCCTTCCTGTCCAACAGCCGCCCCGCGGCGTCGACAACCGACAGCGTGCTGGACCGCGCCGCCGTCGTGGCGCCGGCCCCGGCTGCTTCGGGCGCTGCCGCCATCCCGGGTGCCGTCGTTGCGCCGGTTGCAGCCTCCGCGGCTTCGAACTAAGCCCGAGTAAAAACCTCGCCTCTTCATCGGGAGACCCCTAACTTCCGGTATAGAATGCGAGGCTGTCTGGCAACGTAATCCCTCCTAGTTGCTGGGCATATTTGTAGTACCTGCCGTCGTGGTGAAATTGGTAGACACGCTATCTTGAGGGGGTAGTGGCGAAAGCTGTGCGAGTTCGAGTCTCGCCGACGGCACCAGAACATTGAAGCGGCCTGTCGCCGCGGTCCCCCGAGTCATTCGGGCTGATCGAGGCAAGGTTTTGGCGGGCGCGATCCGCGAGCGACATCATTCGATCTCGCTGGTGGCGCGCCTGTTTGCTTTTGTGGTCGGCTTGTGCAGCGACTGCGTTGACGAAGACGTTGAGTCGACCCGAGAAGGCGCAAATGAATCTCGAACAATACCTGCCCGTCATCCTCTTCATCTTGGTCGGCGCAGTTGTCGGGATCGCACCCCAGGTGCTCGGCGCGCTGCTCGGTCCCAACCGGCCGGATCAGGCCAAGAACTCCCCCTACGAATGCGGCTTCGAGGCCTTTGAAGACGCGCGCATGAAATTCGATGTGCGCTACTACCTCGTCGCCATCCTGTTCATTCTTTTCGACCTGGAAATCGCCTTCCTGTTTCCCTGGGCCGTGGCCCTCAAGGAAATCGGCGCGGCGGGCTTCTGGGCGATGATGATCTTCCTCGGCATTCTGGTCGTGGGCTTTGCCTACGAATGGAAAAAGGGCGCCCTGGACTGGGAATAAGCGCCACGCCAAACACGCTGCTGGGAATTCGAAATGGGTATTGAAGGCGTCCTGAAAGAGGGCTTTGTCACCACCTCGGTCGACAAGCTCATCAACTGGTCCAAGACCGGCTCGCTGTGGCCGATGACGTTCGGCCTGGCCTGTTGTGCCGTCGAGATGATGCACGCGGGTGCCGCGCGCTACGACATCGACCGCTTCGGCATGCTGTTCCGTCCGAGCCCGCGCCAGTCCGACCTGATGATCGTGGCCGGCACGCTGTGCAACAAGATGGCCCCGGCCCTGCGCAAGGTCTACGACCAGATGGCCGAGCCGCGTTGGGTGCTGTCCATGGGCAGTTGCGCCAACGGCGGCGGCTACTACCACTACAGCTACTCGGTCGTGCGCGGCTGCGACCGCA
>CBHWBD010000324.1:0-4133 GCA_966111775.1 uncultured Comamonadaceae bacterium | reverse complement strand
TCGACGTGCTGGCCAGCAGCCTGCCCGAGCTGCTGTGGAACCTGGACGCCGTCGCCGCGCGCGAGGTCGTGTCGGCCATCGTCAAGTCGCCCGAGGTCGTGCGCGTCAGCGTCAGCGACGCCTCGCAGGGCCTGCCCTTCATCGAGAACCACCTGCCCGAGCGGCGCCTGGGCCAGACCCTGACCGGCGAGCGCGACATCCTGCGCGGCGCCACCCGCATCGGTCATATCCAGATCGAGATCGACGACCACCTCAGCACGACGGCCGTGCTGCGCCAGCGCTGGCTCTACGGCGCCACCGTCGGCGGCCAGCTGCTGGCCTCGCTGGCCCTGGTGCTGTGGCTGCTCAACTCCCGCCTGTTCCGCCCGCTGCGCGAGCTGGGCGACTTCGCCAACGACCTCGCCGAGGGCCGCTTCAACGCCAAGTTGGAGCACACCCGCCAGGACGAAATCGGCCTGCTCGGCGGCCACCTCGAGCACATGCGCGACGCGCTGCAGCAGCAGTTCGACGCCCAGCGCAACCTCATCGAACGCCTGCGCGGCATGGCCGAGACCGTGCCCGGCGTCGTCTACCAGCTGCGCCTGGCGGTCAACGGGGAATTCTCCTTCGCCTATGTCAGCGAGGCGGTGCGCGAATACTTCCTGCTCGGCAGCGCCGAGCTGAGCCGCAGCGCCGCGCCCTGGTTCGAGCGCATCCACCCCGACGACCGCGCCGCCGTGCGCGAGAGCCTGCTGGCCTCGGCCCGCAACCTCAGCCCCTGGCAGCAGGAGTTCCGCACGCCGCAGGCCGATGGCAGCGAGCGCTGGATCTACGGCAATGCCATCGCCCAGCGCGAGGCCGACGGCAGTGTGCTGTGGCACGGCTTCCTGACCGACATCTCGCGCCAGCGTCGCGACGCGCTGGAGCTGGAGCGCTACCGCCACCACCTCGAGGAACTCGTCGAGGCGCGCACCGCCGAGCTGGCCGAAGCCACCCAGGCCGCCCAGGCCGCCAGCCTGGCCAAGAGCGCCTTCCTGGCCAATATGAGCCACGAGATCCGCACGCCGATGAACGCCATCATCGGCCTGACCTATCTGGCCCAGAGCGACACCATCGAGCCCGAGCAACAGCAGCGGCTGCAGAAGGTGGCCAACGCGGCCGAGCACCTGCTCAGCGTCATCAACAACGTGCTGGACTTCTCCAAGATCGAGGCCGGCAAGGTCGGGCTGGAGCAGCGTGAATTCACCGTCGGCGAGGTGCTGGACAACATCGCCAACATGACGACCCAGACCGCGGCGGCCAAACGCCTGCGCGTCGAGACCGACGTGTCGCCGGCCCTGCGCAGCCGCACGCTGATCGGCGATCCGCAGCGCATTTCCGAGGTGCTGCTGAACTTCGCCGGCAACGCCGTCAAGTTCACCGACAGCGGCTTCGTGCGCCTCGCGGCACGCCTCCAGGAAGGCGCACCGGGCGCCACGCTGACACTGCGCTTCGAGGTGCAGGACAGCGGCATCGGCATCGCGCCCGATGCGCAGGCCCGGCTGTTCCGCGACTTCGAGCAGGCCGACAGTTCGACGACGCGGCGCTATGGCGGCACCGGCCTGGGCCTGGCCATCTGCCGCCGCCTGGCCGAGCTAATGGGCGGCCATGTCGGCGTCGACAGCGCCCTGGGCCGCGGCAGCACCTTCTGGTTCGCCCTGCCCGTCGAGGCGGCCGCCCAGGCCCCGACTGCGCCCGTGGCGGCACCGCGGCCGCACTCAGCCCGCGAGCGCCTGGCCGAACTGGCGGCAGGCCAGTCGCGTCGCATCCTGCTGGCCGAGGACAACCCGGTCAACCAGGAGGTGGCCGTCGCCCTCATCGGCAGCGCAGGCCTGACGGTGGACGTCGCCGCGGACGGCCAGCAGGCCGTCGACATGGCCAAGGCCGGCGACTACGCCCTGGTGCTGATGGATGTGCAGATGCCGGTCATGGACGGCCTGGATGCCACCCGCGCCATCCGCCGCCTGCCCCAGGGTGCCGCCCTGCCCATCCTGGCCATGACGGCCAATGCCTTCGACGACGAACGCCAGCGCTGCCTGGATGCCGGCATGGACGACCACGTCGCCAAGCCGGTCGTCGCCGAACAGCTGTTCGCCACGCTGCACGACTGGTTGTCGGGCGCCAAGGCCGTGCGGGCTCGCTCAACGCCCTGAAGCCCTGCTGACGACGCGGTGACCCGCGTACACCGCCGCGCGGCGGGGCTAGAGTCGTCCCAAACCGTTGCGCGGGAGGCTACATGAAGACATTCGCGTTCGGCCTGCTGGTTCTCTGCGCTCCAGCGCTGGCCCAAGGGCAGCAGCGGCTGGTGCTGACGACCGAGGAATATCCGCCCTACAACATGAGCGACGCCCAGGGCCACGTCGTCGGCATCTCGACCGAGATCGTCAAGACCTTGCTGGACACCGCGGGCATCGAATACGAGGTGGCGGTCTATCCCTGGGCACGCGCCATCGCCATGGCGCGCCTGCAGATCAACACCTGCGTTTACTCCATGTCCCGCACGCCGGAACGTGAAGACCTCTATCGCTGGATAGGCCCGCTGGTGGCCAACGACTGGACGCTGTTTGCCCGCGGCGGGGCCAGCCGTCCCGGGCAACTGGAAGAAGCGCAGAACATGAGGATAGGCAGCTACCAGGGCGACGCCATCGTCAGCTATCTGCAGACGCGCGGCTATCTGGTGGACGTGGCCCCCAACGACGACGCCAACCCCAAGAAGCTGCTCGCGGGCCGCATCGACTACTGGGCCACGGGCCGGTTGATCGGCCAGTACCGGCTCAAGCAGCAGGGCATCAGCGGGATCGAGCCGGTGCTGACCTTCAACCACACCGAGATGTACCTGGCCTGCAACAAGCAGTTGCCCGACGAACAGGTCAGGCTGCTCAACGCGACGCTGCAGCAGCTCGACAGAAAGGGCACGATCAAGAAGATCCATGCCGCCGCGGGCTACACGCCTTGAGCGGTGCCGGCCCGGCCTACTGCGACTCCTTGATCAAGCGCCCCGACCCGGCCTGCAAGGGCCGCGCATTCATCGGATAAAGCTTGGCGAAGATGCCGATCTGCTGGGCCGAGGCGGCCACGGGCTGGCGCATCACCATCCACAGCACGCCTTCGCTGCAGGGCGGCGTCGTCAGCGAACCCATATAGGTGTAGTAGCTGCGGTCGGTGGGCAGCAGCTGGTTCAGGTCGATCTGCACCTGGGCCGCCAGCGCCTCGCCCTTTTCAAGCGGCAGATTGGCCCAGACGGTCTGGATCAGCGGCTGGGGCTTGTTGTCGGGCCCGCGCTCCAGCAGCACGGCGACGACGGCCAGCTTGCCCTGGGCATCCTTGTGCACGAGATGGGCCACCATGTCGAACTGCTTGCCGTTGACGCGTTCCTCGCTGGGGCGATGGAAGTGGAACTGCACCAGCTCAAAGCGCCGGCCCATGACGGTCAGGCCGTTGCCGGCCGCCACATTGACCTGGATGGTGTGGCCGTTGTCCTGCACCGAGAAATTGCTGGCGCGGTAGTCGAAGCCGATCTGCTCCAGATCGACGGCGATGCCTTCACGGATGTCGATGGGGCTCTGGCGCGTGCCGACGGCGCAGAGCTTGTTGTCCGGAGCCAGTTCGGCCCAATGCTCGGGGCCGACGTCGCCGGCATAGCCCCAATGCGCGGGCTTGGCCGCTTCGGGCTTGGCGGCCTTGGCCGCCTTGCCGGTCGACTTGGCAGTGGCCGTGCCCTCGCTCTTGGTGGACAGGCGCTCGGCCAGGCGCTGGCGCAGCACGTCCACGGGCTCCTTGGAGGGCTCCTCGGCCTGGGCGGTGAGCGCCAACAGGCAGGCGGCGAACGTCATGCGGGTTTTCATCCGCTGATTTTCGGCAACTGCGCCGTCGGCTTGAGCCGCGGCCCGGTTGCAGGCCGACAAATAGTTGGGAAGCGGCGGGAAATCAGTTCGCGACCGAACGCCTGACGCTGTACCAGGACACCAGCCCCACCATCATCAGCCCCGCCGACGTCAGGGCCAGGGCGACGGTCGAATGCATGACCAGGGGCACCAGCAGGCCGGCCACCAGGCCGTTGGCCGCCGAGCCTATGCAGGCCTGCAGCGACGAGGCCATGCCGCGGCGCTCGGGCA
>CBHWBD010000323.1:0-4180 GCA_966111775.1 uncultured Comamonadaceae bacterium | reverse complement strand
GAGACGATCAACAAGATGAACCGCATCTCGCGCCAGCACCTGCAGGAGTTCGGCTACGAGCCGGACGCCCCGACGCTGGCCGAGAAGATGGAGATCCCGGAAGACAAGATCCGCAAGATCATGAAGATCGCCAAGGAGCCGATCTCCATGGAGACGCCGATCGGCGACGACGACGACAGCCACCTGGGCGACTTCATCGAGGACACCAACAACACGGCGCCCATCGAGGCCGCGATGCAGGCCGGCCTGCGCGACGTGGTGAAGGACATCCTCGACTCGCTGACCCCGCGCGAGGCCAAGGTGCTGCGCATGCGCTTCGGCATCGAGATGCAGAGCGACCACACGCTGGAAGAAGTCGGCAAGCAGTTCGACGTCACGCGTGAGCGCATCCGCCAGATCGAGGCCAAGGCGATCCGCAAGCTGAAGCACCCGAGCCGTTCAGATAAATTGCGTACTTACCTGGATAACCTGTAATCGGGATATTCACGAAGGCCGGCTCCCCCGGCCTTTTTTACGCCCTTAAACTTTCGATATGACCGCGATCCGCGAGCGCACCGTCCTTTTTGCCGACCTGCGCGGCAGCACCGGGCTGTACGAGGCCCTCGGGAATGCCGAAGCCAGTGGCATGGTCACCCAGACCGTGGGCCAGATCAGCGAAGCCGTGCTGGAGAGCGGCGGCCAGCTGATCAAGACCCTGGGCGACGGTTTGATGGCCGCCTTCGAGACGCCACGCGACGGTGTGCGCGCCGCCCAGCGCATGCAGGAGCTGCTCGAGAAGAACGTGCAGCGCGCGCGCCGCCAGAACAACCCGGGCCTGCTGGCCATGCGGCTGCAGGTGGCGCTGGCGCGCGGCGAAGTGGTCGAGCTCAACGGCGACTGCTTCGGCGACGCCGTCAACGTCGCGGCCCGCCTCATCGACCATGCAGGCGACGGCGAGATCCTCATCACGGCCGAGGTGCTGGCTGGCCTGCACCACGCCTCCAAGGGGCGCTTTCGCAGCCTGGACCGCATCTCCGTGCGCGGCCGCATCGAGCCCGTCCACGTCTATCGCATGGACGCCGCGCCCCTGGTCAGCGCCGACGACACGGCCACGCAGTTCGGCGAGCCGATGCGCTCGACCGAGCCCGATGGCATGCGCCTCATCTGGCAGGACCTGGACCGCGTCTTCGACATCGGCGCCATGCCCATCGTGCTGGGCCGCAGCGTGCAGGCCACCTACTGCATCACCGACGCCCGCGTATCGCGTTCGCATGCCCGCATCGACTGGCAGGGCAGCAGCTTCGAACTGACCGACCTGTCCTACAACGGCACCTATGTGCGCTTCGGCGACTCGGGCGAATTGCTCAGCCTGAAGCGCGGCAGCTGCACCCTGCACGGCAGCGGCGTCATCGGCCTGGGCGGCCTGCCCACCGATGACCAGTCGCCCATCGTGCGCTTCGAGGTGCTGCACTTCTACGACACCGAGCCCCAGCCTTTCGGCGGCCCCAAGTCCCGTCGCTGAACAAATGGAGCCCCTCGTCCAAGGACTACCTTGGCCGGTCTTGCAGACCGCGCTGCGGCATGTGCCGCAGCTCTTCGGCAGGCACATGCCGCCCACTGGGCGCCATGTGTCCGGCCGAAGCCCCCGAGAGGACGGCGATGCGTGCCGGATCGACCGCCACGCCAATCGCCTGGGCGGGCCGGCCAGGGAACGGCCCGGCGCTCGGCCCGCAAATACCAACTGACATGCCATTTCTCCCCGAACCGCCGCAGCGCCATGGCGCCGCACCCGCGGGTCCCGACGTCGCGGTGCTGCTCTGCAATCTCGGCACTCCCGACGCGCCGGACGCCCCCGCCCTGCGCCGCTATCTCGCCCAGTTCCTGGCCGACCCGCGCGTCGTCGAGATTCCCAGGCTGGTCTGGGCCCTGATCCTGCACGGCATCATCCTGCGCATCCGCCCGGCCAAGTCCGCGGCCAAGTACGCCACCATCTGGACGCCCGAAGGCTCGCCGCTCAAGGTCTGGACCGACAAGCAGGCCAAGCTGCTGCAAGGCAAGCTGGGTGTGCGCGTGGCCATGGCCATGCGCTATGGCCAGCCCGCCATTGCCGCCACGCTGGATGGGTTGAAGCGCGACGGCGTGCGCCGCATCCTGGTGCTGCCGGCCTATCCGCAGTACTCGGGCGCCACCACGGCCAGCGTCATCGACGACGTGGCGCGCTGGACGTTGCAGACCCGCCACCTGCCCGAGCTGCGCTTCATCAACCGCTATCACGACGAGCCCGGCTACATCGGCGCCCTCGCCCAGACCGTGCGCGAGCATTGGCAACGCGAGGGCCGCGGCGACAAGCTGGTGATGAGCTTCCACGGCATGCCCGAGCGCACCCTGCACCTGGGCGACCCCTACCACTGCGAGTGCCTGAAGACCGGCCGCCTGCTGGCAGAGGCCCTGGGGCTGCACGACGGCGAATGGCTGGTGACCTTCCAGAGCCGCTTCGGCAAGGCCAAATGGCTGGAGCCCTACACCGAGCCCAGCCTCGTCAAGCTGGCCAAGGACGGGCTGAAGACTGTCGATGTCATCTGCCCGGGCTTCGCGGCCGACTGCCTGGAGACGCTGGAGGAGATCGCCCAAGAGGCTCGCGCCGCCTTCCTGGCCGCCGGCGGCCAGCGCTTTGCCTACATCCCCTGCCTGAACGACCACCCGGCCGGCATCAAGGCGCTGGCCAGCCTGGCCCAGCGCCATCTGCAGGGCTGGACGCTTGAGGCGCCCCACCCCGACACCCTGGCCCTGCAGCGCCAGCGCGCCCTGGCGGCGGGAGCCAAGCAATGAGCGAGGTGCCGGCCTCGATGCGGCTGGACAAATGGCTGTGGGCGGCGCGCTTCTACAAGACCCGCGCCCTGGCCGTCGAGGAGATCAACCTCGGCCGCGTGCGCGTGGCCGGCCAGCCGGTCAAGCCGTCGCGTGACGTGAAGGTGGGTGACCTGCTGAGCCTGCGCATCGGTGTCGTCAGCCGCGAGGTGTCGGTCCTCGGCCTGTCCAACCAGCGCGGCCCGGCGCCGCAGGCCCAGGCCCTGTATGCCGAGACCCAGGCCAGCATCGCGGCCCGCGAGGCCGCCGCCGAGGCCCGCCGCCTGGCACCCGAGCCGGCGGCCACCATCGAGCAGGGCCGCCCGACCAAGCAGGATCGCCGCCGCCTGGCGGACTGGGACCGCTGGTCGGCCTCCGTGGACGACGAAGACCCGGGTTGACCCGGATAATTCGTTTCGAATCCCCCCTCTTGAAACCAGGGCATCGCGCCCCATGTCGACGCGATTGCCCCCTTTTCTGCCATGACGACCGAAAACCCCCTGCCCGAAGACGCAGCCGGCGCTGCCGACCCCACGGCCGCTGAACTGAACCCCGAGATCAAGATCGCCGAACTGGAAGGCCGCCTCGCAGAGATGAGCGATGCCTATCTGCGCGCCAAGGCCGAGGTCGAGAACGTGCGCCGCCGCGCCGACGAGGATGTCTCCAAGGCGCGCAAGTTCGCCGTCGAGGCCTTCGCCGAAGCCATGCTGCCCATCATGGACAGCCTGGAGGCCGCCATCGCCACGCCCAGCGCCAGCGTCGAGACGGTGCTGGAAGGCGTGCACGCCACCCGCCGCCAGCTGTCCAGCGCCCTGGAGCGCAACAAGGTCGTCGAGATCAACCCCGGCCAGGGCGCCAAGTTCGACCCCCACCAGCACCAGGCCATTTCCATGGTGCCGGCGCCCGGCCAGGAACCCAACACGGTCGTCACCGTGCTGCAGAAGGGCTTCCTGATCGCCGACCGCGTGCTGCGGCCGGCCCTGGTGACCGTGTCGGCTCCCAAGTAATTCACAGCCTGCTGCCCTTGAAGGACAGCAAGTTATCCACAAATCGAAAACATCAACAAATCTTCAGGAGTACCTCATGGGAAAGATCATCGGCATTGACCTGGGCACCACGAACTCGTGCGTGGCCGTCATGGAAGGCAACACCACCCGCGTCATCGAGAACGCAGAGGGTGCCCGCACCACGCCGTCCATCATTGCCTACCAGGAAGACGGCGAGATCCTCGTCGGCGCCTCGGCCAAGCGCCAGTCGGTGACCAACCCGAAGAACACGCTGTACGCGGTGAAGCGCCTGATCGGCCGCAAGTTCACCGAGAAGGAAGTGCAGAAGGACATCGACCTGATGCCCT
>CBHWBD010000322.1:0-4198 GCA_966111775.1 uncultured Comamonadaceae bacterium | reverse complement strand
TGTTCTTGGGCGGGATGGGCTTCAGGAACCAGCGCTCGTAGATGGCATGCGCCTCATGGCTGGTGACGAGGCGCTTCATCTCCTCATCGACGATGGCCTTGAGCTCCGGGTCGTTCTTGGGCAGCACGATGGACAGGGGCTCGATGGTCAGGAACTTGCCGACGACGCGGAACTTGGCCGCGTCGGGCCGGGCAGAAGCGAGGCCATAGAGCAGCACGTCGTCCATGACGAAGCCGTCGGCCTGGCCGGCCGCCAGCATCTCCATGGCCTTGGCATGGTCGGGCGCCTCGACGATCTTGACGTGCAGGGCGCGTTCGTCGTTGGCCTGGGTGATGGCCTTCAGCGGCGTCGTGCCCTTGCTGGACACCAGGATCTTGTTCTCGAAGCCGGCCAGGTCGTTGATGCCGCTGTCGGCCTTGACCAGATAGCGGGCGCCCGTGATGTAGTGGGGCACCGTGAAGGCGACCTTCTCGCGCCGCTCGGCGTTGTTGGTCGTCGAGCCGCACTCCATGTCGGCCTTGCCGTCGACCACCATCTGGATGCGGTTGGCGGGCGTCACCAGCAGGAACTGCGGACTCAGCGTGTTCATCTTCAGCTTCTTGCGCACGGCCTCGGCCACCTTCAGGCACAGGTCCACCGCATAGCCGACCGGCCGCCCATCGGGCAGCAGATAGCTGAAGGGCACGGAAGACTCGCGGTGGGCGAGCACGATGCGTCCGCTGGACTGCATGCGCTCCAGCGCCGGGCCGGCCTGTGCGTTGTTGACGAAGCTGAGGGCGAGGAGGAGCGGCAGCAGGGTTTTCATGGCCGGACCATTGTGATTCAGACCCCTAGAGTCTGACCATGCGAAGTTGGCTTTGGCTGATGCTTGCGGCATTGGCCTGCTTGGCCGTGGCCGATCCGGGCTCACCTGGTCACGCCCGATGACCAGGTCGGTCGCATGGGCGCCGAGCGGCACTACCGGACCGTGAAGGCCCTGACGAAAAAACCGTGCTCTGGCCGGAAGTCGGCTTGAGCGGGGGGCCGGACACGGTGACGCTGAACGCGGCCCCGCCGTAGCGTCAGCAGGCCACCGTGTCGACGCCTTCGGCGACGGTGCGGTTGCGCCCGCCACGCTTGGCTTCGTAGAGGGCCTTGTCGGCCGCGGACAGCAGGTCTGCAAAGCTGGTCGCGTTGGGGGTCAGCATGGCCAGGCCGGCCGACAGCGTCGCGCTGACCGTGCCGCCCTCGGGCGTCACGAAGGGCGCCTCCTGCACCATCAGGCGGATGCGCTCGGCCACCTCGCAGGCGCCGGCCAGGTCGGTGCGCGGCAGCAGCACGACGAACTCCTCGCCGCCATAGCGCGCGGCGAGGTCGCCGGTGCGCAGGGAGCGCAGGATCAGCCCGCCCACCTGGCGCAGCACCTCGTCGCCGGCCGGGTGGCCGTGGCGGTCGTTGATGGCCTTGAAGTGGTCGATGTCCAGGAACAGGCAGGCCAGCGGATAGCGATGCCGCACGGCCTGGCTGAACTCGATGAGGCTGCGGTGGTCGAAGTAGCGGCGGTTGTGCACGCCGGTCAGCCCGTCGGTCATGCCGGCGCGGCGCAGGCGCTCGCGGTTCAGCATGCTCTCGATGGCGATGGCCGCGATGGCCGCGAGGCGGTCCAGGAATTTGGTGCCCGAGGCCGCGTCGTAACGGTCGGGGTCGCGCGAGCCGAAGTGCAGGCTGCCGATCAAGAGGCCCTGGCGGATCAGCGGCAGCAGGGCCGCCGAACGCATCGTCGTGTCTTCGCCGAAGGCCTTGAGCAGCAAGGCCTGGTCGGGGCCGGGGCCGACGAGGCGGGTGGTGCGCGCGGCGCCGAACAGATTCTTCAGCGGGCCGTGGCTGTCCAGCAGCTGCGGCGCCTTGATCATGGGCAGGGCCGGCAGGGCGCGGCGCAGTTCCTCGTCGGGGTCGAGCAGCCACAGCTCGGCGGCGTCCAGGCCGAAATCGTCGCGGCATTCGACGAGCAGCAGGTTGACCAGCTCCTCCATCGAGCTCACCGCGATGAGGCGGCGCTCCAGCGCGTCGAAGCGGTCCAGCTTGCGCTCGTTGGCCGTGGCGGCGTCCAGCAGGGACTGCAGCTGGCGGCGCAGTTCCTGGACCTGGACTTGAGGGTTGGGCGCGTTCATGAAGCCGCGATTGTGAGGGCGGCGCGCTCGAAGCTTCTTTGCAGGCCGGTGACCGGGTCCTTGAAAGCGATCGCGCGTGCAACCAATTGCAGCGGCGCGTCCAGCTTCGGCGGGTTCTCGTGGGGCTGCAGCACGGGGTAGATGCGGTCGCCCACCAGCGGCAGGCCGAGGGCGTTCATCTGGGCGCGCAGCTGGTGGCGCAGGCCGGTGTGCGGACGCAGTTCGTAGCGGGCCAGCCCACCGGGCAAGGCCTCGACCAGGTCGACCCAGGTCTCGGCATTGGGCTCGCCGTCGACGACCTGCATCTGCATGAAGTTTTCGCCCTCGGGCTCCTCCAGACGATGCTTCACCACGCGCGGCCAGGGGCCGGTGCCGGCCGGCGCGATGGCCTCGTAGACCTTGGTGACGCTGCGGTCGCGGAACAGCCGGTGGTAGGCGTCGCGCTCCTCGCGCTTCAGGTTGAAGACGACGAGGCCGGCCGTCTCGCGATCCAGCCGATGCACCGGGTTGAGGTCGGCCAGCCCAGTGGCATGGCGCAGCCGCGCCATCAGCGTCTGGCGTGCGTAGAGGCCGCTGGGCGTGACGGGCAGGAAGTGGGGCTTGTCGGCGACGAGCAGGTGCTCGTCCTGGAAGACGATGCGGGCCTCGAAGGGGATGTCGGGTTCGACGTCGAGATGGCGCCAGTAGTAGACGCGGCGATTGCAGCAGTAAGGCGCGTCGGCCACCGGCCGGCCCTCGTCGTCCACCACGTCGCCGCGCTGCACGCGCTCGGGCCAGTCGTCCACGCGCGGCAGGCGTTCGACGAGAAAGGCCGTCGTCGTGGCCCAGGGCCCCGGCGGGCAGAACACGGCACTCGCCGCGACGCCCTCGCGCAGCGGCAGCGCGGGCTTGGGCGGCCGCGCCACGCCCTACTCGATGCGCGGCCCGCCGCGGGCGCGCTCGTCCATGTAGGCATCAAGCCGCTTCCTGTCCTGCGGCTCGGCACGGTTGCCGCGCCATTCACGCACCCAGGCGTCGCGCTTGGGCTCGCTGGCCAGCTTGCGCACGGCGGCGTCGATGGCCTCGATATGGCGCTTGCCTTCCGGCGTGCGGCTGCAGGAGACCGTGGCCAGCAAAGTGCTCAGGCCCTCGGCCACGGGCAGGGCCACCAGGGCGCCGGGGTCGCCGACGCGAGCCAGGTAGTCCTTGACGACGCTGGGGTACTCCAGCGTGTAGTCCATCCGGCCGGCGCGCAGCATGTCCAGCAGCTGGGTGCTGAGCTGGGCGCCCACGGCCAGGCGCGGCACGACCTGGTGGGACAGCAGGTTGTCGATCTGCGGCCCGAAGGCGCGGTCGCGGGCCAGCAGCAGGCGCAGGTCCTGGCGCTGCAGCAGATCGGCCAGCACCAGGCGGCCGTCCTGGGGCCGGCCCTGGGACAGCTCGGCCATCAGCTTGCGCGGCACGATGACGTGGATCTCGCGCGAGATCAGCGGCGGGTAGAGGTGGGAGAAGTAGAGCCACTGCAGGCGCTCGGGCGTGCGCACATGCATGGTCGAGCACAGGGTCTCGCCGCGCCGGCTCTCGGCTTCGTAGCGCGCCGTGCTGGCCTCGACGAATTCATGCCGGTACTCGGGCATGCGCTTGAGCAGCACGCGCATGAAGCCGTCCACCTCGCCATGGCCGAGCTCGGCGATGGAACGCGGCGGGCGGCCCTGCACGAAGCTAAAATGAGGCGGCACGTCCTGGGCCACCCAGCGGATGGTTTCAGCGGGCGGCGGGGCCGCCTGGACGGCCCAAGCCACCAAGCCGGCGGCTGCGCACAGCCAGCGCAACACTCAATCTCCCTCTACCCATTCAATGCGGGCGCCGAGCTCGCAGATGTGCTCGACGAAGTTCGGGTGGGCGCGGCGGATGGGCGTCGCGTTCTTGATCACGCTCCTGCCCGGGATGCTGGCCGCCACCATCAGCAGCGCGATGGCGACGCGGATGATGTAGGGGCTCTCGACCTCGGTCGGGCTCAGCGGCTTGCCGCCGAAGGTGATCATGCGGTGCGGGTCGCTCAGGAAGGC
>CBHWBD010000321.1:0-4220 GCA_966111775.1 uncultured Comamonadaceae bacterium | reverse complement strand
CACCTGCCCGAAGACACCGCGGAACTTGGGCTGCAGCGCCGTCCAGACCACGGCGTCGAAGCCGCTGGTGGCGGCCCATGCAGCAACGGCCACCGCCCCGACGGGATATTTCGGCTCGGGACCCGGCCACAGCCCGATGGACTCGACGCCGCTGCCCTCGCGGCCCGCCAGTGCTTCCTGGGCCTGCTCGCCGGTGGCATAGGACAGCTCGACGAATCGGGTCGGCACCAACGGCACGCCGTCCAGCAGGATCAGCGTCAGGCGGCCATCCTGGGCGGTGCGGGCGAACTCGACGGGCAGGCTCGGCCCGCCGGTCTGCCAGGGGGCGGCGCAGTGCAGCACTCCCGGCTTCCACACGACCGAGCCCCAGCCTATGCATGCAATCCTCATGGGCGCAGCTTACCGGCTGGGGGCGTGCCCTGGGGCGGACGGTCTTCAGGGCCCCGTCAGCTCGCCGCCGCGCCAGCAGCCGCGGCCCGCGCGCTTGGCCTCGTACAGGCTGGCGTCGGCCTTCTCCACCAGTTGCTCCAGGCTGGCCGTGCCCGTCGTCGCGACGCAGTAGCCGACGCTGACGCCGATCTCCAGTTCCAGCTCGCCGATGTGATACGGCGCGCTGATGGCCTGCAGCAGCTTGGCCGACACCGCGGCGGCGGCCTGGGCCGCGTGGATCTGCGGCAGCAGCACGGCGAACTCGTCGCCTCCCAGGCGGGCCGCGAGGTCGGTCGGACGCAGCGCATGGCGCAGCCGCAGGGCCACGGCCTTCAGCAGCGCGTCGCCGGTCGGGTGGCCGTGCTGGTCGTTGACGGGCTTGAACTTGTCCAGGTCCAGGTAGAGCAGGGCGACGCGCTGGCCCGCGGCCTGATCGAGCAGGCGGCGCGCGCCCTCCTCGAAGCCGGCGCGGTTGAGCAACTGGGTGAGCGCGTCGGTCTGCGAAGCCAGGCGCAGCCGCGCCTCCTCGCGCCGGGCCTCGGTCACATCCACCTCGATGGCGATCAGGCCCTCGATATTGCCGCTCTGCACGCGCAGCGGCGCGTACTGCACATCGAAGCTGCGTGCGTCGCGTTCGCCGCCGTCGGAGAGATCCAGGCGGTGCGTCTCGCCCGCCAGGGCGCCGGCAATCAGCTCGGCGCGCCGGGCTTAGGCCGGCGCGCCGAAGAGCTCCGCCAGCGGCCGGCCCACCCAGTCCTTGAGCTGCACGCGCCGCTGCTCCTCGAAGGCGGCATTGAAGAAGATCACGCGGCCCTCGGTGTCGCCGACGAGGAACTGGGCCTGCGCGGTGTGGGCGACGGCCAGCAGCATGGCCTCGCTGCGCTCGCGCTCGCGCTGGGCGCGCACCTGGTCGGACATGTCGCGCAGGATGACGGAAATGGTCTCGATGCGGCCGCGCAGGTCGCGGTGCATGATGATGAGGCAGTCCACCGGCACGCGGGCCTGGCCCAGCTGCACGCTGACGCGGCCGCGCCAATGGCCCTGGCGCAGGGCCTCGGGCAGCACGAACTTCTCGTAGAGGTCGAGCTGCTCGGCGGAGAAATAGTCGGCGATGTGAGCGTCGTCCAGCGGCGCGTCCGCGGCCATGCCCAGGCGGGCGCGGGCCGCGGGATTGAGATAGCTCACGGCGCCCTGTTCGTGGGCCTGGCAGACGAAGTCGGGCGTCATGTCGAAGATGGCCGCCAGCGTCTTGTGGGCCTTTTCCTGCTCGCCGCGCTCGGTGACGTCCTCGACGGTGCCGGACTGGCCCGCGACCTTGCCGCCGAAGTACAGCGGCGCCGTGCGCACGGCGATCCAGCGGATGCGGCCATCGTCGCCGCGCTTCATCTTGCGCACCATGTCGATGGGCTCGCCGGTGGCCATGTGGTGCTTCCAGCGCTGGATCAGCATGTCGCGCTGCTCGGGATGCACCAGCGTCGTCCAGCCCCAGGCGATGTCCTCGCGCTTGAGGCCATGCACGCGCAGATAGCTGTCGTTGACGTAGACGATGCGGCCGGTCTCGTCGGTGCGAAACAGGCCCAGGGGCATGGCATTGCTGGTGGCCTGCAGCGTCGCCTCGCGCAGCCGCGCCGCGCGTTGCAGCTGACCCAGCCAGCGCGCCAGCAGCACCAGGCCCAGGGTCGCGATCGCGGCGGCGGCCAGCAGCAGGCTGCGCTGGCGCCCGAAGGGTTCGAGGACATCCTCCTCGGCGCCGGACAGCAGCAGCTTGAGGCCGTAGTCGGACAGGGTGACGAAGGCGCCGACGCGCGGCCGGCCGTCGGTGGCCGCGCCGCTGCTGGCGTAGAAGCCCTCGTGGCCGCTGAGGTCGCGGCGGGCCGTGGGGAACTGTTCGAACAGGTTGCGGCCGGCGAAGCCGGGGACCTCGGGCCGGCGCGACAGGGCCAGGCCGTCCGCGCGCAGCATGACGAGGGAGGACGGCGGCAGCGGCGTGAACAGGCCCTGGGCGTCGTGCAGGCGCTGCAGGTCGATGGTGGCCATGACGAACTCGTAGTCGTCCAGCGGCCTGGACAAACGCATCAGCAGCGGCATGCGCAGGCGGCCGTCGTCGCCATGGCCGCCCAGGCGCAGCGGCAGGCCCAGGGTGATGCCTTCGGGCACCAGGCCGGCGATCTCGCCGAAGGCCGCGGTGCCGGCGATGCTGGCGTCGTCGTCCTCGGCGCCGGCCTGCAGCCGCATCACCTTGCCGGTGGGCGAGACGAGGACGATGTCGACGAGCTGGCGCGAACCGCTGCGCACGCTGTCGACGAACTGGCGCAGCATGGAGTCGGCCAGCGGGCGGTCGCCGCGTCGCGTCAGCAGCCACAGGTCGACGACCCGCAGCGCACTCTCGGCCTGACGCAGCACCGGTTCGGTCTGCATGGCGACGGCGCGCACGCCGGTGGCGAGCTCCTGGCGCTGCTGGGCCAGCAGTTCGCGCGGCTTCTCGACGGCATACCAGCCCACCACGACCCAGATCGTCAGCACGACGGAGCCGAAGGCCAGGGCCGGCGCCAGCAGCAGGGCGCGTTCGCGCCAGCGGCGGCGGCGGGCCAGGGGCGGCGGCTCGGCGAGGGGTGGGGCGTCGCTCATTGCGGGCGGGGTTTGCGGCTCATTTTGCGCCGCAGCCCCGCCAGCGGGCGGTGCTATTTCGCGCTGAACAGGCCGGCGTGCTGCTCGCGCAGCAGTTTCTTCTGCACCTTGCCCATGGCGTTGCGCGGCAGCTCGGCGGCGACGATGACGCGCTTGGGCACCTTGAAGCCGGCGATGCGCTCCTTCAGCGCCTTGATGAGGCCTTCCGGGTCGGGCTGGCCGGCGGGCGTGATGACGGCCACGACGGCCTCGCCGAAGTCCGGATGCGGAACGCCGATGACGGCCGATTCGCCCACGCCCGGCAGTTCGTTCAGGAAGCCCTCGATCTCCGCCGGGTAGACGTTGAAGCCGCCGCTGATGATGAGGTCCTTGCTGCGGCCGATCAGCGTCAGATAGCCTGCCGCGTCGACACGACCGACGTCGCCGGTCTTGAACCAGCCGTCGGCGGTGAACTCCTCGGCCGTCTTTTCCGGCATCTGCCAGTAGCCGCTGAAGACATTGGGCCCGCGCACCTGCACATGGCCGATCGCGTCGACCGCGCAGGGGCGACCTTCGTCGTCGAGGATGCGCAGGCCGACACCGGGCAGGGCCGGGCCGACGGTGCCACCGATGCGCTCGCCATCTTCCGGCTTGCAGGGGTTGGACGTCAGCATCAGCGTCTCGCTCATGCCATAGCGCTCCAGGATGAGGTGGCCGGTGCGGGCCTGCCAGTCGCGCCAGGTCTCGATCAGCAGCGGCGCCGAGCCGCTGATGAAGAGGCGGATGTGCCGGGTGTCGAGCGTCTTCTCCTGCAGCAGCCGCACGTAGAGCGTGGGCACGCCCATGAAAACGGTCGCCTCGGGCAGGCGCCGCGCGACGGCGGAGGCGTCGAACTTGTTGAACCACAGCATCCGGCTGCCATTGAGCAGCGCGCCATGCGAGGCGACGAACAGGCCGTGCACATGGAAGATGGGCAAGGCATGCAGCAGCACGTCGTCAGGGCGCCAGTCCCAGAAGGTCTTCAGCGTCTGCGCATTGCTCAGCAGGTTGGCGTGGCTGAGCATCGCGCCCTTGCTGCGCCCGGTCGTGCCGCTCGTGTAGAGGATGGCGGCCAGGTCGCCCGGCGCGCGGGCCACGGGCTGCTGCACATCGCTCATCTGCGAGGCGCGCTCCAGCAGCGTGCC
>CBHWBD010000320.1:0-4231 GCA_966111775.1 uncultured Comamonadaceae bacterium | reverse complement strand
GCTTCTCGATCTGGCAGAAGTCTTCCTCGCTCATCTTGCCGGCGCTGAACTGGCCGACGGCCTCGAAGACGCTGACGATGTTGAGGTCCTGGCCCTTGTAGTGACCGGGCTTGATGGTGCCGCCATAGATGTAGATGGCCGGCACGTTGGAGCGCAGCATGCCCATCATGCCGCCGGGCATGTTCTTGTCGCAACCGCCGATGACCATGACGCCGTCCAGCCACTGGCCGCCCACGCAGGTCTCCACGCAATCGGCGATGACCTCGCGCGACACCAGCGAGTACTTCATGCCCTCGGTGCCCATGGCCATGCCGTCGGAGATGGTGGGCGTGCCGAACAGCTGGGCATTCGCGCCGGCCGCCTTCAGACCCGTGACGGCCGCGTCGGCGAGCTTTTGCAGGCCGGAGTTGCAGGGCGTGATGGTGGAGTGGCCGTTGGCGATGCCGATCATGGGCTTGCCGAAGTCGGTCTCCTGATAGCCCATGCCGTAGTACATGGAGCGATTGGGGGCGCGGGCCACGCCCTCGGTGATGTTCTTGCTGCGGCGGTTGAAGCTCATGGCGGTCTCCTGGAGAAGCCGGCAGTTTGGCGCGGGGCGGTACGCTTTTCAAATATATTGTTCTCTCTGCATTGATATGCATGGTGAATCAATGATCGAGCTGCGCCCCCTCCAGCAATTCCTCGCCGTGGCCGAGCTGCTGCATTTCGGCCGGGCCGCCGAGCGCCTGCACATGAGTCAGCCGCCGCTGACCCAGGCCGTGCGCAAGCTGGAGGGCCAGCTCGGCGTGCAGCTCTTCGAGCGCAGCAGCCGCAGCGTGCGCCTGACGCCGGCCGGCGCGGCCCTGCAGGTGTCGGCGCAGAAGCTGCTGGCCGACGCGGCCGCCTTGCCAAGCGAGGTGAGGGCGGTCGCCGATGGCCTGGCCGGGCGGCTGCGCCTGGCCTTCGTGTCCACCGTGGGCTTCGGTGGCCTGCCTCAATGGCTGCGCTCGTTTCGCGAGGCCTGTCCCCAGGTGGCCCTGGCCCTGCGCGAGGCGACGCTGGACGTGCAACTGCGCGAATTCGAGGCCGGCAGCATTGATGCCGGCTTCGTCATCCACACGCCCGGCGCTGCGCCGGCGGGCTACCAGCGCCTGTCCATCGGTGTCGAGCCCCTGGTGCTGGCCTTCCCGAGCAGCGACGAGACGCCCAGCGACGCCCAGTGCCGCGCGGCGCCGCTGGTGATCTTCCCGCGCGAGGTGGCGCCGTCGCTCTACGACGCCATCCTGGCCCACCATGGCGGCGCGGGCGTGGCCCAGGAAGCCATCCAGATGCAGACCATCATCAACCTCGTCTCCGCCGCCATCGGCGTCGCCTGGGTGCCGGCCAGCCTGCAGGGCCTGCAGCGCGCCGGCGTCAGCTATCGCGACATGCCCGGCGCCCCGCAGGTCGAGACCAGCCTGATCTGGCGCAGCGACGCGCCGCCTGTGGTCGCGCGCTTCGTCGGGCACGTCGCAGCCATGCCTGAAGTCACAGCGGGCAAACCCGGGCATCCGTGAACTGCTTCACAGCGTTGTGCCCCCATCTTCAAGGAGCCTCCTGCATGACCCTCCGTTTGCTTCCCCTCGCGCTGGCCCTGCTCGCCGGCGCCGCCCAGGCCGACCTGCTCAAGGACCCGCAATGGCAGGCCTGGCTCGACACCGGCAAGACGGCCGACCTTGTGCGCGCCGCCAAGGCCAAGGGCGACGACGACCAGGCCGCGATCGCGCTGGCGATGGCCGCCGTCGACGACAACGACGGCGCGCGCCTGGAGGCCGCCATTGCGTCCCTGCAGGCCTGCGTCGACAAGCGCCCCCAGGCTGCCTGCGCCTACGCCCTGGGCCGCGTCTACGGCCAGCAGGCCATGACGGCCAGCGTCTTCAAGATGCCGGGCCTCGCCACCAAGACCAAGGAGCAGTTCGTCAAGGCCGTCGAGCTGGACCCGCAGCTCTTCGAGGCCCGCAGCGGCCTGACCCAGTTCTATCTGATGGCGCCGGGCTTTGCCGGCGGCAGCACGGCCAAGGCCAAGGAACTCGCCGTGGAGGTGCAGCCGCGTCAACCCGAGCAGGCCAAGGTGCTGCGCGCCATGCTGGCCATGAACGACAAGGACTGGGCCGGCGCCGAGCGTGAACTGGCCAGCACCAAGGCGGGGGATGACCACACGGTGGCTCGCGAACTGCGCGGCCAGTGGACGCGGCTGGGCTTCGAATTCATGGACCAGAAGAACCTGCCCAAGGCCCGCGGCATCTTCGAGGCGCTGCAGCGCGACTACCCGGCGCATGCCGCCGGCGCCTATGGCCTGGGCCGCGTGCTGACCGAAATGGGCCAGCCGGAAGAGGCCGTCAAGTCGCTGGAACGGGCCCGCACGCTCGAAGGCGCCGATCGCATGCCCATCGACCACCGCCTGGGCCAGGCCCTGATCGCCAAGGGCGACAAGGCCGCGGCCAAGGTGGCGCTGGAGCGCTTCGTGCAGAACAAGCGCGCCAATCCGCGCAACGTCGACGAGGCCAAAAAGCTGCTGGCCGGCCTGGCCTGACGGGCTGGGAGGAGGGCGCTGGCTATGATGCCGGCCGCTCTTCTCTGTACCGAGCCATGCTGGTTCATCCTCAGTTCGACCCCATCGCCATCCACATCGGCTCCGGCGGCATCCATTGGTATGGCATCACCTACCTGATCGCCTTCGGCCTCTTCCTGTGGCTGGCCACGCTGCGCTCGCGTATGCCCCAGCACGTGGCCGTCGGCTGGATCAAGCGTGACGTCGACGACGTGCTCTTCTACGGCGTGCTCGGCGTCGTGCTGGGGGGACGCCTCGGCTATTGCTTCTTCTACAAGCCTGGCTACTACATCCAGCACCTGACCGAGATCATCCGGGTCTGGGACGGTGGCATGTCCTTCCACGGCGGCCTGCTCGGCGTGCTGCTGGGCCTCTACCTCTTCGGGCGCCGTCGTGGCCGCAGCTTCCTGGAGGTATCCGACCTGGTCGCCCCCTGCGTGCCCACCGGCATCATGGCCGTGCGCCTGGGCAACTTCATCAACGGTGAACTGTGGGGCCGCCCCGCGCCCGCCGACCTGCCCTGGGCGATGATCTTCCCCCAGGCCAACGACGGCGGCATCGCCCGCCACCCGTCGCAGCTCTACCAGGCCGCCGGCGAAGGCCTGCTGCTCTTCATCATCCTGTGGTTCTACGCCCGCAAGCCTCGCGCGACGGGTCAGATCTCCGGCGTCTTCATGATGGGCTATGGCGTGCTGCGCTTCGCGGCCGAGTACTTCCGCGAGCCCGACGACTTTCTGGGCCTGCGCGCGCTGGACTGGAGCCAGGGCCAGTGGCTGAGCCTGCCGATGGTCATCGTGGGCGCCGCCATCTTTGCCTGGGCGACCAAGCGCAACGCGAGACCGGCATGAGACAGATCTTCTTCGACACCGAGACCACCGGCCTGGAGGCCGACAAGGGCGACCGCGTCATCGAGGTCGGCTGCGTCGAGATGGTCAACCGCCAGCTCACCGGCAACCACCTGCACCTCTACATCAACCCCGAGCGTGCCAGCCACGAGGACGCGCTGCGGGTGCACGGCCTGACCGAGGCCTTCCTGTCGGACAAGCCCAAGTTCGCCGAGATCGTCGACCAGTTGCTGGCTTTTCTCGCCGGCGCCGAGCTGGTCATCCACAACGCGCCTTTCGACATCGGCTTCGTCAACGCCGAGCTCAAGCGCCTGAAGCGCGGCGTGCTGACCGATCACGTCGGCAGCGTGCGCGACACGCTGCTGATGGCCCGCGACCTCTTCCCCGGCAAGGCCAACTCCCTGGATGCGCTGTGCCGCCGCCTGGAAGTCGACAATTCCAAGCGCACTTTCCACGGCGCCCTGCTGGATGCCGAACTGCTGGCCGACGTCTACATCCGCCTGACGCGCGGCCAGGACGCGCTGCTGATGGACGAGCACGGTGACAGCAGCGGCAGTGACGGCCATGCCGCCATCGAGGCCGTGGACCTGAGCCGTTTCGTGCTGCCGGTGCCGCGCGCCAGCGACGCCGAGGCCGAGGCTCACACCAAGCTTCTGACCGACCTCGACAAGGCGGCCGGCGGCGCCTGCAAATGGCGCGCGCTGGAGCCCGCCCAACCCGTGGCATAATCGCGGGCTTCCCGGAAACGGGTCCGTTTTTCCAGGGCGGTTAGCTCAGCGGTAGAGCACTGCCTTCACACGGCAGGGGTCGCAGGTTC
>CBHWBD010000319.1:0-4240 GCA_966111775.1 uncultured Comamonadaceae bacterium | reverse complement strand
TGCGCAGCGCCCACACCTGGCGGGTCATCGATGCCCTGGTCGCTTTGCTGATGACCGCGCTGGGTCTACAACTCCTCCTGCAACCCCTCTAAGAACACCAAAGGATCGCCATGAAGATCGTCGTTCTCGGCGCCGGCATCATCGGCATCGCCACCGCCTGGTATCTGCTCGACGAGGGGCATGAGGTCATCGTCGTGGACCGCCAGCCGGACGCCGCGCTGGAGACCAGCTTCGCCAACGGCGCCCAGATCTCGGTCAGCTTCTGCGAGCCCTGGGCCAATGCAGGCGCACCGTTCAAGGTCGCCAAATGGCTGCTGCGCGACGACTCGCCGCTGCTGTTCCGCCCCAGCCTGGACCCCAACCAGTGGCGCTGGGGCCTGGCCTTCCTGATGCAGTGCACGACCGCGGCCTTCGAGCGCAACGTCGAGGAGCTGGTGCAGCTGGGCCGCTACTCGCACGCCTCGCTGAAGGAGCTGGTGGCGCGCACCGGCATCGAGTACGACCGCCTGGAGCGCGGCATCCTGCACTTCTTCTCCAGCCAGGCCGACTTCGACAGCGGCGCGGCCGGTGCCGAGATCATGCGTCGCCACGGCGTCGACCGCCGCGTGCTGGGCCGCGAGGAGGTGCTCCAGGTCGAGCCTGCCCTGGCCGCCTTCGGCAGCCGCATCTTCGGCGGCACCTTCACGCCCAGCGACGAGAGCGGCGACGCCATGGTCTTCACGCAGAAGCTGGCCCGGCTGTGCGCCGAACGCGGCGCGCAGTTCCTGTACGAGCACGACATCCTGGGTCTGCAGCGCGGCGGTGACGGCATCGAGGCCGTGCAGATCGCCCACACCCGCAGCGGCGAGCGCAAGATGCTGAAGGCGGACGCCTTCGTCGCGGCCATGGGCTCCTACACGCCCGAGCTGGTGAAACCGCTGGGTGAGCATCTCAACATCTATCCCGCCAAGGGCTACTCGGCCACGCTGCGCCTGAAGAAGCCCGAGGCCGCCAGCGTCGTCAGCCTGCTGGACGACACGCGCAAGATCGCCATCTCGCGCCTGGGCGACCACGTCCGCATCGCCGGCACGGCCGAGCTGTCGGGCTTCGACCTCAATCTCGATTCGCCGACGGCCAAGGTGCGCTGCGCGGCCCTGGTCAGGCGCTACGAGGAGCTCTTCCCCGGCGTGGCCGATGCCTCAGAGCCCAACTACTGGACCGGCCTGCGTCCCAGCACGCCGACCAACATTCCCTACATCGGCCGCAGCCGCAAGGCCCGCAACCTGTGGATCAACGCCGGCCACGGCACTCTGGGCTGGACCCATGGCGCCGGCTCGGGCCACGCGATGGCCGAGCTGATCGCCGGCCGAAAGCCGGACATGGCCTTCGGCTTCTACGGCTCCGTTTAAAGCGCCTTCAGCAGCGCCTCGACCTGGCCCTGCTGCGGGAACTTCTTGCCCAGTTTGGCCAGGCTCTCCAGTTCGGCCTTGGCCGCCGGCTTGTCGCCGGACTGGATCAGGATCTGCGCCAGATTGAGCTTGTAGCTCGGCTGGTCCGGCTGGTCGCTGATCAGCTGGCGCTGCAGGCTGATGGCCTTGCTGTAGTCCTTCTCGTTGGCCAGCACGGTGGCGTAGGTGTCGCGCAGGGCTGCGTAGTCGGGGTTGAGCTTGAGGCCGCGCTCGGCCAGGGCACGCGCTTCGGGCTTGCCGGTCTTGCTGCGCAGCCAGGCCACGTTGTTGATGACGGGCAGTGCGTCGGGTGCGCGCTTGAGCAAGGCTTCGTAGCGGGTCAGCGCCTGATCCAGTTCACCGCGGGCCAGCAGCACGTCGGCGGTGGCCGCCGCGAAGGCCTGGTCCTGGGGATGAGCGGCCAGCCACTGGGTCTCGAAGGCCAGCGCTTCGTCGCGCTTCTTGGCCAGCATCAGCACCGCGAACAGGCGCGCCGGGGCGTCGCCGGAATCGCGCAGGACGACAGCCTTGCGCAGCGCGGCGATGGCGGCGTCGGGATGCTGGCGGCTGGCCTCGATTTCCGCCTCCGCGACCAGCGCATAGGCTTCCTGCGGGTGCTTCTTCTGGCGTTCGCGCAGGCTCGCCAGAGCCTCGTCGAAGCGCCCCTGACGGGCGGCGAGCTGGATCAGCAGGCGCTCGGCCGCCACGGAGCTCGAATCGGCCTCCAGTGCACGCTTGACCTCGCGCTCGGCCCCCGCATAGTCCTGATCGATGTAGCGCAACTGGGCCAGGCCCAGCCAGCCCTGGGCGCGCGTCGGCGCCATCACGGTCACGCGCGCATAGGTCTTGGCCGCCTGGGCCTTGTCGCCCGCCGCGAGCTGGGTGCGGGCCAGGCGCTCCATCAGGTCGACGTTCAGCGGCAGGGCGGCCGAGCCTTCCTGGGCCGCCTGGCCTGCCTTGGCGAGCTCACCCAGGCGCAGGTATTGGTCGATCAGCGCCAGGCGCAGGCCGGCCTCGGTCGGCTCCTCGCGCACGCCGGTGGCCAGCACGTCGGTGATGCGCTCGGACGGCGCGCGCGTCTGCATCAGCAGGTCGGCCAGCGCCATGCGGGCCTGGGCCGAATGCGGCTGGGTGGTGACAAAGCCTTCCAGCCGCTTGACGGCGGCGTCGTTGCGGTTGGCCTGCATGTCCAGGGCCACCAGGCCCAGCACGGCCGGCAGATAGCCGGCATCGGCCTTCAGCGCCGCTTCGAAGGCCGCCTGGGCCGCCGCGTTGTCCTTGCGAACGAGGTGGATGCGGCCGCGCAGGCCGTCCGGCACCGGGCTGCCCTGCATCTTGGGCGCCAGCTTGTCCAGGGCCGCGAGGGCGGCGGGCATCTCATTGCGCCGGATCAGCGCATTGATCAGCATCAGGTCGTAGTTGCTGCCGCTGTCCTTGGCGGCGATGTCGCGCAGCTGGGCGATGGCGGCATCGGCCTTGGCGCGGTTGGCGCCACCGGGGGAGGCGCTGTCGCGCGCGATGGCCGACAGGGCCAGGGCGGCGGCGGTCTTGGCGTCGTCGGGGCGCAGCTTGGCGGCGGCGGCGAAGGCCTGGTCGGCCGCCTCGAAATTGCCCTGCATCAGCTGGGCCTTGCCGGCCAGCAGCAGCGTGTCGGCATCGGCCTTGGCGGCCTCCAACACGGGGCGCAGCGTCTCCAGCGTCTTGGCCGGGGCGCGCCGCTGCAGCTGCAGGCCCGCGAACTGACGGCGCAACGCCAGATCCTCCGGCGCCAGCTTGATGGCCTGGTTGAGCAGGTTCTCGGCGTCGGCGATCTCGCCCAGCTGCTGGTGGGCGCCCGAGGCCAGGCGCAGCAGCGGCAGATAGTTGGGCATCAGCTTCAGCAGCGGCAAGGACAGTTCCTTGGCCTTGGCCGCATCGCCCTTGGCCAGGGCGAGCTGAGCTTGCATGAAGCGGCCCTGGGGCTTCTTGGCCAGCTCCGGCGGCATTTCCTCGACCAGCTTGGTGGCGACGTCGAGCTTCTGACGGCCGAAGGCCAGACGCAGCAGCAGCGAGCGCGCGTCATAGGAGCCCGGCTCCAGCGCCAGCACCTGGCGCAGCAGCGGCTCGGCGTCGTCGAGCTTGCCGCGCGACAGCAGCACCTCGGCCTTGAGCTGCAGGGCCCTGGCGGCCTTGGGGTTCTTCAGGATGACCTGGTCAAGGGCGGCGATGGCCTCCTCCGGGAAGCCGGCCGCCAGCTTGGTGCGCGCGCCGACGATGATGGCGTCCTCGGAGTCGGGCTGCAACTGCAGCGCGCGCCCGGAGGCTGCCTTGGCCTCGCTGACATTGCCCTGGGCCAGGAAGGCCAGCGCCAGATACTGCTGCAGCGTCGACTGCGCCTTGGGATCGGCCAGGGTCTGGTCGGAAAACTCACCGATCAGCTTGCGCGACTGGCCCGACAGCAGCAGGGTCTGCGCCAGCAGCGGCGCCAGTTCGTCACGCGGCGCGCCCAGCTCCCAGGCTCGACGCAATTCGATTTCGGCACCGGCCACGTCACCGCTCTCCAGCAGCGCCTTGCCCAGCAAGTGGCGGCCGTTGGCGTTCTCGGGGCTCTGCTGCAACAGGTTCTTCAGCTCGATGACGGCACCGTTGACGTCCTTCTGCTCCATGCGCTTTTGCGCAGCAGCGAGCAAGTCCTGCTCGGAGCGTTGACCGCAGGCGACCAGCGCGGCGACCAGCAGCAGGGGGGCGAAATGACGCGTCTTCATTGAATCTCCCAAATCAGGCGCGCGATTGTGTTCCTAGAATCCGCGCCCCTCGTCAGTGAAGCCCCCAGG
>CBHWBD010000318.1:0-4260 GCA_966111775.1 uncultured Comamonadaceae bacterium | reverse complement strand
CCGGTCAACTCGTCGTCGCCATCTCCTCGCGCGCCCTCTTCGATTTCGAGGCCGAGAACGAGGTCTTCGAGGCCGGCGACGACCACGCCTACATGGCTTTGCAGCAGCGGCGCCTGGACGAGCCCGCGCCACCGGGCGTGGCCTTCTCGCTGGTCGAGAAACTGCTGGCCTTCAATGCCGGCGCCGCGCCGCTGGTGGAGGTGGTCGTGCTGTCGCGCAACGACCCTATTTCCGGCATGCGCGTGTTCCGCTCGGCCAAGCACTACGGCCTGCCCATCGAGCGCGGCGTGTTCACGCGCGGCGCCTCGCCGTGGCGCTACCTGAAGCCGCTGTCGGCCCAGCTCTTCCTGTCGACCAACGAGGCCGATGTGCGCCAGGCCCTGGGCGCCGGTGTGGCCGCGGCGCGCGTGATGCCGCTGGCGGCGCGGGCTTCCGCCGCGCATCCGAAGGAGTTGCGCATCGCCTTCGACGGCGATGCCGTGCTGTTCTCGGACGAAGCCGAGCAGGTCTTCCAGCGGGACGGCCTGGCAGCCTTTCGCGAGCATGAGCTGCAACGCGCCCATCTGCCGCTGCAGGCCGGTCCCTTCAAGCCGGTGCTGGAAGCCCTGCACCGGCTGCAGCAGTCGCGCGCCAACGGCATGCATGTGCGCACGGCCCTCGTCACGGCGCGCAGTGCACCGGCCCACGAGCGCGCCATCCGCACGCTGATGGACTGGCAGATCGAGGTCGATGAGGCCATGTTCCTCGGTGGCCTGGCCAAGGGCGAGTTCCTGCGTGAGTTCGAGCCCGACTTCTTCTTCGACGACCAGGCGGGTCATGTCGAGAGCGCCGCCGCGCACGTGCCGGCGGGCCAGGTGACGGCGGGCATCGCGGCGCGCTGAACGGCTGTAAGGGGGCAGGGACCTTCGAACAAGGGGGGGCCGAATCCGTCGCCAATTCTTCCTCGCTCCGTCGAACAGAATGCGGCCACCCCAACGACTCTCAGGAGCCACATGTCGATTCGCGGCCTCGCCCTTGCCCTCTCCCTGTCTGCTGCCACGTGCGGCGCCCACGCCCAATCCGTGCCTCTGGTGATGGAGACGGTGGGAATCAAGATCGGTCAAACCGCGGCAGAGGTCGAGCAGGTGGTCCGCGCCCTGGGCTACAAGCAGGCCCGTGCCACCGCCTACCCGGCCAAGTTCGGCCTGCCGCAGCGCATGGCCGAGGTGACTTTCGAGCGGCCGGGGCCGGAGATCCGGTCCGAGGACTCCATCATCGTTGCCTACGGCGCCATCAGCAGCAAGCTGGTAGCCATCACTCGTTTCGAGACCTACGCCAAGCCATTGATCGTCGGCGAGGTCGTGAAGTCCCTGGACCAGAAGTACGGCCCCCACAACGGCCGGCCCGGCACCGGCCAGTTCGGCTGGGTGGACCGCGCGGCCGGCGCCCAAGGGTCGCTGCCCGCCTACTGCCATGCGATGAATGGCGGCACCGTCAACTACACCGCGATCCTGGAAAATGCGACGGCGGCAGGCTGCAAGCGCGCCGTTCGCGTTGACGTGAACAAGAATTCCGACAACCCCGACACGCCTTTCACGCAGATCCGCGTCAGCATGGTCGACTTCGAGACGATGGCCGCTGAAGGCCGCCAGCTGGGCAAACTGCTGGTACAGGAACGCGAAGGCGAACTGAACAAGCAGAAGCAGCAGCCGCTGCCGAAGCTGTAAGCCTCACCGCGCGGGTCGCTGCGGGCCGACCCCCACCCCTAACTTGCAAGGTCCGGCATGGCCGGACTGCGCGACAGGCTGCGTCTGTGCATGCAGGGGCCACATATGCGGCTCCGGGGAGCATGCCGTGGCAACTCTGGACTTTTTTACGCCTCCTGCCGGCCATCCGGCCCAGCAGGCGTTCGGCTTTTACTGGGAGATGCTGCACGAGCGCTCCGGCGAGGTCGTCGGCGACGGCTTCAGCCGCGACACCCTGCCGCAGTTGCAGGCTCACCCCGGCTACAGCTACCGCATCACCGCGCTGAGCCCCCAGGCGCCCCAGGAGGTCGTATGGCCGTCCTGATCGCCGCATTGCTGGATGCCGAGGCCATGGCCTTTGCGGCCGAACCCGCCATGCGGGGCGTCAGCACGAGGTTGGAGCAGACGCTGAACGCCCATCTGCAGGACGCGGCCGGCAGCTTCGATGTCCCCTTGACCGATCTGGTCGGCGAGGCAGACAGCCTCATCCTGGCCCAGATGCTGCTCGCCCAGCTGCCACCGGGTCTGGTCCGTCTGAACACGCACGACGGCGCGCGGCCGACCGTTTGCTATCGCGTCGACCTCGCGCTGCTGCGCGAGCGGATACGCCCGCTCAAGGCAGCAGGCTGAGGCCGAAGCTGCGCTCGACACACCAGAGCAGGGCCAGCGCAGCGACGGCGCTGGAGCCGCCGGGCACGATCCAGCGCCGGTAGACGGTGGCCGAGCGCAGCGCCAGCGCCACGGGCAACAGCAGCGCGACGACGGCCAGCTGGCCCAGCTCGACGCCGAGGTTGAAGCCCAGCAGCGGCAGCACCAGCTCGCTGCCACGCAGGCCCAGGTCCTTCAGCGGCCCGGCAAAGCCGATGCCGTGCACCAGGCCGAAGAGCCCGACCATGCTCCAGCGCGGTCCGGGCACGAAGGGCTTGAGGTTGTCGAGCGCGGCCAGCAGCACGGTCAACGCGATCAGCGATTCGATGACAGCCGCCGGCGGATCGATGGCACCGCTGGCCGCCAGTGCCAGCGTGATGGAGTGGGCCAGCGTGAAGGCGGTGACCAGCTTGAGCGTCTCGGCCAGCGCGGCGCGGCCGCTGGCGCGCGGCGCCCAGCCCTTGCCTTCGCGGCGCCAGACGGCCACGAGCAGCAACGTGACCAAAAAGAGCACATGGTCCAGGCCGCTGGCGATATGGGCCATGCCTTCGACGACAAAGCCACCGAAGCCGCGGCTCTCGAGGTTGAGGCGCTGCGGGCCGGCGCCCGGCGTCAGCACCAGCGGTTCGCCGGACGCGCCGACCAGGCGGGCCAGGCCGCGATGGGCCGGGTCGGTGGTGGCGAAGAGGCGGTAGTCGATATCCAGCTCATGCACGGCAGCCGGGCATTGCCCATGGCTGACGAGGACGGCATGCATGCCGTCGCTGTGCTCGTCGAGCTGCGGCTTTGGGCGGTCCTGCAGCGTGCAGGCCGCGCCATCGGCCGTGAAACGAAGGCCGGCACTGGCCAGGGCCTCGATGTCGGGCCAGCGCTGGCGCACCTCGCCCCAGCTGAGGTTGCCGTCGCCGTCGGCGTCCAGGGCGAGGTCGCGGTCCAGGTCGCGCAGCGCGATGTCCAGGCGCTGCTCGACGTCCGCGCCGTTGACGCGGTAGACGAGGTAGGCCTCGCTGGCCTGGTGGGCCTGGGCCGCGCCGCACAGCAGCAGCGTCAGCCACAACAAGCAACGGATCACAGCGCAAAACTCCTGTCGAGGGCGGCAAGGCGTGCATCCTGCCAGCCCTTGTCGCGCAGCACACGCGCCAGCTGCTGGCGCGTCGCATCGCCCTCACGGCCGGCGGCCAGCGCGGCACGCAGCAGCAGCACGGCATCGACCGGCTCTCGTTGCCTGGCCCAGTTGACCTGGGCCAGGCGCAGGGCCTCGCGCGGCTGCTGCTCGACGTCCAGCGCAAAGCGGGCCTGCTCGCGCGCATGCTTGCCCGGCTCGCGGCGGTCGCCGGCGGCCAGGCGCTCACGCATCAGCGCGCTCGGCGCCGACGCATCCCGACCGAGCTGGCGCAGGGCGATGACCCGCCGCAGCAGCAGCGCATCGGCCTCGGCATCGGGGCTGCGCTCGACCAGCACCAGGGCCTCGGCCGGGCGCTGGCGGGCCAGCAGCCAGTCAGCCAGCGCGGCGCGGGTGTAGACCTCGTCCTCGCCCGCCAGCGCGCTGCGGTAGAGGGCCGGTGCGGTGGTCTCGTTGCCCAGCCGCTCGGCCAGCTCGGCGCGCATCAGTGCGAGCCAGGGTGCCATGGAGCGACCGGGGCTCAGCTGGGCCAGGGTCTGCTCAGCGGCGGGGCCCTGGCCCGACAGGCTGGCCAGCTCGGCCAGGCAGGCCATGGCGGGCAGCGCGGCCAGGGGTTGAAGCTGCTCGCAGAGCGCCCGGGCCTCGGGCAGCTCGGCGCGCAGCTGATGCAGGGCGGCTGCATCGAGCAGGGCCTGGGCGCGGTGGTCGGGCGTCAGATCGCCGCGCGCCAGCATCAACAGGCGCCGCGCCAGCCGCGCGCGGGTG
>CBHWBD010000317.1:0-4357 GCA_966111775.1 uncultured Comamonadaceae bacterium | reverse complement strand
AGGCCAGGCTGCCTTCGACGGCCACGCGCCAGTCCTGGCGACCGTGCATCAACAAGATGGGCGCGCCCAGGGACGCGGTCCACGCAATCGCACTGCGCCGCTCCAGCGCCTGGTCGCGCCCGTCGGCGTAATCGAGCATGGTGGCCTTCCAGTCGGTTTCGAATGCCGGCCGGGCGGCGAAGACGGCCTTCAGGTCGAACGTGCCGGCGCGGAAGGCCGCCGCCCGCACGGGCAGGCCCTGGCGCATCGCGAGCGCGCCCTGCATGCCGCCGCGCGACACGCCGAGCAGATAGAGGCGCTCGGCGTCGGCCTGCGGCAGCGCGCGCGCCAGCGGCAGCAGTGCGTGCACGTCCTCGACGTCGGCGCCGCCGAACTCGTCGGCACCCTGGCCGCCGTCCACGCCACGGTACTGGGTTGCCACGACGACGAAGCCCGCGTCGGCCAGCCACGCGAGGTTCAACAGCGTCACCGGCCCGATCTTGCCCAGCTCCCGGTTGCCCCCGCGCAGCCAGATCAGCACGGGGTGAGGGCCGGGCGCGGCCGAGCGCAGCACGAAGCTGACGACGCGCAGGCCACCGCTGGCATAGACCACGCGCTCGCAGCGGCCTTCGTGGGTCGCCGCGACGAGGCGCTGGTGCTCGCCTTCCGTGAAGACGGTAGAGAGCGGGCGGGCGGCGAGTTCGCCGTCGAGCTGGGCCTTCAGGATGTCGGGTTGGAAGTAGTCCTGGACAGCCCGCGCGAAGGCCTGTGGGTCCGCGGCCAGCGGGCAGGGCGCCCGTTCGAGGATGGTGCCGTCCGCAATCGGCTGTGCCAGCGCCACGGCGGCCGTCAGGGCAAGGCCGGCGACTGCCTGCATCAGAATCCGCAGCGACTGGAACATGGCAACCTCCTCTCGCGTGGCAAGGCAGTATCACGGCGCCGCGGCCGCCTGCCCATCGCCGGATTGAGGAGCCATGCGCCTGCGCGCGCCAGGCACAGCTCGCCGGCTGTGAAAAAGCACGCTGCTCGTCGCCGCGGCACTGGCAAGGATCGACGCCGGGCTGAGATGATCCGGGGCCATGCGCCTACACCACCTCACCCTACTCGCCGCAAGCCTCGTCCTGACCGCCTGCGCCAGTTCCAGCCAGGACAAGGTCGCCACCGCCGCGACCACGCCGCTGAGCGACCTCAACGTCGTGCGTGCCGACATCCCCGAGGTGCTGAAGGCCGCGGCCGCGGCGCCTTATGCAATGCCCGCCGACGCCAGCTGCGGCGGCCTGGCGGCCAGCATCCGCGCCTTGGACGAAGTCCTCGGCCCCGACCTTGATGCGCCTCACACCGGCGGCAACACCGGCCTGCTGGACCGCGGCGAGGACGCGGCCACCGGCGCCCTGCAGCGCACCGCCGAGGGAGTCATTCCATTCCGCGGCTGGGTGCGCAAGCTCAGCGGCGCCGAGCGCTATGCCAAGCAGGTCAGCGCCGCCATCACGGCCGGTGGCGTCCGGCGCGGCTATCTGCGCGGCCTGGCCACGGCCAAGTCCTGCACGGCCGCGCCGGCCAAAGCAGCCTAGCCGGCGCGCGAACACACAGTCCTTTGCTGGGCGCGAACACTCAGCAAACTTCTGACTACGGGGTGGCAAAGCTGCGTCGGCAGACTCGCCGACGATGCCTGCCGCCCGCTTCTTCCGTCGTTTCCCGCCGCGCACCGCCGTCCTTGCGGCCTTCGTCTTCCTGCTCTGGATGGTCGTCGGCACGACCTGGTTCCTGCGCACCTATCTGGGCCTGGTGACGCCCGACCAGGTGCTGTATCACCTGCAGAACGGCGGACTGGACTATGCGGATCCGCGCATGCTGTGGCGGGCCTGCCGCTGCCTGTTGGCGGTGCTGGGCCTGACGGTGCTCAGCGTCTTCCTGCTGCAGCGCATGAAGCGCTGGCATCGGCGCCTGCTGCTGGCCCTGCTGGGCACCGGAGCCGTGGTGTCGGTCAACGCGACCGTTTCCGACCCCTGTCAGCCCGAAGCCGACGGCGGCGACTATCTCGCCCGCCACTACGTCGACCCCGGCCAGGTCCAGCTGCAGCTGCCGGCCGAGCGGCCCGACGTGCTGGTCGTCTTCGTCGAGTCCCTGGACGAGGGTTACACCCGCCCGCGCGAGCCGCGGGCGGCCCTGCTGCCCAGGCTCACGCGCATGCAGGACGACTTCCAGACCCTGGGCGAGCTGCGCAACCTCAGCGGCGCGAGCTGGACGGTGGGCGGCATGTTCAGCGCCCTGTGTGGCGTGCCGCTGCAGCCGGTCGGCCTGATGAGCCACAACTCGCTGGAATACAGCCGCCGCTTCTTCGAGGGCGGCCAGTGCCTGACCGACCTGCTGGCGGCGCGCGGCTGGGACATCAGCTTCTATGGCGGAGCCTCGCTGAAGTTCGCCGGCAAGGGCCGCTTCCTGGAGGACCACCATGTCGCGCGCCGCTTCGGTGCCGAGCAGTGGCTGCAGCGCGGCATCCCCGTGCCGCGCGAGGGCTGGGGCCTGCTGGACAGCGAGCTGGTCGAGCAGGCCTGGATCGACATGCAGCGCCCGCGCAAGGCCGGCGAGGCGCGCATGAGCCTGCTGCTGACAGTGGACACGCATGGCCCTTCGGGGGCGCATGATCGCGGCTGTGTCGCCGATGCCGTCGTCGACGAGGATGACGACGAGCCGGCTGACGTCATGCGCGAGGCCTTGCGCTGCACCGACCGCGTCGTGGCAGGCCTGGTCGAGCATTTCGTCAGCGAGCGCAATGGCCGCCCCAAGGTCGTCTGGATCATGGGCGACCATCTCAACCCCGAACCCATGCTGAATGGCGAACTGGTGCCGGAGGACCATGGCCGCACCGTCTTCCACGCATTGGCGCGCTATGACGCCCAGGGCCGGGCGCTGCCGGCGGAAGACCTGCAACGCGAGTTCACGCATGTGGACATCCTGCCCACGCTGGCCGAGGCCATCGGCCTGCGCTGGTCAGCCCACCCGCACCGCCTGGGCCTGGGCATGTCGCTGCTGGCCGGGCCTGAGAACGCCACACTGGCCGAGCGCGACGGCATGACCGTCGTCAACGGCCGGCTGTCCTGCCGCTCGCCGCTGTATCAGCGCTTGTGGATGAAGGCCTAGGGTCTGTTCACGCGACGGCGATGGGTCGCGCAGGCCCTAGCTCAGCCCCAGGGAGGGCTCCTGCGAAGCCTCGTCCACGGGCTTGGCTGGTATGGTCGCCAGCGCCAGCTCCGCACTGTTCAGGGCGCCTTCGATGAAGCCCTGGTAGTCCGAATAGGCCTCGCCGACGATGTGCAGATTGCGCGCGCCGCTGCCGAAATCGAAGGCCTTGAAGGCGTCCATGACCTTCCACGAGCGCACCCCCGGCTGCCAGCCGTGGTTGGCCGCGCCATAGGGCGCCCGGGCCCAGTCGCGGATGCCGTAGGTGATGATGGAGTTGCGGATGTACTGCGTCGTCTCGGCCAGGCTCAGGTCGCCGAAGATGCGCCTGGCGTTGTCGGTCAGCTTCAGCTCGCTGCCATCGTTGGACGCCGCCGCGCTCTTCACGTCGCGCGCCACGAACAGGGCGAAGGCGTCGACGATGCGCGCGTTCTGGTCCACCTCGGCGCGGTCGTGGCGCTCGCCGTCGATGACGTAGTGGCGCCAGAACTCGGTCGACGGGCGATCCATGTAGAGCAGCACCATGCCGTGGCCGTCGGTGTCGGCTTCGGGTGCGCGGCGGAAGTAGTGGATCTCGCGCGTCGGCATGCAGTTGGCGTATTGCTGCGGCGCCTGGCCATAGCTCCACCACGGCGTGTTGCAGACGAAGAAGACCTTGAGCATGGGAAAGCCGTTGACGCTGTCCAGCTGCGAGGCGATGTGCTCGGGCAGGTGGCGGGTCAGCTTCAGCAGCGGCAGGCGCGGCAGTGCGAGGACGAGACGCTCGGCGCGCAGCGTGATGGGACCGTTCTGCGTCGCCACGTCCAGGGCCAGCGTCGGCTTGCCCAGCTCCACGGGGCTCACGCCCCTGAGCCTGTGGCCACCGGCCAGCGTCACGTTGGCATGGCCGCGCAGGCGTGCGAGCAGGCCCTCGGTCAGCTTGGCCGAACCGCCCTCGATGCTGGCCAGCTGCTGGCCCACCGTCTTCAGGGCGCGCAGCCACCAGATGATCCACTCGGCCGCGTTCAGGTTCTCCGGGATCATGTGATAGAAAGTTCCGGTGTCGCGCAGCTTCACCAGCGCCCGGTGGCTCAGCACCCCTTGCGCCGACAGCGCGTTCCAGAACCCCATGTCCCACAGCGGCTGGCCGTGCAGCTGGGCGTGCTTGCGCAGCCGCATGTAGTCGGCCTCGGTCAGCGCGTCGATCCAGGCCTGGTCG
>CBHWBD010000316.1:0-4501 GCA_966111775.1 uncultured Comamonadaceae bacterium | reverse complement strand
ACTCGACGAGCAGGGGCACGTCGAAGACGATGAGGGCTGCCTTGGCGGCGTCGGCCTGGGCGAGGGCTTCGGCGGTGATCAGCGGGTGCAGGATGGCCTCGAGGCGGCGCTTGGCACTCGTGTCGGAGAAGGCGAGGGCGCGCATGCGGTCGCGGTCCAGGGCGCCATCCGCGCTGACGAAGTCGGCGCCGAACTGTTGGCGAACAGCCGGCATGGCAGCGCCGCCGACTGCGGTCAGCGCGCGGGAGATGGCGTCCGTGTCGACGATGGCCGCGCCGGCCTCGCGCAGAAAGCCTGAGACGGTGCTCTTGCCGCTGCCGATGCCGCCGGTCAGGCCGACCCTCATCGTGCTTGCGTCAGGCCCAGCCGAGCCAGCCCATCACCGTGCTCTGGCCCGCGAACAGCACGACCAGGCCGCCGCCGGCCAGGAAGGGGCCGAAGGGCACGTAGCGGCCTTCGCGCAGGCCGGCGTTCATCTTCATGATGATGCCGATGACGGCGCCGATGGCCGAGGCGCCGAGCACGATGGGCAGGATCATCTGCCAGCCCAGCCAGGCGCCCAGCGCGGCCAGCAGCTTGAAGTCGCCGTAGCCCATGCCCTCTTTCTTGGTGAGGAGCTTGAACACCCAATAGACCGACCACAGCGACAGATAGCCGGCCAGCGTGCCGATCAGGGCCTTGTCCAGCGGAATCGTCCAGCCCATCAGCGCGGCGGCGAGGCCGGCCCACAGCAGGGGCTGGTTGATGGCGTCTGGCAGCAGGGTGGTGTCCCAGTCGATCATGGCCAGCGCGATCAGGGCCGCGACGAAGCCGCACCACAGCAGCGTCGTCGGCTGGGCACCGAAGCGCCAGGAGAGGGCCGCGAAGGCGATGCCGGTGACCAGCTCGATGAGCGGATAGCGCTTGGAGATCGGCGCCTTGCAGTTGGCGCATTTGCCGCCCAGGCGCAGCCAGCCGATGACGGGCAGGTTTTCGTGCCAGCGCAATTGGTGGCCGCAATGCGGGCAGCGCGAGCGCGGCGCCGCGAGGGTGAAGGGCGGCAGGGCCTCGATTTTCGTGCCGTAGGCGTCGACCGCCTTGGCCAGCTTTTCCGCCTCGGCCGCGGGCACGCCGGCGACGCGCGCCATGGCCGGCGCATCGGTCAGCTGCGCGGCGGACTCATGCAGCCACTGCCGCTCCAGCATCGCCGGCAGGCGATAGATGACGACGTTCAGGAAGCTGCCGATGCACAGACCGAAGATGCCGAGGGCCCAGGGCGACAGCAGCTGGCTGTAGTCCACCGTCATCAGACCACCTGGCCGAGCTTGAAGATCGGCAGGTACATGGACACGACGATGCCACCAATGATGGTGCCCAGGATGACGATGATGAAGGGCTCCATCAGGCTGGACAGGGCCTTGACCGCCTCGTCCACCTCGTCTTCATAGAACTCGGCCGCCTTGGCCAGCATATGGTCCAGGGAACCGGATTCCTCGCCGATGGCGGCCATCTGCAGCACCATGGTCGGGAAGATGGCCGTCGTCTGCATCGACGTGGTCAGCGCCGAGCCGGTGGAGACGTCGCGCTGGATCTGCTCGGTCGCTTCCTGGAACACGGCATTGCCGGAGGCGCCGCCGACGGAGTCGAGGGCCTCGACCAGCGGCACGCCGGCCGCGAACATGGTCGACAGCGTGCGGGTCCAGCGTGCGATGGCGGACTTGTACATGAGGTCGCCGAACACCGGCACCTTCAGCAGCAGCCGGTCCATGCGCTTTTGCATGGGCACGGAGCGCTTCCAGGTCTGCAGGAAGAAATAGATGCCGCCGCCGATGCTGCCGAAGATGAGCCACCAGTAGGAGACGAAGAACTTCGACATCGCGATGATGAAGAGCGTCGGCGCGGGCAGGTCGGCGCCGAAGGACTTGAAGACGTCCTCGAAAGCCGGCACGACGAAGATCATGATGACGGCGACGACGACGAAGGCCACCACCATGACGGCGATGGGGTAGGTCAGCGCCGACTTGATCTTGTTCTTGATGGCGACCGTTTTTTCCTGGTAGACCGCCAGACGGTCCAGCAGGGCTTCCAGGATACCGCCGGCCTCGCCCGCCTCGACGAGGTTGCAATACAGGGCGTCGAAGTACATCGGGTGCTTGCGGAAGGCCGATGACAGGCTGGTACCCGTTTCCACGTCCTGGCGGATGTCGTTCAGCAGTCGCGTGAGGCGCGGATTGGTGGCGCCGCGGGCGACGATGTCGAAGGCCTGCAGCAGCGGCACGCCGGCGCGCATCATCGTCGCCAATTGACGCGTGAAGACGGCGATGTCCTTCTGCTTGATCGCGCTGCCACCGCTGGCGCGGCGCTTCTTGACCTTGCTGACCAGGATGCCCTGGCGGCGCAGGGTCGCGCTGACCATGGCCTCGCCGCCGGCGCGCAACTCGCCCCGGACGATCTTGCCGTTGCGGTCCTTGCCCTCCCACTCAAAGACGAAGTCCTTGACGCCTTTTGCTGCAGCAGCGGTGGCAGTGGCCATGCGTTTCCCTCGAGTCTGATTATTCGTTGGTGGCCGACAGCACTTCTTCCAGCGTCGTCACGCCGATGCGCACCTTCACCAGACCGAACTGGCGCAGGTCCCGCACGCCGTCCTTCTTGGCCTGCTCGGCGATGTCCATCGCCGTTCCCTCAGCCAGGATGATGCGTTGGATTGCCTCGGTGATCGGCATGACTTGGTAAACACCAACACGGCCACGGTAACCATTTGTGCAACTGCTGCAGCCCACGGCACGGTAGGGCTTCCAGCTGCCGTCGAAGTCGTCTTCGGCGAAGCCCGCCTTCAGCAGCGCGTCGCGCGGGTAGTCGGCCGGCGCCTTGCAGTTCTCGCACAGGCGCCGCACCAGGCGCTGGGCGGTGATGAGCAGCACGCTGGACGCGATGTTGAACGGCGCCACGCCCATGTTGAGCAGGCGGGTCAGCGTCTTGGGGGCGTCATTGGTGTGCAGCGTCGACATGACCATATGGCCCGTCTGCGCGGCCTTGATGGCGATGTCGGCCGTTTCCAGGTCGCGGATCTCGCCGACCATGATGATGTCGGGATCCTGGCGCAGGAAGGACTTCAGTGCGGCCGAGAAGTTCAGGCCCGCCTTGTCGTTGACGTTGACCTGGTTGATGCCGGGCAGGTTGATTTCAGCCGGGTCCTCGACGGTCGAGATGTTGACGCCCGGCTGGTTCAGGATGTTCAGGCAGGTGTAGAGCGACACCGTCTTGCCGGAGCCCGTCGGGCCGGTCACCAGCACCATGCCGTAAGGGCGATAGATGCAGGCAAGCAGGCGTTCCTTCTCGATCTTCTCGTAGCCCAGGGCATCGATGCCCAGCTTGGCCGACGACGAATCCAGGATACGGATGACGATCTTTTCGCCGAACAGCGTGGGCAGGGTGCTGACGCGGAAGTCGATGGACTTGGCACCGAACTTCAGCTTCATGCGCCCGTCTTGCGGAATGCGCTTCTCGGCGATGTCCAGCCGCGAGATCACCTTGATGCGCGAGGCCAGCTTGTCCTTGATGGCGATGGGCGGCTGCGTGATCTCGCGCAATTCGCCGTCGACGCGGAAGCGCACACGGTAGTGATACTCGTAGGGCTCGAAGTGCAGGTCGGACGCGCGCAGATTGATGGCGTCGACCAGCATCTTCTGCAGGAAGCGCACGACAGGCGCGTCCTCGACGTCGGCCAGCTCGGCCGCCTCCTGCTGCGGCGTCGCGTCTTCCTCGGCGATGTCGAAGTCGAAGTCGCCGCCGGCGATGCTCTCCAGCGACTCTGTCGCCGTCGCACCGCTGCTGGTCAGCATCTTGGCGAGCTTGTCGTGCTCGACGATGACCCATTCCGGCTGCAGCTGGGTGGCGAACTTGATGCGCTCGATGACCTCGAGGTCGGTGGGATCGGCGCCGCCCACGAAGAGACGATTGCCGCGCCGCGACAAGGCGACGACCTGGTATTGCTGCGCCAGCTTGCCGTCGATGACGTTCTGCGGCATGCGCTGCGGATCCATCGCGGACAGATCCAGCAAGGGCAGGGCGAGGGCGCTCGACAGGGTGTGCGCTAGGTCGACTGGAGAGACCTGTCCGCTCGCGATGACCGCGTTGACGAAGCTGGTCTTCTTTTCCCTCGACAGCCGGACGAGATCTTCGGCAGCCTTGGCCTGGAGCTTGCCGGCATGCACCAGCATGCGCGCAACCCCCGAAAGGGAAGACTGAAGCGGCTCAGCGAGCGGGGTTTCCACAGGTGGTTGCGTCGACGACGGAAGGAGCGAAGTCCACCGATTGTGCCAGCCGCCGGCCAGCCTAGAAGCAAACGATTTCCAGGGATAACGTCAGGATTTCAGGCCGTTTGGTACGGCAACCAGGCCATTTGAAGCTTTGGCCAGCTTCGGCCGTTTGCACCGCCCTCATCCCGAGGGCGTGACTCTGAAGACTTGGTCGGGGTGAGAGGATTCGAACCTCCGGCCTCTACGTCCCGAACGTAGCGCTC
>CBHWBD010000315.1:0-4579 GCA_966111775.1 uncultured Comamonadaceae bacterium | reverse complement strand
CCGGCGTGTACATCGGGCGGATGAAGTTGCCTTCCTTGCTCAGCACTTCGCGCGCGGCGCCGAAGTCCAGCAGCACGGCCTTGTTGTCGTTGGTGATGAAGATATTGGCCGGCTTGATGTCCAGGTGCAGCATCTTGTGCTGGTGCACGATGCGCAGGCCGCGCAGGATCTCGTCGAAGAGGCTGCGGATGGTCGACTCGCGGAAGACCTTGTCGCGCTTCATGTCGCGCGCGGTCACGATGAAATCCTGCAGGGTGTCGCCCTGCAGATAGTTCATGACCATGTAGACGGTTTCGTTCTCGCGCAGGAAATTCAGCACCGAAACGACGCTGGGGTGCGAGATCTGGGCAAGCGAGCGCCCTTCTTCGAAGAAGCTCTTAAGCCCCAACCGGTAAAGCGGCTGCTTTTCCGGCTTGACGCGGGGTGTCAGTTCGCCCGGCGAACGTTCGGCCAGCGACGAGGGCAGATATTCCTTCAATGCGACCAGGTGATGGTCGGGATCCTCAGCGAGATAAACCACGCCGAAACCGCCCGCCGCCAATCGCTTGATGATCTGATAGCCCCCAACCACCGTGCCTGCGGGCAATGGCGCCGGCTTCGGCTTGGACATAATCGCGTTTTGTCTGTTTTGCGAGATGCGAAATGCCAGTCTACAGCATGACCGGGTACGCCAATTCCCTGGCGCAACCCCCTAAAGCCGAGGACGGCAACTACTCCACGCAAGCCAGCGTCAGCGTCGAATTGCGATCGGTGAACGGCCGTTTTCTGGACCTGTCCATGCGCATGCCCGAAGAGCTGCGCGGCCTGGAGCCTCAATTGCGCGAGCTGATCGCCGCCCGTTTCAAGCGCGGCAAGATCGAGTTGCGCATCAACACCCAGCGCGAAGCCGACGGCGCCTGGCCCCAACCCCAGCCCGAGCAGCTCAACCGCCTGGCCAGCCTGGAAGCCAAGGTGCGCACCTGGCTGCCCGAGGCCACGCCGCTGAGCGTCCACGAGGCGCTCAACTGGTGCAAGAGCGGCGCGGCCGCCCCGGCCCAGCTGGACGCCGCCACGCTGGAAGCCGCCCAGGCCTGCGTCCACGGCCTGGCCGAGGCGCGCGAGCGCGAAGGCGAGAAACTGGTCGCCATCCTGAACGAACGCATTGCGCGGCTGCGCGTGCTGGCCGACGAGGCCGAGCCCCTGCTGCCCGCCGTCGTGGCCCGCCAGCAGCAGCGTTTCCTGGAGCGCTGGCAGGAGGCGCTGGCGACCACAGGCGCCGCCAGCAGCGTGCCGCAGGAGGCCCTGCAGGAGCGTGCACTGAATGAGGCGGCGGCCTTTGCCATCCGCATCGACGTGGCCGAGGAGCTGGGGCGGCTGCGCGCCCATCTCGATGAACTGACCCGGCTGCTGAAAAAAGGCGGCGAGCTCGGCAAGCGCCTGGATTTCCTGATTCAGGAATTACATCGGGAAGCCAATACCCTGGGTTCCAAGTCCGCCGCGCTCGAATTGACCAATATCTCCGTCGAGATGAAGGTGGCCATCGAGCAGATGCGCGAGCAGGTGCAGAACATCGAATAAGTCGTCGCTCAGGCGGCCATCCGCGCCTCGGACGGGGTAGTTCCGACAGTCCAGCGTGCCAGGCTGGGCCGGGACGGCTTGAACAGCTCCACGCAGGCCAGGGCCCGCGGTTCAGCGATCAGCCCGGCATCCAGCACGACGTCCAAGCCATCCAGCGGCAGCAGCTCGACTGCGTCGGCGTCCGACCCCGGCGGCAAGGCCAGCAAGGGCTGATCCAGCAGGTCCAGCAAATCCCGGCAGACCGGATGCGCGCCGAAATACAGCAGGCCGGCCCCGCCGGCAGACGCGGCGAGTCGACGCGGCACGCGATGGGTGCAGCGCAGCAGAAAGGCTGCCCCGCCCGCCTCGGCATCCCGGATCGCCCGAAAGGCCTGGGCGTCGATCTGCAGATAGGTTGCCGCCTGAGCCAGGTCGCGGCACAGCAGCATGACGGGCTGCTTCTCGTCTGCCTGGCGCATCAGCCTGATCGCGGCCGCCTTGTCGTCGAGGCGGCAGGCCATCACATACCCAGCTGCCGTCGGCAGCGCAGCCACTGCACCGCCCCGCAAAAGCTCGACCGCTGCCTGCAGCAGCCGGGCTTGCGGATTGTCGGGATGAACCTCGTAGCGCTGATAGCGTGGCATCGCATGGACCTCGTCATGCCTTAACGACGGACTCAAGATAAGGATGACCGGCCTCCGGCCACGTCGGACAAGCCGCCACGCTACTGCCGGATCGGGGCCTGAATTCCACGCAGGAATGCCAAAAATGCCGGGCTATCCCACCGTGACCGAGGGGGCTGCCTGGGGCCGCAAGCTAAAGTCCGTACTTGATCAATCGTCGGGCAGCAGGAAAAACTGCCGGAGCGACAGGCACTTAGCGCGCCGACCGCCCACCCCCAGCGTCGAACATATCCATGGAATACCCCGGCAATCTCTTCGTCGTCGCGGCCCCCAGCGGCGCCGGCAAGTCCAGCCTCGTCAAGGCGCTGCTGGAACTCGACTCCCGCCTTGCCGTTTCCGTCTCCCACACCTCGCGGGCGCCGCGCGGCCAGGAGCAGCATGGCCGCGAATACTGGTTCATCACGCCGGAAGAGTTCCGCGCCAAGGTGGACCATGGCGACTTCTTCGAATGGGCCGAGGTGCACGGCAACCTCTACGGCACCTCGCGCGCCGGCATCGAGGCTCGCCTGCAGCATGGCGAGGACGTCGTGCTGGAGATCGACTACCAGGGTGCCCTGCAGATCAAGCAGCTCTTCCCCTATGCGGTGCTGATCTTCATCCTGCCGCCCAGCTGGGACGAATTGCGGCTGCGGCTGAACCGCCGCGGCGACACCGAGCCCGAGGTCATCGCCACGCGCATGAACAACGCCCGCATCGAGGTCGCCCAGGCCCAGCACTTCGATTTCGTCGTCGTGAATGCGGTCTTCGACACGGCAGTTTTCGACCTCAAGACCATCGTCCACGCACAACGGCTAAAATACGCGGCTCAGCGCCGAAACCGCTCGGCCGTCTTTCAGGCGCTCGATCTGCCCTGATCGCGCAAATCACAAGGAACACCATGGCCCGCATCACCGTCGAAGACTGCCTGACCAAGATCCCGAACCGCTTCCAACTCGTGCTGGCCGCCACCTACCGCGCCCGCATGCTGAGCCAGGGCCACAGCCCCCGCATCGAGAGCAAGAACAAGCCCGGCGTGACCGCCCTGCGCGAAATCGCCGCCGGCGAAGTCGGCGTCGAGATGCTGCGCAAGGTTCCGGTCTAAGCAGCTTCAGCCTCGGCTGAACATGAAACGGGCGTCCCAGGACGCCCGTCGTCATTTGTCCGACCGCCAGCATGGCGACGCCATGCAACCCCTTCGAGGTTCAAGACAACTTCAGGCGGTCGGCGGTTGCCCGAAGGGCTTCGTATAAATTCGGGGCCCATATGGCCCAACGTTCCCTCACCGCCTGGTTCACGCTGCCTGGTCTGCGCGAGAAAGCGCCGCCGACACAGGCCGAGGCGGCTTCCTTCGACGCTCTCGCGCCCAAGCTCGGCTACTTGAGCAAGGCCGAGGTCAAGCGGGTGCGCGAGGCCTACAAGTTCGCCGACGAGGCCCATCTGGGCCAGAAGCGGGCCACCGGCGAGCCCTACATCACCCACCCCATCGCCGTGGCCGGCATCTGCGCCGAGTGGCGCCTGGACGCGCAAGCCCTGATGGCGGCGCTGATGCATGACGTCGTCGAAGACTGCGGCGTCTCCAAGACCGAGCTGATCGAGAAGTTCGACGCGACGACGGCCGACCTTGTCGACGGCTTGACCAAGCTGGACAAGCTGCAGTTCTCCACCAAGGAGGAGTCGCAGGCCGAGTCCTTCCGCAAGATGCTGCTGGCCATGGCGCGCGACCTGCGCGTCATCCTGATCAAGCTGGCCGACCGCCTGCACAACATGCGGACCATGGGCGCGATGGCGCCGCACAAGGCGCGCCGCATCGCGCGCGAGACCTTCGACATCTACGCGCCCATCGCCCACCGCCTGGGCCTGAACCAGACCTTCCGCGAGCTGCAGGACCTGTCCTTCCAGTATTTCCACCCCTGGCGTTACGCGGCGCTGAGCAAGGCCGTGGGCAAAGCACGCGGCAACCGGCGCGACCTGGTGTCGCGCATCGAGGGCGAGATCCGCGCCGCCTTCGCCAAGGCCAGCCTGCGCGTCGAGGTGCAGGGGCGCGAGAAGACGGTCTATTCCATCTACAAGAAGATGCGCGAGAAGGGCGGCCTGTCCTTCGCCCAGGTCAGCGACATCTTCGGCTTTCGCATCCTGACCGAGGAGCCGCTGCAGTGCTACACGGCTCTGGGCGTGCTGCACCAGCTCTACAAGCCGCAGGCCGGCCGCTTCAAGGACTACATCGCCACGCCCAAGGACAACGGCTATCAGTCCCTGCACACGACGCTGATGGGGCCGCTGGCCACGCCGCTGGAGTTCCAGCTGCGCACCGAGGGCATGCACCAGATCGCCGAGCAGGGCGTGGCGGCGCACTGGATCTACAAGAGCCGCGGCAAGCAGGC
>CBHWBD010000314.1:0-4597 GCA_966111775.1 uncultured Comamonadaceae bacterium | reverse complement strand
AGGCCATCACGTCATAGGCGCCGCCATAGGCCTTGCGGGTGATGACGGTGATCTTGGGCACCGTGCATTCGGCGTAGGCATAGAGCAGCTTGGCGCCATGCTTGATGATGCCGCCGTACTCCTGGGAGGTGCCGGGCATGAAGCCGGGCACGTCGACGAAGGTGATGACGGGGATGTTGAAGGCGTCGCAGAAGCGCACGAAGCGTGCGGCCTTGATGCTGCTCTTGATGTCCAGGCAGCCGGCCAGCACCAGCGGCTGGTTGGCGACGATGCCCACCGTCTGGCCTTCCATGCGCGCGAAGCCGGTGACGATGTTCTTGGCGTAGTCGGGCTGCAGCTCGAAGAAGTCGCCATCGTCGACGACCTTCAGGATCAGCTCCTTGATGTCATAGGGCTTGTTCGCGTTGTCGGGCACCAGGGTGTTCAGCGAGTAGTCCAGGCGGTTGACGGGGTCGCCGCTGGGGCGGCAAGGCGCCTTCTCGCGGTTGGACAGCGGCAGGTAGTTGAAGAAGCGGCGCAGCATCAGCAGCGCCTCGACGTCGTTCTCGAAAGCCAGGTCGGCCACGCCGCTGCGGCTGTTGTGCGTTGTCGCGCCGCCCAGCTCCTCGGCCGTCACTTCCTCGTGCGTCACCGTCTTCACGACCTCGGGGCCGGTGACGAACATGTACGAGCTGTCCTTCACCATGAAGATGAAGTCGGTCATGGCCGGCGAATAAACGGCGCCGCCGGCGCAGGGGCCCATGATCATGCTGATCTGCGGGATGACGCCCGAGGCCATCACGTTTTTCTGGAAGACGTCGGCATAACCGCCCAGGCTGGCGACACCTTCCTGGATGCGCGCGCCGCCCGAGTCGTTGAGGCCGATGACGGGGGCGCCGACCTTCATGGCCTGGTCCATCACCTTGCAGATCTTCTCGGCGTGGGATTCGCTGAGCGCACCGCCGAAGACGGTGAAGTCCTGGCTGAAGGCGAAGGCCAGGCGGCCGTTGATCATGCCGTAGCCGGTCACGACGCCGTCGCCGGGAATCTTGTTGTCGGCCATGCCGAAGTCGACGCAGCGGTGCTCGACGAACATGTCCCATTCCTCGAAGCTGCCCTCGTCGAAGAGCAGCTCCAGCCTTTCACGGGCGGTCAGCTTGCCCTTGGCATGCTGGGCGGCAATGCGCTTCTCGCCACCGCCAAGCCGCGCGAGGCTGCGCTTGGCTTCAAGTGCTTGCAGGATGTCTTGCATGTCGGTTCAACCCTCGAACGGGAAATTGATCTCCACGCCGTTGCCGGCGGGGTCTTGGAAGAAGAACTGGTGCTGGCCGGTGACGGCGGAGCGGGACTCGTGGAAAGCCACGCCGCGGGCACGCAGGTGTGCAGCCGTCGCGGTCGGGTCGGTGCCGAAGAAAGCCGTGTGGTCGTAGGTCGTCGGCGCCGCCGGGTTGACCGGGCCGCGCAGGGGCTCATCGGCCCTCTGCGTGGACAGATGGACAACCGGGTGGCCACCGGCGTACAGCCAGTAGCCCGGGCTGCCGAAGTCCGGCCGCTCGCCCTGCTCCAGGCCAAGCACGTCCCGGTAGAAGTCGCGCAGCGTGGCCAGCAGTTCGGCGGGCGCGCGCAGATTGATGTGATGCAGGCCGGTGATCATGCGGAATTCCTGAAAGTCGCCAGCAACTGGCGGGCCGCGGTGGAAGCCGGTGTGCGGCCTTCGCGCACGGCGACTGTGGCGGCGTCCAGCTGAGTTTTCACGGCGGGATGTGCGACAAAGGCCTGCTTCAGCCCGGACTGGATGCGTTCCCACATCCACGCCAGCGACTGCTCGCGGCGCTTGGCGCTCCACACACCGCTGGCCTCGCGCTCGCCGCGCAGGGCGGTCAGCGCGGCCCAGACGGGCTCGATGCCGCTGGACTTCAAGGCGCTGACCTTCATCACGCGCTGGGTCGCGTGGGCGTGCGTGGGCAGCAGGCGCAGCGCCGACGTGATCTGCGCCTGGGCACGCGTGGCAGCCACGTCGTCGAGGTCGGCCTTGTTGATGACGACGAGATCGGCCAGCTCCATGACGCCCTTCTTGATGGCCTGCAGATCGTCGCCCGCGTTGGGCAGCTGCAGCAACAGATACAGGTCGGTCATGCCAGCCACGGCCGTCTCGCTCTGGCCGACGCCGACGGTCTCGACGATGACGACGTCATAGCCGGCCGCCTCGCACAGCAGCATGGCCTCGCGCGTCTTCTCGGCCACGCCACCGAGAGTCCCGCTGCTGGGGCTGGGGCGGATGAAGGCGCGCAGGTCCATGGAAAGCTTTTCCATGCGCGTCTTGTCGCCCAGGATGGCGCCGCCGGACAGCGTGCTGGACGGGTCCACCGTCAGCACCGCGACGCGGTGGCCATGCTCCAGCAGGAAACAGCCGAAGGCCTCGATGAAGGTGCTCTTGCCGACACCCGGCACGCCGGAGATGCCCAGGCGCAGCGCGCGGCCGGTGGCGGGCATCAGCGCGGTCAGCAGCGCATCGGCCTGCTCGCGATGATCGACGCGCGTGGACTCGATCAGCGTGATGGCCTTGGCCAGCGCGCGGCGGTCTCCAGCCTGAAGCGGCGCGGCAAGGCTCAAGCGGCCTCCCAGCGGTATTCGATGTCGAAGTCCTGCTCCTCCACCACCTTGAAGCCATGTCGACGGTAGAAGTCGTTGGCGCGGCTCTCGCGCAGCGCGGCCAACGTGATGGGCAGACCCTGCGCCTTGATCTGGTCAAGCACCCAGGCCCCCACGCCCAGCCCTTGCGCCTGAGGACGCAGATAGAGGTGATGCAGGCGCAGTTCGCCCTCGCGCGGCTCGACGGTGAAGTAGCCGACGCGCTCGCCATCCACGACGAGATGCTGCATCCACTCCGGTCGGAACTGGCTCTTCAGCCGCGCCCGCGCCGCCTCGGGGCTGAAGCGGCCGAGCCGCTCCAGGCTCTCGCGCAGCGCCTCGATGCGCAGCTCCAGCATGGCCTCGAAATCGGCGTCGGCGACGGGCGCCAGCGTCGGTGTCATCAGGCAGCCACCTTCAAGCGGATCTGCTCCAGCACATCCTTGGCGCTGGCCGGGATGGGCGTGCCCGGGCCATAGACCCCCTTGACGCCGGCCTGGTAGAGGAAGTCGTAGTCCTGGGCCGGGATGACGCCGCCGACGAAGACGATGATGTCATCGGCGCCCTGCTTCTTCAGCTCTTCGATGATGGCCGGTACCAGGGTCTTGTGGCCCGCGGCCAGCGTGGAGACGCCGACGGCATGCACGTCGTTCTCGATGGCCTGGCGGGCGCACTCCTCCGGGGTCTGGAACAGCGGGCCGATGTCGACGTCGAAGCCCAGGTCGGCAAACGCGGTCGCGACGACCTTGGCGCCACGGTCGTGGCCGTCCTGGCCGAGCTTGGCGATCATCACGCGCGGGCGGCGGCCCTGTTCGTCGCCGAAGGCCGCGATCTCGCCCTGCAGCTTGGCCCAGCCTTCGGCCGAGTCGTAGGCCGCCGCGTAGACGCCGCTGACCTTGTGGGTGTCGGCGCGGTGGCGGCCGAAGACGGCTTCCAGCGCGTCGCTCACCTCGCCCACGGTCGCGCGCAGCCGCACCGCCTTGATGGCCAGGTCGAGCAGATTGCCTTCGCCGGTCTCGGCGGCCTGGGTCAGCGCGGCGAGCGCGACCTGCACCGCGGCCGTGTCGCGCGTGGCCTTGATGCGGTTCAGGCGCGCGATCTGGCCATCGCGCACCTTGACGTTGTCGACGTCGAGGATGTCGATGGGGTCTTCCTTGGCCAGCTTGTATTTGTTGACGCCGACGATGACGTCCTGGCCCGAGTCGATGCGCGCCTGCTTCTCCGCGGCACTCGCCTCGATCTTCAGCTTGGCCCAGCCCGAGTCCACCGCCTTGATCATGCCGCCCTGGGCATTCACTTCCTCGATGATCTCCCAGGCCTTGTCGGCCATGTCCTGGGTCAGCTTTTCCATCATGTAGCTGCCGGCCCAAGGGTCGACGACGCTGGTGATGTGGGTCTCTTCCTGGATGATGAGCTGGGTGTTGCGCGCAATGCGGCTGCTGAACTCGGTGGGCAGGGCGATGGCCTCGTCCAGCGAGTTGGTGTGCAGGCTCTGCGTGCCGCCGAAGACGGCGGCCATGGCTTCGATGGTGGTGCGCACCACGTTGTTGTACGGGTCCTGGGCCGTCAGGCTCCATCCCGAGGTCTGGCAGTGGGTGCGCAGCATCAGGCTCTTGGGCGCGGTCGCGCCGAAGCCTTTCATGATGCGGGTCCACAAGAGCCGGGCCGCGCGCATCTTGGCGATCTCGAGATAGAAGTTCATCCCGATGGCCCAGAAGAAGGACAGGCGCGGCGCGAAGTCGTCGACGCTCAGCCCCTTGGCCATGGCCGTCTTCACGTACTCCTGGCCGTCGGCCAGCGTGAAGGCCAGCTCCAGCGCCTGGTTGGCGCCCGCCTCCTGCATGTGATAGCCGGAGATGGAGATGGAATTGAACTTGGGCATCTCCCGCGCCGTGTATTCGATGATGTCGCCGACGATGCGCATCGACGGCTCGGGCGGGTAGATGTAGGTGTTGCGGACCATGAACTCCTTGAGGATGTCGTTCTG
>CBHWBD010000313.1:0-4647 GCA_966111775.1 uncultured Comamonadaceae bacterium | reverse complement strand
ATGTACGGCGGCGTGGGCCGGGGCAAGAGCTTCCTGATGGACTGCTTCTTCCAGGCCGTGCCGCTGACGCGCAAGACGCGCTTGCACTTCCACGAGTTCATGCGCGAGGTGCACCGAGAGCTGCAGGAACTCAAGGGCATTGCCGACCCGCTGGAGGAACTGGGCAAGCGCATCGCGCGGCGCTTCCGTCTGATCTGCTTCGACGAATTCCACGTCGCCGACGTGACCGACGCGATGATCCTGCACCGGCTGCTGGACGCGCTGTTCCGCAACCGCGTGTCCATCGTCACGACGTCCAATTTCCACCCGGACGAGCTGTACCCGAACGGCCTGCACCGTGACCGCATCCTGCCGGCCATCGAGCTGCTGAAGGACAACCTCGAAGTCATCAACGTCGACGCCGGCACCGACTACCGACGCCGGACGCTGGAGGACATGAACCTCTACCTGACCCCGTTGAACGAGGGCAGCGAGGCGGCCCTCACCAAGGCCTTCGAGTCCCTCGCCGAGGCGCAGGACGAGGACCGCAAGCTGATGATCGAGCACCGCGCGATCCACGCGCGGCGGCGCGCCGGTGGTGTCGTCTGGTTCGATTTCGCAACCCTTTGTGGCGGCCCGCGCTCGCAGAACGACTACCTGGAACTGGCCAGCCAGTTCCACACCGTCATCCTGTCCGAGGTGCCCGAGATGCCGGTCCGCCTGGCCAGCGAGGCGCGTCGTTTCACCTGGCTGGTGGACGTGCTCTACGACCGCCGCGTCAAGCTCATCATCTCGGCCGCCGTGCCGGCGGAACAGCTTTACACGGAGGGCCCGCTGGCCCACGAATTCCCACGCACCGTGTCACGGTTGCAGGAGATGAGATCGGCGGAGTACCTCGCGCTCGCCCGCCGCGAGGTCGATACTTCGCTGACATGAGCCTGCGTCCCCTGATCCTTGCGTTCGCCGCGTCGGCCGCCGTGGCCCAGCCGGCCACGCGCAGCGAAGTCGCCACCCAGCGTGCTGCCATCGAGCAGCGCTTCGAGCGCGAGAGGCTGGCGTGCGAGCAGCACTTCTCGGTGTCCTCCTGCCAGGACGACGTGCGCCGCCGCCGCCACGACGCGTTGGCGCCGCTGGTCAAGCGTGAGCATGAATTGGCGGCCGAAGAGCGGCGCGAGCGTTCGGCGGCGCAGACCCAAAGGGTGAAGGAGCGTGAGCTGGGTGCGGCCCAGGACGAGGGGCAGAAGCGCGAGCGCCTGCTGACGGCAGCGCCCCCCGCACCGGCCGCGTCCGCGGCGGCCCGCACACCCAAGGCCCTCAGCCCCGAAGCCGCCGAGCGGATCCGCCTGAAGGCCACGCAGAAGGCCGATACCGAAGCGGCCCGACGTCGCGAGCAGGCCGAGGCGCGCCAGCAGCGTCAGCATCAGCTGGTGGTCGAGCACGAGGCCAAGTTGAAGAGCCGCACCAAGCCGGCGGCGCCGCCGCTGCCTCTGCCCAAGGCGTCGGCGGCGTCTTCGAACTAATCGAGGTTTTCGAGCTTGACGATGGCGATCGACAGGTTGTCGCCACCGCCACGCGCACGCTGGCGCGCCTTGCTGACCAGCAGCTCAGCCGCTTCGCGCGGCGGCAGGCTGTAGAGCACGCTGCCCAGCTCCTGGGCGGTGAAGTAGTGCCAGAGGCCGTCGCTGCAGCACATCAGCGTGTCGCCGACCTCCAGGCCTTCGAAGCGTTCCGACGTCGAGGTCGGGTCCTGCACGGTGCCCAGGCAGGCGGTCAGCAGATTGCTCTGCGGATGCGAGCTGGCTTCGGCCTCGGTCAGCTGGCCCTCGTCGACGAGGCGCTGCACATAGGAGTGATCCATGGAGCGCTTGACGAGGCGGGCGCCACGGAACCAGTAGATGCGCGAGTCGCCGGAATGGATCCAGTGCGCGCAGCGGTCGCTGGTGATGACGAAACCGGCAATCGTGCTGTGCGGCTCCTCCTCGGCGGAGATGGCCGTCAGCTTGATCATCAGATGGGCTTCGGACGCGATCTGGGTGAGCAGCTCGGCCGGCAGTTCGTCCTCCGGCGAGTAGCGCTCGAAGAGCTGGTGCGCCGTCAGGATGACCTGGTCGGCCGCCTTGCGTCCGCCGCTCTTGCCGCCCATGCCATCGGCCACGATGCCCATCACGCAGCCGGCCACGCGCGGGTGGGCGATGACGGCCACCTGGTCCTGCTGGTAGGCGCGGTCCCCGCGATGGGTGCCGGTGGCGGCGGTGAGTCGGAATCCGACGGCGGTGGGTGAGGACATGTCGAAAACTATACTGGGCAGCGCGCTTATAGCTCCGCCGCCCCCTGTTCCGGAAACCCTAGGATGGATGAACAACTTCACTCGTTGCCGCGGCGGCTGATCGAGTTGCGCATCGAGCATGCCGACCTCGACGCCATGATCGACCGCCTGGTCGAGCAGTCGCCCGTGGACGAATTGGCGCTGCAACGCCTGAAAAAGCGCCGTCTCGCCCTGCGCGACATGATTGCCCGGCTGGAAGCCACCAACGAACCCGATGACCTCGCCTGACCTCGACGATTGGCTGGACCAACTCGATCAGGCCACCCCTCCCGCACCGCCCGCCGCCGACGAACTCGAACAGGCCGTCCTGGCCGCCTTCGACGTCGACGGCCCGCTGGCGCGCCTGGACCCCGGTTACAAGCCGCGCGAGCCCCAGCTTGAGATGGCCCGGGCCGTGTCCCGGGCCCTGAGCCGCCGCCAGGCCCTGGTCGTCGAGGCCGGCACGGGCGTCGGCAAGACCTTCGCCTATCTGGTGCCCGCCCTGCTGGCCGGCAGCCGGGCCCTGATCAGCACGGCCACCAAGAGCCTGCAGGACCAGCTCTTCATGCGCGACCTGCCGCGGCTGACGAAGGCGCTGAACACGCCGGTGCGCCTGGCCTTGCTGAAGGGGCGCGGCAGCTATCTCTGCCTGCACCGCATGAAGGAGGCGCGCGTTTCCGGCGAATTCCCGGACCGCCGTACGGCCCTGTCCCTGGCCCGTATCGAGCGCTGGGCCCTGGGCACGACGACGGGCGATTTCGCCGAGATCGATGGCCTGGACGAGCGCTCGCCCATCATTCCCATCGTCAGCTCCAGCCGCGAGAACTGCCTGGGCCAGGAATGCCCCGACTGGAAGGCCTGCTACGTCGTCAAGGCGCGCCGCGAGGCCATGGAGGCCGACGTCGTCGTCGTCAACCACCACCTGTTCTTCGCCGACATGACGCTGCGCGACACCGGCGTGGCCGAGTTGCTGCCCAGCGTCGAGATCGCCATCTTCGACGAGGCCCACCAGCTCGCCGAGGCCGGCGTGCAATTCCTCGGCACCCTGCTGGGCACGGCCTCGCTGATCGACTTCGCCCGCGACACCCTGGCCCAGGGCCTGGCCCATGCGCGCGGCGTGCACGACTGGCAGGCCCTGCATGCCGGCGTCGAGAAGGCGGCGCGTGAGCTGCGCCTGGCGGCCGCCGGGCCGCTGGCCACGGCCGGCCGCGAGCTGCGCGGCACGCTGAAGCTGGGCTGGAAGGAGAGGGCGAACCAGCCCGGCTTCGCCGCGGCCCTGGGGGGCGTCGAAACGGCCGTCTCGGCGGCTTTGGAGTCCCTGACCGCCGTGCGCGAGGCCTCGCCCGACTTTGCACGTCTTTGCGAACGCGCCCTGGAGCTGCGCGAGCTGGCCAAGGCTTTTGCCGCCGACCCCGACCCGGGCGATGTGCGCTGGATCGACATCAGCCCGCATTCGGCCCGCCTGGTCGAGTCGCCGCTGGACATCCGCGACGCCATGCAGCAGCAGCTGTCAGGTCCTCCCAAGGCCTGGGTGTTCACGTCGGCCACGCTGGGGGATGACGAGGGCCTGACCTGGTTCACCGAGCCGGCGGGTCTGACGGATGCCGAGGTGCTGCGTGTCGGCAGCCCCTTCGACTATCCGGCGAACGCGCGCCTTTACGTGCCGCGCGGCTTTCCCAAGCCCAGCGAACCCAGCCATCCGCCCAGCGTGGCGCTGCTGGCTTCGCGGCTGGCTCGGGCCCTGGGCGGCCGGACCTTTGTGCTGACGACGACGCTGCGCAATCTGCAGACCGTGGCCGACGCGCTGCGCGAGCGCTTCGAGGAGGCGGGTGCCGCCATCGCCGTGCTGCAGCAGGGCGCCATGCCCAAGCGCATGCTCTTGCAGCGCTTTCTGGAGAACCCGGCGGCCGTGCTGGTCGGGTCGGCCAGCTTCTGGGAAGGCATCGACGTGCCGGGCGACGCGCTGCAATGCGTCGTCATCGACAAGCTGCCCTTCCCGCCACCCAACGACCCGCTGGTCGAGGCGCGCGTGCAGCGCCTGGAAGCCCAGGGCAGGAATGCCTTCTCCGAGTATTTCGTCGCCGAAGCGGCCATTGCGCTGAAGCAGGGTGCTGGTCGCCTGATCCGCACCGAGACCGATCGCGGCCTGCTGGTGGTGTGCGACCCGCGCATGGCCGGCATGAACTACGGCCGCCGCCTGCGCGCGGCGCTGCCGCCGATGACGCCGGTGGCCAATGAGGCCGAGGCGATCGAGTGGTTGCAGCTGCTCAATGAAGAACGGGCCTGACGGCCCGTTTGGTGTTTGGTTTTCGGGCCGAGCGCTGGGCCTGCCATGGGCCAGAGGCCCATGGCCTTCCGTAGGC
>CBHWBD010000312.1:0-4668 GCA_966111775.1 uncultured Comamonadaceae bacterium | reverse complement strand
GGCTGGCTGAAGTCCTTCCACAGCTTCTCCTTCGCCGACTACTACGACCCGGCCCGCATGGGCTTCGGTCCGCTGCGCGTCATCAACGAGGACAAGATCGCCCCGGGCACCGGCTTTGGCACCCATGGCCACCGCGATATGGAGATCATCAGCTATGTGCTGTCGGGCGAACTGGCCCACAAGGACAGCATGGGCAATGGCGAAAGCGGCGCAGCGCAAAACGGCAAGGAGGCCGGCGTCATCCGTCCCGGCGATGTGCAGCGCATGAGCGCGGGCACCGGCGTGCTGCACAGCGAGTTCAATCATGCCAAGGACCAGACGACCCATTTCCTGCAGATCTGGATCCAGCCGGATGCGCGCGGCATCGCGCCCAGCTATGAGCAGAAGCATTTCGACGCCGGCTCCAAGCGCGGCCAGCTGCGCCTGGTGGCGGCCAACGACGGTGCGGACGGCTCGGTGACCATCCACGCCGACGCCAGGCTGTATGCAGGCCTGTTCGACGGCGTTGAGGCCGCCGAGCTGGACCTGGCGCCGGGCCGCATCGCCTATGTGCATGTCATCCGCGGCGCGCTTACCGCAAACGGCCAAGACCTGACGACTGGTGATGCCTTGCAGCTTCGCGAAACATCGCGCCTCGCCCTGACGGCCGGCCGTGATGCCGAGGTTCTCGTCTTCGACCTGGCCGCCTGAGTTTTTTCTGATTCCCCCCCCACCCACAGAGGAAGTCCTCCATGAGCAAGATCGTCGTTCTCTACCACTCCGGCTACGGCCACACCAAGAAGGTTGCCGAGGCCGTCGCCGGCGCGGCCGGTGCTGAAGCAATCGCCATCGACGCCGAGGGCAATATCTCCGAAGCCAACTGGGCCTCGCTGGCCGCCGCCGATGGCGTCATCTTCGGCACACCGACCTATATGGGCGGCCCGAGCTGGCAGTTCAAGAAGGTCGCCGACGCCAGCAGCAAGCCCTGGTATGCCCAGCTGTGGAAGGACAAGATCGCCGCGGGCTTCACCAACTCGGCCACGCTGAACGGTGACAAGCAGGGCACGATGCAGTATCTGCACACCCTGAGCCAGCAGCACGGCATGATCTGGGTGGGCATGGGCCTGAAGGCGCCCAACCACAAGGCCGCCACGCGCGACGACGTCAACAACCTGGGCGGCTATGCCGGCCTGATCACGCAGACGCCGAGCGACGCCTCCGCTGAAGAGATGGTGCCGGGCGACCTCGCCACGGCCAGGCACTTCGGCGAGCGCGTGAAGGCGGTCGTCGACCGCTGGACCCAGGCGGCTTGAACCCGGGCGCTCAAACCAGTCCGATATCGCGTGCGCTGGCCCCGGGGAAGACCGTGGCCAGCTGCGTGTCGTTCAGGCCGTACATGCGTTTGAACAGACCGCCGAACAGGGCCCGGTACTCGTTGAGTACCGGCCAGTCGCGGTTCTGGAACAGGGTGGCGGCCTTGACCTCCACCTGTTCGCCGGCAATGCGGCCGCCCTTCACGCCACCGCCCAGCACCCAGTAGGCGCTGCCGTGGCCGTGGTCGGTGCCGCGGTTGCCGTTCTCGCGGAAGGTGCGGCCGAACTCGCTGACAACGACGACCACGGTGTTGTTCCACTGCGGTCCCATCTCGTCGGCGAACAGGGCCAGGCCCTTGCCGAGTTCGCCCAGGCGATTGGCCAACTGGCCCGTCGCGCCGCCTTCGCCGACATGGGTGTCCCAGCCGCCGACGTCGATGAAGCCGAGCGTGACGCGCTCGCGCATCAGCTTGGCGATGCGGCGCGCCTCCAGCGCAAAGCCCTTGGCCGCGATGGCGCCGCGGCTGGCGGCCTCCATCTCGCCGGCCATCTCGCGCGAGACCTCGTCCCGCACCTCGAAGCCGCCGCTGACCGTGCCGGCCAGCCGGGTGTTGGCATACATGCCGGCAATGGTCTGGGCCTGGGCCGCATTGATGGCCGGCTTGCCGAGGTCACGCAGGGCCTGGTTGGCCACCGGCAGGTTGCCGCGCAGGATCAGCGGCACCTGGTCGGTGAAGGCCATGGCCTCCAGGCGCGAGCCGGCGCCCAGCACACCGGCCAGGCGGTTCATGAAGCCGCTGCGGAAGTCGCGGCCGCCTTCGTCGGGCTGGCCCAGCTCGATGTGGTCCTGCGTCTCGAAGTGGCTGCGCGTGGTGTCGTTGGTGCCGGCGAAGGGCACGAATGCGGCCTGGCCCTTGCCCCACAGCGGATGGATGCTGTCGGCCACGGCGGGCGCCAGGCCCCAGTTGGCGTCCAGCGGCAGGGCGGCCGACTTGGCGATGGCGATGTTCGGGCGGGACTCGTAATAGAAGCTCGACGAGGTCGGCACCAGCAGGTTGGCCGCGTCATAGGCGCCGCGCAGGAAGACGACGAGCAGACGCGGCGCGTCCGGTGCGGCTGCCCACAGCTGGGTCGGCAGCAGCGTGGCACCCAGGCCGAGTTGGAGCAGAAGGCGTCGGTTGTTGTTCATCGCATCACCTGTGCATGAAGTCGGGGGAGGCCAGCAGATAGGTGTTCCATTCCTGCGGCGAGGTGGCTTGGGCGAGGGCCTGCTGCGTGGCCGCGGCCAGGCGCGGCGCGATGCCTTCGTAGTAGAGCGGATGGGCGATCTGCGGGAAGGCCGGCCTGTCCTTGGGCTCGCCCTCGACCTTGAAGAGGCCGGCGCTGCCGCTGCCGATGGCGCGGGCGATCTCGAAGCGGGTCGTCATCTGGCCGGGGCCGGCCCAGGCGCTCTCGTCCATGGCATAGCCGTCGGGCGTCTGGCGGTTGTAGGGCGCCTGGCCGAGTCGGTAGAGCCAGCCCAGCATGGGCCCGGTGTTCAGCACCACCTTGTCGGCATAGGCCAGGCGTACGGCCGAGACGACGTAATGGGTCGGGTCCTTGAACTTGCGGCCCAGCGACGCCTCGAACTCGGGCGAGCCGACCATGGCACGCAGCACCTCGGCGATGCGGCCATCGCTCTGCTGCCAGCGCTCGGCCATGCGCTCGACCAGGGCCGGCGGCGGCTCGTCGGCGACGAAATACTGGGCCAGCTTGCGTGACACGAAGCGCGCGGTGCTCGGATGCCTGGCCAGCAGGTCCAGCACCTCGTCCAGCTCGGCCTCGCCGCGCCCCTTGACGGTGATGCCCAGCAGTTGCTTGTCGCCGAAGTCGTGGCGTGCCGGGTTGAACTCCATCAGGCCGTCGCGGCGGTACTGGGCCTCGAGCGCCGGCTTGAGCTTGGGCTTGTTGTCCGTCAGGTTCACACCCAGGCCGGTCAGCACGCGGGCCAGCTCCTGCACATCGCGCTGGCTGTAGCCGCCGCCCACGCCCAGGGTGTGCAGCTCCAGCAGCTCGCGGGCGTAGTTCTCGTTGATGCGGTTGGCGGCGTTCTGCTCGTTGTCGAGGTAGCGCAGCATGGCCGGGTGGTGGGCCGTGTAGCCCAGCAGGTCGCGGAAGCGACCCAGGGACCGCTCGCGCAGGCCCTGCTCGTAGTCGCCCACCATGACGCGCAGATTGTTCTTGTACTGGTGGACGTTGAAGTGGTTGAACCAGAACCAGGTCAGCTGTTCCTGCACCTGGTTGGGCGAGTAGAGCGCGTTCAGCAGCTGGCGCGTCGAGGCCTCGCGGGCCAGCCTGGTCAGGGCCTGCTGGTAGTTCTTCTGCGCCTCGGCCTTGGCCATGTCGTCGGTCAGCGCGTCGGCGGCCTTGCGCTGGGCTTCCATCTGCTGCACCAGGGGCATGAGGGCCTGCTGGGAGACGCCGAGGGCCTGGACCTGGGTCTTGGCGGCGTCGGGCAATGCCGCTGGGTTGGCCGGTTTGAGCTGGGCATCCAGCCAGGCCTCGCGGCCCCTGGCGCGCACGGCGGCCAGGTCGGCGCTGCTGGCGCCCCAGGTGAGACGGTCCAGCCAGAGCGTGTCTTGGGCTGGACCGTGCGTCGATGTCGTCGACGTCGTCGATGGCGGTGCCGTGGCGCAGCCGACGAGGGCGAGGAGGAGGGCGGTACTGAGCGCGAGTTTTTTTCTCATGGCGGCCTCATGATGAGGCCGCCTAACGAGGCTTGTCGAGACGGGGTTGACCGCGCAACAAGACTTCACATCTCGGCGTGGCCGTCGTGCTTTTCTCGGGCCGAGCGCCGGGCCGCTCCCTAGCCGGCCCGTTTGGCGATGTGCTTGTGGCTCAATGCCGCAAGCATCGCCGTCCCCTCGGGGGGCCGGCCAGCTCCGCCCGCGTACGGCGTGGCGGACTGGACGAGGGGCACCTTACTTCGAGCCTGGGGTGTAGATCTGGTCGAACACGCCGCCGTCGTCGAAGTGGGCCTTCTGCGCCTGGCGCCAGTTGCCGAACAGCTCGTCGATGGTGAAGAGCTTGACCGGCGCGAAGGTCTTGGCGTATTTGGCCGCGACCTTGGCATCACGCGGGCGGTAGTAGTTCTTGGCCGCGATCTCCTGGCCTTCGGGGCTGTAGAGGTAGTCCAGATAGGCCTGGGCGGTCTTCCTCGTGCCGCGCTTGTCGACCACCTTGTCGACGATGGCCACCGGCGGTTCGGCCAGGATGGAAACGCTGGGGGTGACGATCTCGAACTTGTCCGGGCCGAGCTCCTTGACGGCCAGATAGGCCTCGTTCTCCCAGGCGATCAGCACGTCGCCGATGCCGCGCTCGACGAAGGTCGTCGTCG
>CBHWBD010000311.1:0-4738 GCA_966111775.1 uncultured Comamonadaceae bacterium | reverse complement strand
GCCGCGGCCATCGAGGCGATGCCGCCGCCGACGAGCCAGACGTCGGCATTCTTGGGGTCGAGCATGGGTGACACGCGGCGCGGGCCGCGCAAAGCAGAACGTGCGTCGACTCTAGGCAGCCCGTGGCGGGCCGGCACTGATCCGCGTCAAGGCGGCGACGGATGCGGGAGGGCTCTCTAAAGAACCTGCCGCGCCGAGCGTCAGCGCGCGACGATCATGCGCACGCCCAGGCCGATGAACATGGTGCCCGCCAGCCGGTCCAGCCACTGGCCCACGCTCGGCCGGCGGTTCAGCCAGGCGCCCACGGCGCCCGAGAAATAGCCGAGCAGGCCGAACAGCACGACGGCCTGCACCGTGAACACCAGGCCCAGCAGGCCGAGCTGCCACTCCACATCGCCCTGCGAGGCGACGACGAATTGCGGCAGGAAGGACAGGAAGAACAGCACCACCTTGGGGTTGATGGCGTTGGCGACCAGGCCCTTCACGAAGAGTTGGCGCAGCGGCGTGCCGTCGCCGGCGTCGACCCCCACCCGCACCGCGCCGGCATGCCGCCAGGCCTGCACGCCCATCCACACCAGATAGACGCCGCCGGCCACTTTCAGCACCGTGAAGGCGACGGGCGATGCGGCCACCAGGGCGCTGACGCCGATGACGGCCAGCAGGGTGTGGCTCAGGCAGCCCAGCGCACAGCCCAGCCCGAAGGTCATGCCCGCCCGCCGGCCGCGGGACATGCCCATGCTCAGCACCATCAGGTTGTCAGGGCCGGGCGTGGCGGTCAGCACCAGGGCGGTGGCGAGGAAGGCGAGGGTCTGGGGCATGCTCAGCATGAGGCGATGCTAAGCGCATGGCTCATCCATATTGACTACGCGCCCCGGCCCGGCAGCCGGGCTACGGATGGACGCTCGCGGAAGCCGCGGCGTAGCATGGCCGCTTACCCGTGGCAGGCCGCGCTGCACTCCGCAAACGCGGCCCTGCGTCCGGTATTGGAGGTCCCCATGAGCTATCACCTGGAAGGTCGGCTGCTCGAGGTCTGCAATTGCCGAGTCCTCTGCCCCTGCTGGATCGGCGAGGACCCCGACAACGGAACCTGCGACACCATCATCGCCTGGCGCATCGACAAGGGCACGGTCGACGGCGTCGACGTCGGCGGCAACACGATTGCGGCGGTGGCCCATGTGCCGGGCAACATCCTGCAGGGCAACTGGACGGCGGCGATCTTTGTCGACGACAAGGCCTCCAAGGCGCAGGAGGATGCCCTGCTCAAGGTCTACACCGGCCAGGCCGGCGGGCCGGTTGCCGACCTTGCCAAGCTGATCGGCACCGTGGTGTCGGTGGAGCGCGCGCCCATCCAGTTCGACGTGACCGGCGGCAAGGGCACGCTGGCCATCGGCAAGGACTACTCCGCCGAGCTCGAGCCCTATCTCGGCGCCACCGGCGGCCAGACGACGCTGTCGGACACGGCGTTCTCCACCGTGCCGGGCGCGCCGGTGTTCGTCGGCAAGGCGCCGACCTACCGCTCCAAGAACGCCAAGATCGGCATCGACGTGGATATCAAGGGCCACAACGCGCTGCAGAGCACCTTCGTCTTCGACGCCTGAACGACGCCGTCGGGCCGGCCCATGGTCGACGCCGCGCACCACCGTCGCGTGTTCCTGCCGGTGCTTGTCGCCCTCGTCGCGCTGGCCTGGCTGGCGCTGTGGGCCTGGGCGAGCTCGCCCTATGGCCGCTACATGGACCATGGCGACTGGACGGCCTCGGGGCCGGTCGCCGCCCTGTGCCGCGCGATCCCGGCGGGCAGCGTCGTCGTGCCCGCCGTGCTCTACGGCGCGGCCTGGATCCTGATGACGCTGGCCATGATGCTGCCGACCACGCTGCCGCTGTTCACGGCCTTCGACCGGCTGGCGTCGCAGCGGCCCGACCGCGGCCGCCTGCTGACCCTGCTCGGCCTGGGCTATCTGGCCGTCTGGGGCGGCTTCGGGCTGCTGGCCCACGCCGTGCACGCGGTGCTGCTGGCCTGGGTGGCCGGCGTTCCGCTGCTGTTCCTGAATGGCTGGATGATCGGCGCCGCCATCATTGCCGGCGCCGGCGCTTTCCAGTTCAGCTCGCTCAAGCACCGCTGTCTGGAGAAATGCCGCACGCCGCTGAGCTTCGTCATGGAGCATTGGAGGGGCCGGGCGCAGGCTTGGCAGGCCTTTCTGCTCGGGGCTCACCACGGGCTGTTCTGCGTCGGCTGCTGCTGGGCGCTGATGCTGCTGATGTTCGCCGTCGGCGCCGGCAGCCTGGGCTGGATGCTGGCGCTGGCCGCCGTCATGGCCATCGAGAAGAACCTGCCCTGGGGCCGGCGCCTGAGCGCGCCGCTGGGCGTGGCGCTGCTGGCCTGGGCGGCGCTGCTGGTGGCCCGGCAGGTGTAGCGATGCAGGGCAGCGCGCGCACCCTGCTGCTCACCGCGCTGGCGATGCTGGCTTTCGCCGCCAATTCCCTGCTGTGCCGGCTGGCCCTGCAGCAGCCCATCATCGATCCGGCCAGCTTCGGCAGCATCAGGCTGATCTCGGGCGCGCTCACGCTGGGTCTCATCGTGCGCCTGCAGCCCGGCGACGGCACCGCGGGCCGGCCCGACTGGCTGGCCGCGGCCATGCTGTTCGCCTATGTCGGCTGCTTCTCGTTCGCCTATCTGACGCTCAGCGCCGGCACCGGCGCGCTGATCCTGTTCGGCGCGGTCCAGGTGACGATGATCGGCGCAGGCCTGCGCGCCGGCGAGTCCTTCCCACCGGTGGCCTGGGCCGGCCTGATGCTGGCCGTGGGCGGGCTGGTCTATCTGGTGTCGCCGGGCTTGAGCGCGCCACCGCTGGGCGGCGCGCTGCTGATGGCGGCTGCCGGCGTGGCCTGGGGCGCCTACTCACTGCGCGGGCGCGGCGTGCCCGATCCACTGCGGGCGACCGCGCGCAACTTCCTGCGCGCGACACCTTTCGCGCTGGGCCTGAGCCTGTTGACGCTCACCGGTGCGCACGCCAGCGCGGCCGGCGTGGCGCTGGCCATCGTGTCGGGGGCGTTGACCTCGGGCCTAGGCTATGTCGTCTGGTACGCGGCGCTGAGGGGCCTGTCGGCGATGCGCGCGGCGACGGTGCAGCTGTCGGTGCCGCCCATTGCGGCCCTCGGCGGCGCGCTGCTGATGGCCGAGACCCTCACGCCGCGCCTGGCCTTCGCGTCCGCGGCCATCCTCGGCGGCATCGCCCTCGTGTTGAGCCGGCGCGGGCGCTAGCCCTGGTCCGGTCTGCCGCGCAAGCCGTGTTGCGTGATGTGGGCGATGGGCACGCCGACGTAGAAGATGTGCGACAGCAGGCCGCTGACGATGCTCCATCCTTCCGGCAGCTTCCAGCCGACAACGCCGGACAGCGGCACGACGATATAGACCATGGCGACCCAGGTCAGCACGCCGTAGACCGTTCCCCACAGCCAGGGGCGCAGCATGAGTGCGGGCAGCCTGAGCGCCGCCAGCAGGAAGACCGCGGCCATGCCGATGGTCAGCGCGAAATGCAAGAGCAGGCCCAGGGCCGCCATGGCCGCGCCGCCCTGCAAGGCCGCCGTGCCGAGCACGCCGCTGGCGATGTATTTCAGGATGCCCTCGGCCGTGGCGCCCTGTGAGGCATAGCTGGCGAAGGCGGCCACGATGTCCACCGCGCCGGAGACGAATCCGGCCAGCACGACGGTTTGAATCCTGCGCATGGGTCTGCTCGACGGTTGCGTTGGCAAGGCGCAGGATCTTAGGAAGCAGCCCCCGCGGCAGGACCCGGGGATGCCCTCGGGTTGTGTTGATCTCAGGCGGTCGGTGCGGCGCCCAGCTTCGCCAGGGCGTCGGCAATCTCACCGGTGCCGCCCGGCCCCACCACGCGCGCGACCTCGTGGCCGTCCTGCAGCACGACCAGGGTGGGCCACAGGTTGATGCCGAAGGAGCGTCCCAGCGGCCGTCCCCGGCCGTCCTCGACCTTCAGATGGCGCAGCGGCGATCCCGCTGCATGGGCCGACAGCGCGCCGCCTATGGTCCGCTGCGCGGCCTGGCAGATGCCGCACCAGTTGGCGCCGAACTCGAGCACGGTGCTGCCGGGCAGCGCGTCGACGGCGGCGCGGGTGGGTTCGTTGCTGGAATAGGGCTTCGGGGCGGTCATCGGGATCTCCTGCGCGCGGGGGGGCTGTCGGTCGGCTTGCGGCAAACCCTGTGCCTTGTGGCGTCCCCGCTCAGGTCGGCAGGTGGTACCAGCCGGCCTTGTCGTCGACGAAATAATCCTTGTCGGGCGGCTCGATGGCCTGACCTTCGAACAGCCCGGCCGGGAATCCGTAGACGCCGGGCAGGCGGGCGTCGGCCGTCATGACGTGCGACCCGCAGGTCTTGCAGAAGGAGCGCTGCAGATTGACTGTGGGACGGAAGGAGGACAGGCCTTCCGGGTTGCCCACGACGACCTGCTCGCGCGGCGCGGTGATCCAGGTGGTGAACGCCGCGCCGCTGAGGCGACGGCACTCGCCGCAATGGCAGTTGGACGGGCGGCGCAGTGGCGACGGCGCCGTGACGGTCACGGTGCCGCAAAAGCAGGAGCCTCGGGCCATGGCGCTCAATCGCGGAAGCTCGGCGCCGCGCCCTTGCCGGCCATCATGGCCCGGGTCAGGTCTTCGCTCATCAGCATGCCGGCATTCCAGGTGGCGATGTAGTTCAGGCCGTCGGCCACCGAGTGGTCGCGGGCGTAGT
>CBHWBD010000310.1:0-4837 GCA_966111775.1 uncultured Comamonadaceae bacterium | reverse complement strand
GAGTGCATCAACAAGACGCTGAAGGAACTGACGGACGAGCAGGACGGCGTCAAGCACCTGCTGTAATTTCCGCCAGCGGAAAGAACAAAGGCCTCCTTCGGGAGGCCTTTTTCATGGCTGAATCAGATCAACGGTGAGCGGGCAGGCGGAAGGTCGAGACCGTCTCCACCAGCTGCTGGGCCTGCACCTTGAGGCCGTCGGCCGCGGCGGCCATCTCCTCCACCATGGCGGCGTTCTGCTGGGTGGCCTGGTCCATCTGGGTAACGGCCGTGCCGACCTGAGACACGCCCGCGCTCTGCTCGGCGCTGGACGAGCTGATCTCGCCCATGATGTCGGTGACGCGCTGGATGCTGCTGACGACGCGATCCATGGTCGCGCCGGCCTGGTCGACCAGGGTGTTGCCGCGATCCACCCGCTCCAGGCTCTGCGAGATCAGGGTCTTGATCTCGCGCGCCGCCTCGGCGCTGCGGCCGGCCAGCAGCCGCACCTCGCCGGCCACGACCGCGAAGCCGCGGCCCTGCTCGCCGGCGCGCGCCGCTTCCACCGCCGCGTTCAGCGCCAGGATATTGGTCTGGAAGGCGATGCCGTCGATGACCGAGATGATGTCGCCGATGCGGCGCGAGCTGTCGTTGATGCCCTTCATGGTGTCGACCACCTGCTTGACGACCTGGCCGCCCTCGGCCGCCACATGGGAGGCGTTCTGCGCCAGCTGGTTGGCCTGCTGGGCGTTGTCGACGTTATTGCGCACCGTGGCGCCCAGCTCGTCCATGGACGCTGCCGTCTGCTGCAGCGCGCTGGCCTGGCTTTCGGTGCGGGCACTCAGGTCCTGGTTGCCCGAGGCGATCTCCGAGCTGGCATTGGCGACCGACTCCGAGCCGTCGCGCACCTGCTGCACGATGCTGGCCATGCTGTCGCGCATGGCCTTCACGCCCTGCATGACACTCTCGTGGCTGCTGCCGCGCAGGTCAATGTCGACGCTGAGGTCGCCCTCGGCCAGTTGCCGCGTGATCTCGTTGACGCGGGCGGGCTCTCCGCCCAGCTGGCGCGTGATGCTGCGCGTGATGGCCAGGCCCAGTACCAGCAGCACGCCCGCCAGCACCACCACTCCCAAGCCCGCCTTCCAGACGCGCTGCCAGATCGCCGCGTCGACGGTATCCACGTAGACGCCCGAGCCGATGATCCAGCCCCAGGGCGTGAAGCCCTTGACATAGGACACCTTGGGCACCGGCTGCTCGCTGCCCGGCTTGGGCCACAGATAGGGCAGATAGCCCGCGCCGTCGGCCTTGACGATGTCGACCATCGCGACGAACAGCGGCTTGCCGGTCGGGTCCTTGTTGTTGTTCAGCGTCTTGCCTTCGAGCTCCGGCTTCATGGGATGCATGACCATGATGGGGCTCATGTCATTGATCCAGAAGTACTCGCTGCCGCTGTAGCGCAGCCCACGCACGGCGGCCATGGCGGCCTTCTTGGCTTCATCGTCGGACAGCTTGCCGGCCGCCACCTGGGCGTGGATCTGCGCCACGATGCCGTGGGCCGTCTCCACCGCCTGGCGCACCGCCTGCTGGCGCTCGTTCAGGATCAGCTCCCGCTCCGAGAACAGCAGGATGGCGGCCACCAGCAGCACGCCGAGCACGGCGCCGAAGGTCTGCAGGGCCAGGCGGCGGGAAACTCTGAGCGACTCGAGCTTGAGCATGGCTTTGTCTCCTGGGATCGTTATGGCCTGATGCTGGCACTTCCGGGCCCGATATGACAGTGCGCCGGTGCGCTTTTCACGTCGCGAACATCGCGATTGCGCGACTGGCGTCACGGCCACCGCCATTCCCGGCCTGGGTACAGTGGCGCGATGAGCGCCCTCCTCCATCCCCGTCAGGCCCTGTTCGGCCATGAAGCCACCCGGCCCGCGCTGCCCGTCGTCGACCACTACTGCGGCGTCGAGGCCCGCATGCGCAAGAGCCTGGCCCTGCAGGCCGAGCTCGGTCCCGTCTTCGACATCACGCTCGATGCCGAGGACGGCGCCCCCGTCGGCGGCGAGGCCGAGCATGCGCTGCTGATCGCCGAGCTGGCGACCAGCACGGCCAACCGCTTCGGCCGCGTCGGCGCGCGCGTCCACCCCTGGGGCCATGCGGCCTTCGAGGCCGATGTCGACACGCTGATCGCCAGGGCCGGCGACCGCCTGGCCTATCTGATGATCCCCAAGCCCGAGAGCGCCGACGACGTCGACAGCGCAACGGCTGCCATCGACGCCGCCTGCGAGCGCCATGGCAAGCCGAAGCTGCCGCTGCAGGCCCTCATCGAGACCCACGGCGCGCTGCGCGAGGCCTTCCGCATCGCTGCCCATCCGCGCATCGAGTCTCTGTCCTTCGGGTTGATGGATTTCGTCTCGGCCCATGGCGGCGCCATTCCCAAGACGGCCATGGAACTGCCAGGCCAGTTCGAGCACCCTCTCGTCGTGCGCGCCAAGCTGGAGATCGCGGCCGCAGCCCACGCCTTCGGCAAGACGCCTTCGCACTGCGTCGTCACCGAGTTCCGCGACGCCGAGCGGCTGGCGCAGGCCGCCCGCCGCGCCGCGCGCGAGTTCGGCTACACGCGCATGTGGAGCATCCACCCCGACCAGATCCGCCCCATCGTCGAAGCCTTCGCACCGGCCGCCGACGAAGTGGCGGAAGCCGCCGAGCTGCTGCTGGCCGCGCAGGCCGCGAACTGGGCGCCGACGTCCTTTCGCGACCGCCTGCACGACCGCGCCAGCTACCGCTATTTCTGGACCGTGCTGGAGCGCGCCGAGCGCACCGGCCGCCCGCTGCCGTCGGAGGCGCGATCGGCGTTCTTCCCCGTAGCCATCGGGGTAATCGCCAAGTGAGCATGAGCCGGCGTGCACTTCGTCACGCCGACAATGCCTACATCTTTTCACTGCTGCGTGGCCGCTTTGCGGCCATCATGCGTGACAGCTTTCCACCCTTCCTCCCCTACCGACTCCAGATGCCGATGCCCTTGTTTCGCCGCAGCGCCGCTGCCCTGATCCTCTGCGCTGCCCTGCCCGCCCTGGCCCAGACCGCCCCCGCCAAGCCTGCCGCCAAGCCCAAGGCCATCGCCGCCAAGCCAGCGCCGGCCAAGAAGGCCCCGCCGCCGCCGCCGCCCGAGCCCGTGCTGGTCGATGCCGACGAGGCGCAGCTCGCCGCCGCCGAACGCGCCTATCTCGGCAACTACGCCTGCGAGTTCAAGCAGACGGTGGATATCGAAAGGCACCCCAAGGTCGCCGGCTACATCACCGTCGCCTGGCAGAAGCAGTCCTTCGTGATGAAGCCGGTGCTGTCGTCCACCGGCGCGCTGCGTCTGGAAGACGTCACCGGCCGCACGCTGATGATCCAGATCGCCAACAAGTCCATGCTGCTGGACACCAAGATCGGCCAGCGCCTCATCGACGACTGCGTCCACCCCGAGCAGCTCAAGCTGATCGAAGCCGCCAAGGCCGCCAAGATCAACGACCCCGAGGCCGAAGCCGCCGAAGCGGCCCGCAGCGGTCTGGGCATCACGCCGACGGCGCCCGAGGCGCCCGCCGCGCCGGCGGCGAAGCCGGTCAAGCCGGCCAAGGCTGTCGCCAAGGCCAAGTGAGTCATCTCAGTTGAAACCCCGAGGGAGGGTCTGCCAAGCCCCGGAGGGTTTGCGACATAACCGGCCCGCGAGGGTGTTACACCGCGAAACCGGGGCCACCAGCCCCGGTTTTGCATTGCGCCTACTCGCGGGCCGGTGCTGCCGCAAACGCGGCCCACAGGGGTTTGGCAGATCCTCCCTTGGTATGTAGAATGAATACATACTTTCTGATGCATACCTGAGCCGCCGCCGCCACGGCGCTCAGCCGCTGGAGGCCCCATGGAAGCCACCGTTGCCGAACGCGGGCAGATCACCCTGCCCAAAGCCGTCCGAGACGCCCTCGGCCTGACCAAGGGCACGACGCTCAAGGTCGAGCTGGACGGTGGCCGCATCATCCTGCGCAAGAACGTCGACGACGCGCTGGCCAAGCTGCGCGGACGCTTCAAGCTCCCCGAGGGCGTCACCACCGACGACGTCATGCGCGAGCTGCGTGGCCGCGCGCCAGGGGATCCGGTCGAGCCGTGATCGCCATCGACTCCTCGGTCCTCATCGACCTGCTGGGCGGTGACATGGGCGCTGAATCCGCCGAAGACTGCCTGCGTCAGGCGCTGGCGCGCGGGCCGGTCGTCGCCTGCGATGTCGTGCTCAGCGAAGTCGTCTCGGGCCTGGGTTTTGGCGCCGAGTTGCTGGACGCCCTGGAAGGCGTCGGCATCGTCTACTCGCCCATCGAATCCCGCGCGGCCGTTCGCGCCGGCGAAATGCAGCGCCGCTACAAGGAACGACGCAAGGCCTCCGGCCAGCCGGCCACCGGTCCGCGCACCGTTCCCGACTTCCTCATCGGCGCTCACGCGCTGCTGCAATGCCAGGCTCTGATCACGCGTGACCAGGGCTTTTTTCGCGACTATTTCAAGGGCCTCAAGGTCATCGTGCCTGGGGCTTGATTTCACTGGAGAAGACCATGCTCACCGCCTACCGCCAACACGCCGCTGAACGCGCCGCCCTCGGCATCCCGCCCCTGCCCCTGGATGCCAAGCAGGTGGCCGAGCTGATCGAGCTGATCAAGAACCCGCCGGCCGGTGAAGACGCGGTCCTGCTGGACCTGCTGACCCACCGCGTGCCCCCGGGCGTGGACGACGCCGCCAAGGTCAAGGCCTGCTTCCTGGCCGCCGTCGCCCACGGCGACGTCAAGGTCGACCTGATCTCCAAGGCCAAGGCCACCGAGCTGCTGGGCACCATGGTGGGCGGCTAC
>CBHWBD010000309.1:0-4918 GCA_966111775.1 uncultured Comamonadaceae bacterium | reverse complement strand
GCCATTGCAGCGGGCTGGTGTCCTGGAATTCGTCGATGAGCAGATGGCGCACCTGGGCGTCCAGGCGCTGCTGCACCCAGCCGGACGTCTGCGCGTCGGCCAACAGGGCCAGCGCACCGCGCTCGAGGTCGTTCATATCGACCAGGCCGCGCTCGCGCTTCAACGATTCGAAGGTGTCCACCAAGACCAAGGCCAGGCGGCGCATGGCTGCGTGTTCGTCAGCAGCAAGCTGCTGGGCGATGGCCGCGCGCAGGCGCTGCAGCTCTTCGCAGAGCTCGTCCAGGTCGGGGCTGTCGACACCGAGCTTGCGCGGCTCGGCCTTTTGCGTGAACAGAGCGGCAAAGCTGGCGTCGAAGTCCTCGGCTTGCTCCAGCGCCACGGCCGCGTCCTGGGCCTTCTTGCCCTTGGCCTGGCCGAGCTGGCGTGCCAGCGCCTTCAAGGGTTCGCGCAGATGGCCGAAGAACTGCTCCGGCGTGGTGCCCAGCAGGTCTTCTGCGCCCGGCAGGCTGGCTGCCAGCACGCCGGCTGCTTCGGACAGGCGCAGCTCCACGCGCTTGGCAAAGGCGCCCAGCAGCCATTCGCGCAGGTTGAAGCGGCCGCGCGACTGCGTCAGCGCCTGGAAGTCGGCCCGCAGCGTCTCGTCGGCCAGCACGGCGACATGGAAGCGCCGCCACAGCGTCGGCATCAGCTCGTCTTCGTCCTCGATGAGCTGCAGTTCGGGCGCGATACCCTGGGCCTGCAGAAAGGCCAGTGGCGCGGCGCGCAGCAGTTGCGAGAACCACCCATGGAAGGTGCGCACTTCGACGGCGCGGCCGCCGCGCAGCAGCTCGGCCTGCAGCGTGGCGAGACGCGGACGCAGCGCAACGGCTTCTTCGGCCGAGATGCCGCGCTGTTGCAAGGCCGCAAGCTGAGCCGCCTCGGGCGCCTGCGCGAACTCGGCCAGCCATTCGGCCAGGCGCTGGCGCATCTCGCCGGCGGCCTTGCGGGTGAAGGTGATGGCGACGATCTGCTGCGGCTCGGCGCCGGCCAGCAGGGCGCGCAGGATGCGCGACACCAGCATCCAGGTCTTGCCCGCGCCGGCGCAGGCCTCGACGACGATGCTGCGTGCCGGGTCGCAGGCCAGCGCGTAGAAGCGCTCGAGCGGGATGCGGTAGCCGTCGGCCCAGTAGGCGAGTTGATCACTCATGCCGCGCTCCAGTCGTCACGACGGCACAGGCCGCGGGCCTCGCAGTAGTCGCAGACCCTGCCCTCGCCCAGCGCCGGCAGGGGCATGCCCTCTCTTATCGCCATGAGGTCGGCCTGCAGGCCATCGCGCAGCGCCAGCGCCGTGTCGCTGACGTCCTCGTGCGGCAGCACGGCGACGCCCTTGCCGTCGTCCAGCACCAGATAGGCGGCCTGCAGGCCCGGCTCGGCGCCGCTGAGCAGCGCGTAGGTGGCGAGCTGGGTGTCCTCCAGCTTGGCGGCCACCTTGTCCTTCAGCGCCTTGGCGTCGCCGGTCTTGTAGTCCAGCAGCCAGGTCACGCCTTGGGCGTCATCGATGCGGTCGATGCGGCCTTTCACGACGACGCCGTCCAGGGGCGCCTCGAAGGGGCGGGCTTCGCGGGCCACTTCGCCGTCGGCATAGCGCTGGCCGCCCGCCTCCGTCTCGGCCAGCCAGGCCAAGTAATGGGGGCGCAACCGCTCGAAGGCGGCCGAGAAGGGCAGGAAGTCGGCGGCGTCCAGCAGGGCCAGCTCGGCCTCGGCAGCGGCGCGCAGCGCGATGTCGTCGTCGCTGCCGCGCGCCTCGTGGAAGCGCTTCAGCACCGCATGCAGCCAGGTGCCGTAGTCGCGCTTGCTGAGTTCCTGCTCCAGCTCGTCGGCCTCGCGCAGGCCCAGCAGCACGCGGCTGAAGAACTGGTAGGGGCAGTTGCGCAGCGCGTCGATGGCGCTGGCGCTGAGGGCGGCGGGCAGGCGGCCGCCCGCGTCGGCGGCGGGGCGGATCTGCGGGCGCGGCTGCGCGACCGTTTGCGTGCGCTCGTCGACCCAATGCGGCAAGGCCAAACCGGCCTTGGCCGCGGCACCGGACAGGCGTTCCAGCAGCGGGCTGGGTGGCAGGGGCTCGGCGCCGGCGAAGGCGCAACGCAGCAGGGTCAGCACCGGCGCGCGCAGCAGCTGGGCGAAGCCCAGGGCCTCGGCGTCACGGCGCTCAGCGAGGCTGGGCAGGCCCAGGGCCGCGGCGTCGGCATCGGCCAGCAGGCCGGCCTGAGGATTGACCGGGCCGAGGGTCGCCGCGTCGGCGCCCGGCAGCACGATGGCGCCGAAGGACCGCAGCATGGCGCGGGCCAACGGCGTGATGATGACTTCGGCGGCGCCCGCTTCCTCGGCGGGCTCGAACTGGGCGGCCTCCAGCGTGTCGTTGACCCAGGCGAGGAATTCCTCGGGCCGCAGTTTGGTCTGCGCCAGCGCGGCCTCGTGGGCGCTGCCGGCCCAGGGGTTGCGCGAAATCCACAGCGTCTCCAGCAAGGCCTCGCCGCCTTCGACTTCGGTCAATGAAGCCAGCCCGGTCAGCGCCTGCCCGAGAGCGGCCAGCCAGCCGCCCAGGGCGCGTGAACCACCCGCCAGCGGCTCCAGTTGACCCCGCGCACGCTGCCAGGCCGCGCCGGTGGCCGGCGGCAAGGTGGCTGCATCGATCTGTGCCGCCTGGCGCCAACCGAAGCGGCGGCAGCGCGCTTCCAGGTCGCCCAGGTCCCAGCCCGTCGCCAGCGCCGACTTCAGCCAGGCCAGCCAGTCGTCGACGGCGCCACCGGCCAGGGCGGCGCGCAGCAGGGCCATGACGGCCGCCGCGGCGGGCGTGGTCGCCAGCGTCCAGCCGGTTTCGTCGTGCACCGGCACCTGCTGGCGGGCCAGCAGGGCGCGCACGCGGCGGATGACCACGCGGTCCTGGGCCAGCAGCGCCACGGGGCGGCGACCTGCGTTCAGATGCTGGATGACGGCTGTGGCGGTCTGCTCCGCCAGGCTCTCGAAATCGGACGTGACGGCTTCCTCTAGGTGAGCCGTAGGCGTGAAGCCGGCCCAGGCCTGGTCGAGGTCCAGATTGGCGTCCAGGCACAGCGTGGGGACATCGCCGGCCTGGGCGAGCAGGGTGCGGGCGAGCGGGTCGGGACCGCCGACGCGCAGCCAGATCCAGGCGCTGGGGCGCAACGCGAACAAGGTGTCGGTGGCCGGGCGGCGCTCGTCGGAGGCGATCCACGCCAGGGCGACCTGGGCCAGGGCCCGTTCCAGCACGCCGGGGCCGGCGTCCAGGGCCGCGAGGCGCTGGCGTGCGGCCTCGAGGAAGGCGGGGCGGGCCTCGGGCGGCACCTGGGCCGCGGCGCGCGCCAGGGCCTGGGCGGTGTCGACCAGCCGGGCCACGGCGACACGGTAGTCACGCGGGCTGCTGCGCTTGAGGGGCTGGATCCAGCTCTGGTCGGCCAGCAGCCTGTCGGCCGTGAAGGCGTCGATGGCGGCGTCCCCGGAAAGCTGGTCGGGTGTTGCCAGCGCCGTCGGGCCCAGGGCGGAGGCCAGACTGTGGCTGGTGGTGATGCGCGGCATCCAGCCGCCACGGGCCAGGAAGGCCCGTCGCGCCGGCGCCAGCTGCTGGGCGAAAGGCAGCAGCAGCACGGCGTCACGCAGCGGCGCGCCCTGGCTGTCCAGCCAGTCGGCACAGTTGCTGGCGACGCGGCGCCAGAAGGATTCGATGTCTTCGCCGGGCACGAGGCCCAGGCTCGCGGCTTGATGCACTTGTAAAGCGGGCCTCCCGCCCTGATCTATGCCACTGCTTCGGTCACCCTCGTGACCGTCCGGGAAAAGTGGCTATGTCACAATGATTTTGCCTATTCGGACGGCCCCACCCGCGGTGACCGCCAACCCTTTGAGGCCAAGGAACCCTCCCATGAGCAGCGAATTGATCAAGCATGTTTCCGACGCGTCCTTCGACGCCGACGTGATCCAGTCCGGCAAGCCGGTGCTGGTGGACTACTGGGCCGAGTGGTGCGGCCCCTGCAAGATGATCGCGCCCATCCTGGACGAGGTCGCCACCGGCTACGGTGACAAGCTGCAGATCGCCAAGATGAACGTCGACGAGAACCGCGAAGTGCCGGCCAAGTTCGGCATCCGTGGCATCCCGACGCTGATGCTGTTCAAGGACGGCCAGCTCGCCGCGACCAAGGTCGGCGCCCTCTCCAAGGCCCAGTTGACCGCTTTCCTCGACGCGAACCTATAATCGCGTCCAACTGCTGCAGCGCATGATGCACCTCCCGGTGCCCCGCTGCAGCAGCCAAAGCCAACACGCCCTAGGCTTCCCGGTCCAAATCGGGAGTCCAGCCAGCGTGGACTCGGCTCCCCTCCCCCCAAGTTTTTTCGAATCCGCATCGCGTGCAGTCAGCGCGCTGCCTTTTCGGTCCTGATCCGGGGTGCCGCAGTATTTGCCGTTCTGCCTTGGCTGGCTGGACGGCCCCAGACGGGTGTTCACCCATGCATCTTTCCGAACTCAAAGCCCTACACGTCTCCGCCCTCATCCAGATGGGCGAGGAGCTGGAGATCGACAACGTCACCCGCCTGCGCAAGCAGGAGCTGATGTTCGCCATCATGAAGAAGCGCGCCAAGGCTGGCGAGCAGGTCTTCGGCGATGGCGTGCTCGAGGTCCTGCCCGATGGCTTCGGCTTCCTGCGCTCGATCGAAGCCAGCTACATGGCCTCGACGGACGACATCTACCTGTCGCCCAGCCAGATCCGCCGCTTCAACCTGCACACCGGTGACCTGGTGGAAGGTGAAGTGCGCGTGCCCAAGGACGGCGAGCGCTACTTTGCTCTGGTCAAGGTCGACCGCGTCAACAACCAGACGCCCGAGGAGAGCAAGAACAAGATCATGTTCGAGAACCTGACGCCCTTGTTCCCCAAGG
>CBHWBD010000308.1:0-4945 GCA_966111775.1 uncultured Comamonadaceae bacterium | reverse complement strand
GCCACCAACGGCCCGCGGGCCTTCTCGGTCGCCGGGGGCGCCACCGCCGCGGCCCTGGCCGCCGGCTGCCCCGTCGTCGTCAAGGCGCACTCGGCCCACCCCGGCACGTCGGAGCTCGTCGGCCGCGCCGTAGTTGCCGCCGTGCAGAAGTGCAATCTGCCTGCCGGCGTGTTCGCCTTGCTGACCGGCAGCGGCCATGGCATTGGTGACACGCTGGTGCGCCACCCGGCCATCCAGGCCGTCGGCTTCACCGGCTCGCGCAGCGGCGGCATCGCGCTGATGGCCGCCGCCGCCGCTCGTCCGCAACCCATCCCGGTCTATGCCGAGATGAGCAGCATCAACCCCGTCGTTCTGCTGCCCGGTGCCCTCGCCGCGCGCGGTGCCGACATCGCGACCGGCTTCGCCGCCTCGCTGACCCTGGGCGTGGGCCAGTTCTGCACCAACCCCGGCCTGGTGCTTGGCATCGCCGGCGCCGACTTCGACCGCTTCGCCGCGGCCGCCGCCGAAGCCCTCAAGCCCGTCTCGCCCGGCACCATGCTGACGCCGGGCATCGCCGGCGCTTATCAACGCGGTGAAGACCAGCTCGCCGGCCAGGCCCAGGTCGACACCTTGCTGCGCGGCAGCTCCGCCGGCTGCCAGGGCGCGCCCGGCCTGTTCAAGACGACCGGTGCGGCCTTCCTGGCCAATCACGCGATGTCGTCGGAAATCTTCGGCCCCGCCTCGCTGCTGGTCGCCTGCCAGGACCTCGCCGAGCTGCTCGCCGTCATCGAGGGCCTGGAGGGCCAGCTGACCGCCACGCTGCAGCTGCAGGACGACGACGAGACCGATATCGCCGCCGCCCGCGCCCTGCTGCCGGCGCTGGAGCGCAAGGTCGGCCGCATCCTGGCCAATGGCTATCCCACCGGCGTCGAGGTCTCGACCGCCATGGTCCACGGCGGTCCCTTCCCGGCCACGTCGGACGGTCGCAGCAGCTCGGTCGGCACAGCGGCCATCCAGCGCTTCCTGCGCCCCGTCTGCTACCAGAACCTGCCGCGCGCCCTGCTGCCGGCGGTGCTGCGCGAGCCCAACGAGCGCGGCGTCTGGCGCCGCCGCGACGGCGCGCTGACCCGGAACTGAAGAACACAAGACAGACGACAACAGGAGACAAGACGATGAAGAAGCAACTGCTGGCCCTCGTGGCCACGCTGGCCGTCAGCGCCAGCGCCCTGGCCGCGGACATCAAGCTGGTCGTCAACGCCGACCAGCCCGGCCCCGTCATCCACCGCAACATTTATGGCCAGTTCGCCGAGCACCTCGGCACCGGCATCTACGAAGGCATGTGGGTGGGCCCCGAGTCCAAGATCCCCAACGTGCGCGGCTGGCGCAAGGACGTCGTCGCAGCACTGAAGGAACTCAAGGTGCCGCTGGTGCGCTGGCCCGGTGGCTGCTTCGCCGACGAATACCACTGGCGCGATGGCATCGGCCCGCGCAAGAACCGCCCCGTCAAGATCAACACCAACTGGGGCGGCGTGCCTGAGGACAACGCCGTCGGCACGCATGAGTTCTTCGACCTTGTCGAGCAGCTCGGCGCCGAGGCCTATGTGAACGGCAACCTCGGCACCGGCAGTGCGCAGGAAATGTCGGAGTGGCTGGAGTACATGACCGGCGAGGGCAAGTCCACGCTGACCGACCTGCGCCGCAAGAACGGCCGCGACAAGCCCTTCCGCGTGCACTACTTCGCCGTCGGCAACGAGGCCTGGGGCTGCGGCGGCAATATGCGCCCCGAGTACTACGCCGACCAGTACCGCCAGGTTGCCAGCTTCCTGAAGACGCCGGGCAACAACCGCCCCATCTTCATCGCCAGCGGCGGCAACGGCCTGCAGACCGAATGGACCGAGGCCCTCAGCAAGGGCGTGCACAGCGTCAACGCCATCTCCCACCATTCCTACACCCTGCCCACCGGCCAGTGGGAGCACAAGGGCTCGGCCATAGCCTTCCCCGAGGGCGAGTGGATCTCGACGCTGGCCAACGTCAAGAACATCGACGAGATCATCACCAGGAACACGGCCGTCCTCGACAAGAACGATCCGTCCAAGAAGATCGGCTTCTACTTCGACGAGTGGGGCAGCTGGTATGACCCCGATCCCGGCAGCAACCCCGGCTTCCTGGTCCAGCGCAACACCCTGCGTGACGCCCTGCTGGCGGCCCTGCACTTCAACGTCTTCCACACCCACGCCGACCGCGTGCAGATGACCAACATCGCGCAGATGGTCAATGTGCTGCAGGCCATGATCCAGACGACGAAGACGACGATGGTGCTGACGCCGACGTATCACGCCTTCGCGCTGTACACGCCCTTCCAGGACGCGACCTCGCTGCCCGCCAGGATCGAGAACAACCCGGTCTACAAGGTCGGCGCCGTCGAGATGCCGGGCCTGTCCGCCACCGCCGCTCGCGGCAAGGACGGCAAGCTCTACATCGGCCTCGTCAACTCGAATGCGAACCAGCCGGCCGAGCTGACCCTGCAGGTCGGCACCGCCACGCCCAAGGCCGTCAAGGGCAAGCTGCTGACCGCGTCGACGATGGACGCGCAGAACGAACTCGGCAAGCCCGCCCAGGTCGTGCCGCAAGCCTTCGAGGCCCAGGCCGTCGACGGCAAGCTGACGCTGAAGCTGCCGGCCAAGTCCGTCGTCGTCGTCGCCGTCGAGGGCTGATCGCCCGACCACCCTCGCCGACCTGATAGCGCCTGGGACTGCGATGTTGTTGGCCCAGGCGTTGCGCTGCGTGCGGGGTTCGCACGCGGCATATCAAAACCCGGATCGACCGCGTCTGCAATGTCATTGGTGTGCTGCCGCCGGGCCTTCTAGGCTGCAGCGACCACAAACAACAGATCCGGAGACACACCCATCATGGCCTTTCAGAACCGACGCGACTTCCTCGCAGGCTCGGCCGCCCTTGCGCTGACCGGCTGTGGCGGAGGCGGCGGTGCGTCCGCACCTGCGCCTTCCCCGGCGCCCGCGCCGACGCCAGCCCCCACACCCGCGCCGACACCGGCACCCACGCCTGCTCCAGCGCCAGCTCCCTCGCAGTCGCCCCTCAGCTTCGCCAACGTCTCCGTGCACGACCCGTCCGTCATCAATGTCGACGGCACGTTCTATGTCTTTGGCTCCCACCTGGCAGCCGCCAGGACGACGGACCTGATGAACTGGACCAAGGTCGCCGACGGCGTCGACAACAACAACGCGCTGTTCGGCAAGAAGGTCACCACCGAGCTGGCCGCCACCTTCGCCTGGACCACGGTGACCGACCTGTGGGCGCCCGACGTCCACAAGCTGGCCGACGGCAAGTTCTATATGTACTACTGCTCCTGCCAGGGAAGCTCGCCGCTGTCGGCACTGGGCGTGGCCGTGGCGGACAAGGTCGACGGCCCCTACGTCAACAAGCAGATCGTGCTGAAGTCCGGCATGGTCGGTGTGTCGGAAGACGGCACGAACTACGACGCCACGAGGATGCCCAACGTCGTCGACCCGCAGGTCTTCGCCGATGCGACGGGCAAGCTGTGGATGGTCTACGGCTCTTACTCGGGCGGCATCTTCATCATGGCCATCGACCCGGCGACCGGCTTGCCGGTGGCCGGCCAGGGCTATGGCAAGCGCCTGATGGGCGGCAACCATGCCGAGATCGAGGGCGCCTACATCCTCTACAGCCCGCAGAGCCAGTACTACTACCTCTTCGTGTCCATGGGCGGCCTGGCCGCCAACGGCGGCTACAACGTGCGCATCTCGCGCTCGCGTAGTCCCGACGGCCCCTATGTGGACGGTGGCGGCACCGACATGGCCAGCGTGCGCGCCAGCGTGGCCTTCGACCGGCCCAGCATCGCCCCCTACGCGATGAAGCTGATGGGCAACCCCCAGTAGGCTTGGGCCGCGGGTTAACCCGCCACGGCCCTGGGCTATGTGTCCCCGGGCCACAACTCGGCCTGGTACGACGCGACGACGGGCCAGTACTTCATCATCTTCCACACCCGCTTCCCCGGCACCGGCGAATTCCACGAGGTGCGCGTGCACGAGATGCACATCAACGAGGACGGCTGGTTCGTCATCGCACCGCTGCGCTATGCCCCGCTGAACCTCGCTGCGCCGTCGCAGGCGGCCGACGTCAGCGCCGCGCAGGCCGCAGGCACGTACAAACTCGTCAACCACGGCAAGGACATCAGCGCGACGATCAACCTCTCCAGCGTCGTCCAGCTGAACAGCGACGGCAGCGTGAGTGGCGCGTCGACCGGCACCTGGGTGCACAAGGGCAGCAACAAGCTCACGGTGACGATCGCCGGCACGGCCTATATGGGCGTGCTGTCCAGGCAATGGAACACCAATGCGAGTGCCTTCGTCGTGAGCTTCAGCGCAATGTCCACCGGTGGCGTGTCGCTGTGGGCGGTTCGCACGGGGGCCTGATGCGGTCCTGGCTGCTGGTACTCACCCTCGTCGTCAGCGGCGCGGGCGCGGCCACGCAGCCCTTTCCGCTCAGCAGCGTCCGCCTGCTCGACGGGCCTTTCCTCGAAGCGCAGACCACCGATCTGCACTATCTGATGGCGCTCGACCCCGAGCGCCTGCTGGCACCCTTTCGCCACGAGGCCGGCCTGCCCGTGCCGGTGGCCAGCTACGGCAACTGGGAGTCCAGCGGCCTGGACGGCCACATGGGCGGGCACTACGTTTCGGCGCTGGCCTTGATGGTTGCGTCCACCGGCGATGCCGAGGTCAAGAAGCGCCTCGACCACGTCATCGCCGAACTGAAGCGCTGCCAGGATCAGCTGGGCACGGGCTATATCGGCGGCATTCCCGACGGCGGCAAGGCCTGGAGCGAGATCGCCGCGGGCAAGCTCAAGGTCGACAGCTTCTCCGTCAACGGGCGCTGGGTGCCTTGGTACAACCTGCACAAGCTCTTCGCCGGCCTGCGCGACGCCTGG
>CBHWBD010000307.1:0-4945 GCA_966111775.1 uncultured Comamonadaceae bacterium | reverse complement strand
CATGAAGCTCTACATCGGCAACAAGAACTACTCGTCCTGGTCCATGCGCAGCGGCGTGCTGCTGGCGGCCTTCGGCATTCCCTTCGAAGAGGTCAAGCTGCGCTTCGACTTCAGCGAAGGTTCGGCGTGGAACCAGGTCATCGCCGGCATCACGCCCACCAAGCGCGTGCCCGTCATCGTCGAGGCCGACGGCTTCACCGTCTGGGACACCCTGGCCATTGCCGAGTACATCGCCGATCGCCATCCCGAGCACGCCATCTGGCCGCGCGACGCCAAGGCCCGCGCCCGCGCGCGCAGCCTGTGCGCCGAGATGCATGCCGGCTTCACGCGGCTGCGCACCGTCTGCCCGATGAATATCGAGGTCTTCTTCCCCGACGTGGGCCAGAAGCTCTGGGCCGAGGACGAAGCGCTGCGCGCCGACGTGGCGCGCCTGGACGCCGCCTGGAGCGATTCGCTGAAGACCAGCGGCGGGCCCTTCCTGTTCGGCGCCTTCAGCGCGGCGGATGCCTATTTCGCGCCGGTGGCGGTGCGGCTGAGCCGCTTCGGCCTGCCGGTCTCCGAAGCGGCGGCCGCCTATCGCGACGCGCTGCTGGCCCACCCGGCCGTGGAAGACTGGATCGCCGACTCGATGCGCGAACAGGACTTCATCGCCGAGGACGAGCCGTACAGAAAGAGCCGCTGACATGCTTGAACTCCGCCCCAGCTGCGAGCACTGCGATGTCGCCCTGCCGCCCGAGTCGACGGCAGCGCGCATCTGCAGCTTCGAATGCACCTTCTGCGCGGACTGCGCGGAAGGGCTGCTGAGCAATGTCTGCCCCAACTGCGGCGGCGGCTTCGTGCCGAGGCCGGTCAGGCCGGCGCGGAACTGGAAGGGCGGCAACTACCTCGGGGACTATCCGGCGCGGACGGTGCCGAAGTTCAGGCCGGTGGATCTGGAGGCGCATGCGCGGTTGGTGGAGGCGCTGCAGGGGTTGCGGCCTGAGAAGCGGTAGGAAGCTTCGTCACTGTCCTCATGACTCGTGTGCAGTGCCGCGGGAATCCGCCCCGCGAGGGCGGGTAACTTTTCTCTGACGCGCCAGAAGAAAGTTACCCGGCCGCCGGGACGGACTCCCGGCAATGCAACGGGCAGACACACACTCGCCCAAGCAACCTTAGAACTCCACCACCGAGCGAATGCTCTCCCCGCGCCGCATCAGCTCGAAGCCCTCGTTGATGTCCTCGAGCTTGAGCTTGTGCGTGATCAGCTCGTCGATCTTGACCTTGCCGTCCATATACCAATCGACGATCTTGGGCACATCCGTCCGGCCTCTCGCGCCACCAAACGCCGAGCCTTCCCATTTGCGGCCGGTGACCAACTGGAACGGCCGCGTCGCAATCTCCGCACCCGCCGGCGCCACGCCGATGATGATGCTGCGGCCCCAGCCCTTGTGGGTGCACTCCAGGGCCTGGCGCATCAGCTGCACATTGCCGACGCACTCAAACGAATAGTCGGCGCCACCGTCGGTCATCTGCACGAGGTGGTCCACGACATTGGGCACGTCCTTGGGATTCACGAAGTCGGTCATGCCGAACTGCCGCGCCATGGTCTCGCGCGCCGGGTTGATGTCGACGCCGATGATCTTGTTGGCGCCCACCATCCTGGCACCCTGGATGACGTTCAGGCCGATGCCGCCCAGCCCGAAGACGACGACGTTGGCGCCCGCCTCCACCTTGGCCGTGAACAGCACGGCGCCGACGCCCGTCGTCACGCCGCAGCCGATGTAGCAGACCTTGTCGAAGGGCGCGTCCGGCCGGATCTTGGCCAGGGCGATGCCGGGCACGACGATGTGGTTGGCAAAGGTGCTGGTGCCCATGTAGTGGAAGATGGGCTCGCCGTTCAGCGAGAAGCGCGACGTGCCGTTGGGCATCAGCCCCTTGCCCTGCGTCGAGCGGATGGCCTGGCAGAGATTGGTCTTGCGGCTCAGGCAGAACTTGCACTCACGGCATTCCGGCGTGTACAGCGGAATGACATGGTCACCCGGCTTCAACCACGGCACCTTGCTCTCCAGCACGACGCCTGCGCCTTCGTGGCCCAGCACGGCGGGGAAGAGGCCTTCGGGGTCGGCCCCCGACAGCGTGAAGTCGTCGGTGTGGCAGATGCCGGTGGCCTTGACCTCGACCAGGACCTCGCCGTCTTTCGGTCCTTCCAGGTCCAGGGTCTCGATGGTCAGCGGCTGGCCGGCCTTCCAGGCAACGGCGGCTCGGGTCTGGATGCTCATGAAGCTTCTCCTAGTTGATTCAGGGCGGCGACGAGTTGTCGCGATTCGTGGCGACACAGCCTGAGGCGGCGCAACAGCCACGGGGTCAAATCCTGCTGGCCCAGATGTTCAGGCCAGGCACCGGCGTCGCCGTCGGGAATTTCTGCCGGGTCGGTACCGGTGGCAGCTTCGCCCTTGAGGATGTCGACGCAGGCCTTGCGAGCCAGCGGCAACGCGGTCCCGGCTTTCGGCGCGTCCAGGCGCTCGGTGCGGCGCTGCACCTGGTGCTGCACGGCCCCTAATAGTGCCATCAGGCGGTAGCCGTGGCTGAGGGCCGACTCGATCTCACGCTCCGACAGGCGCACGCTTTCGGGCTCGACGCGCGTGCGCTGGGCCGCGGCAGCCAGCGCGGCCAAGGCGGCGTAGGCCTGCTGGCGCGACAGGCGCTGGGCCAGCTGCTCCTCGGCGCTGGGCATCCAGCGAAGCATGTTGGACGAATGCCGGGCCAGAGCACCCCGCAGCTGTGAGCCCAGCCGCGGCGCGGCGGCACGCTCCCAGGACGGCAGCACGAAGCTGAACAGCCAGGCCAGGCCCGCGCCGATGAGGGTGTCGGCCAGGCGCTCGACGACGGCGGGGTTGCTGCCCGGCGCCAGCATCAGCGGCTGCAGCAGGGCCATCAGCGTGGCGGCCGTGGCGGCGACGCGGTAGCGGCGGTTCACATAGGCGTGGGCCGTGCCGACGGCGGCGATGAAGCACAGGCTGAGCAGCGGCGTCCAGTGCACATGGGCCAGCAGCAGCACCAGCAGGCAGCCCTGCACGGTGCCGATGATGCGTTCGTTGCGGCGCGACAGGGTCTGCTCGAGATTGCCGCGCAGCACGACGGCCACGCTGAGCATCAGCCAGAAGGGATGGGCCGCCCAAGGCAGCAGCGCGCCCAGCCAGTAGGCGAACGACAGGGCCAGGGCCGAGCGCAGCGCGTGACGCATGACGCTGGACTGCAGGTTCAGATGCGGCTTCAGCGCGGCCAGCGGCCAGCCCTCGGGCGAGACGAATGGCGCCAGGCGTTCCGGCGTCCACGGGCTGTCCGGGTCATCAGCCGCCGCCTGGCGGGCCACCATGGCGCTGACGTCGTCCAGCATATGCCCCAGGCGTGACTGCAGGGCCGACACCAGGTGGCTGCGCGAGTCGCCGGCCGGCGCGCTGACATCGGCGAGCCGGGCTGCGAGCTGCTGGCGCCAGGCGTCCGCCGACACCTCGGGCAAGGGCGCGCCGAAGGCCACCGTGTTGGCCAGGGCCGCCAGCACGTCGGCCAGATGGCGCAGCGTCTCGGCCAGGGCGGCGCGCCACTGGCGGCCGGGGAAGTCCTGGCCGAGCAGCTCGGTGTCCAGGCGGCTGGCCAGCAGCAGGTCGCGCAGCTCGATGAGGCCGAGCACGAGGTCGGTCTGGCGGCGGCTGCGCGGCGAACGGCGGGCGGCGAAGACCTGGTCACGCGCGGCCTGCAGCGCATCGGCCAGCAACACGTCGTCGGCAATGGACGCACGGATGCGGGCGTCGGCCCCGCCCACGGCGCCGGCGATGCGTTCGGCGCGCGAACGCAGCCGCTTCTCGGTCGCGCGCAGGGCCGTGGCCAGCGCCAGTTGGCGCAGTCGGTGGCGCAGCACGACGGCACTGGCCCGTGCCCAGCCGGCATAGATGCAGCCGCCCAGGCCCACCCACAGCGCATGCTCCCAGGGCGAGGCCGCTCCCGCCGTGCGGTCCCAGGCCATCGCGAACACCATGGCCAGCACCGGTGCGAAGGACAGCGGCCCGGCGCGCAGACCCCAGGCCAGGGCCATCAACGACACGAAGCTGACGACGGCCACCAGGGCCACGGTCAGCGGCAGGGAGCCGTCGGTGAGGCCGACCAGCAAGGTGACGAGGGCCGCGGCCGCGGCGGCCGGCAGCACCCGGGGCAGCACGCGTTGCGGAGGGTTGGGCACATCGGTCAGGCTGGCGCAGACCGCGCCGCCGACGGCGGCCAGCCCCGCCGTCTCGCCAAACGAGGCGCCCACGAGCAGATGCGTCGCCGACACGCCGAGGGCGACGCTGAGACCGTTGAGATGGGCGGCCTCCAGCCGCTTCAGGAATCTCACTTGACGAGCAGCTCCATCACCTTGCGTTCGTTGGCCGGCAGCTCATGCACCGAGAACCAGCCCGATTTGTCGGCGCGGTAGACGTATTGCGGTGGCGCCTGCGTGGCGATGCGCTGCTTCAGCGGCGCGATGGCGGTTTGAGCCGCTTCGGCCTGGCCCAGCGACTGCAGGGCCGCGGTCTGCACGATGAGGGCCAGGTCGCTCCAGGCCCCCAGGGCCAGCGCCTCGCCGGCATCGCGGCGTGCGGCTGTCGCATCGCCGTCGGCCAGGGCCAGCCAGCCCTTCAGTGCCAAGGTGTCGGGGTCGGCCGGGTCGAGGATGAGGGCTTCCCTGACCTGGGCCCGCGCGGCCTCCTTGCGGCCGGCGCGCAGCAGGTCCAGCGCATAGTCGCGGCGCAGCGGCACAAGGCCGGTGCGCAGGCGCAGCACGGCCTCGTACTGCGCGAAGGCCTCGTCCCAGCGACCCGCCAGCGCCAGCGTCGCGGCGCGGCCCCACAGCGCCTCGGGCTGGTCGCCCTGGTAGGCCAGCACGGCCTCGTAGGCCGCCAGCGCGGCGGAGACGTCACCCAGGCGGCGG
>CBHWBD010000306.1:0-4947 GCA_966111775.1 uncultured Comamonadaceae bacterium | reverse complement strand
GGCCAAGGTCTACGAGGCCAGCAAGCAGCGGCCGCGCTTCCACGTCGAGGCCATCACCGGTCACTGGGGGCAGCAGTGATCGCCAGACTCGACCGGCCCCGCGCGGCTCATCTCGTCGCCGTCGGCATCGTCGTCGCGCTGGCCTATGCCTGGCTGTGCTCGGCCCTGAAGGTCGACGACGTCGAGCGCTACTGGTACGAACTGGGCGCCAACAGCTTCTTCTGGGACCTGGGCCACCTGTGGATGCAGCCGCTGGCCATGCTGCTGTACCGCGCCAGCGGCGGCGTGCTGGGCATCAACCACAGCCTCGAGGCCATCAACGTCGTCTCGGTGGCACTGGGCTGTGCGGTGTTCTTCGCCACGCTGCGAGAATCCGGGCATTCGGCGCTGAAGAGCGCGGCCGCCGTCGCTTTCGTCGCGATCAGTTTCAACCTCGTCACGCTGGGGCCCACGGCACACATCAAGTTGATGGTCTTCCCGCCGCTGGCGCTGGCGCTGCACCACGCACTGCGCTGGGAGCGGGCCGAAGCCGCGGGCGACTCCGGAACCCGCGACATGGTCTGGAGCGCGGTCTGGTCAGGCGTGGGCGTGAACCTGCTCGTCAGCGTGCTGCCGCAGGCGATGCTGCTGGCGCTGTTCATGCTCATCCGCAGCGCGCGCCGGCGCGGCTTGCTCAAGGCCGTGCGCCACGTGCTGCCCTATGCGGTCACGCTGACCGTCGTCGGCTTCACGCTGTTGCTGGTCGCCTATATGACGGCACGCCAGACCGGCACCACGCATGCCAACGACCTCGTGAGCTTCACGATCGGCGGGCTCAAGGAGAAGCAAGAGTTGCAGACCTGGCTGGTCTCCTGGAAGGAGATGCCGCTGCGCTTCGCGTTCAGTCTCATCAACAACTTCGCCTTCCTGCCGTCGCTGGGCACGCTGGGCCGCGCCTGGATGTGGGGCTGGCTGCCAGACGTCAAGCCCGTGTTGCCGTCCCTGCTGGGCCAGGCAGCCTTGGCGGCACTGGTGGGTGGCCTGCTGCTGTCCACCTTCGTCATCGGTGCCCGCCAGGCGCTGCGCAAGGCCGAGCCGGGGCTGCTTTCGCCCTGGGCCTTCGTGCTGGGCGCTGCCGCGTTCTCCTACTACTACAACCTCAACGACCCCGAACATTGGTTCCAGTTCACGATGCCCGTGGCGCTGCTGGCACTGCAACTGCGCCGGCGCTGGCTGGACGCACTACTGCTGGGTGTGACGCTGCCGGTGCTGCTGGTGGTCAACATGGCAGGGTACGGCGTCCCCAAGGCCCGCTTTGCGCTGGCCGAGCGCCAGCAGGCCCTGCAGACGGCGCTTGGCCCGCAAGGCCTGTACGTCGGCTTCGCCGCGTACCCCGGCGAGCCCGACAGCAGCCTGTTCGACACGCCGGGCATCGAGCGCTTCAACATCGACCTTGTGCAGCTGAACGAGACCAAGGCCGACACTGCCGCCCTGCTGGCGCGGCTGGACGCGCATGTCGATGCAACGCTGGCGCGCGGCGGCCGCGTGCTGGTCTTCCGAGCCCTGGACGACGAGGACTGGCGAGGCCCGGTCATGCAGGTGGCGCAGGCGGGCCTGCCGCGCAACAAGCTGCGGGAGCACCTGGCGGCACGCTACGCGATCAGCGGGCCGGTGGATGCCGGCGGCTTCCCGGCGTTTGAACTACGCGCGCGCTGACGCGTACAGAGAGCCGTAGGCGGCGATCATGCCGTCCAGGCTGAACTGGGCCCGAGCACGGGCCAGCGACGCATCGGCCAGGCGCTGGCGCAGGGCCGGCTCGTTGACGAGACGGGCCAGCGCAGCAGCCAGCGCAGCGCTGTCCTGCGACGGCACGAGCAGGCCATTGGCCTCGCTCTCCACCAGTTCCGGATTGCCGCCCACATCGGTCGCCACCGGCGCACAGCCACAGGCCATGGCCTCCAGCAGCGTGTTGCTGATGCCCTCGGCCTGGGAAGGCAGGGCAAAGATGTCGAAATGCGGCAGCAGGGCCGCCACGTCGCTGCGATCACCGGGCAGCCAGGCCTGGTCCGACGCGCCGGCCTGCTGAAGGCGTTCCACGGCCGCCGGCAGCAGTGGGCCGCCGCCGAGCATGGCCAGGCGCAGCCGCGGCCAGTCGGCCGGGCAGAGCTCGCGCAGGCGCAGGAAGGCGTCGACGAGGTTGAGCGGATCCTTCACGGTCTGCATGCGGCCCACCGCGCCGATGACGAGGTGCTCGCCACGTCGATAGGGCCAGGCCTCGGGCGCGGTGGTCGCAGGCGCAAAGCGCTGCGTGTCCACGCCATTGCAGATGCGCAGCACGCGCTCGCGCGCAAAGCCGACCGGCCCGGTCAGATAGGCCTCGATGGCCTTGGACAGGGCCACGAAGCGGTGCGTTCCGACGCCATAGACGCGGCGCAGCCGCTGGTTGGTGCGGCTGACGCCGCCGAGGTCGTTGGTGTCCCAGCCATGTTCGCTGTGCACGCGCAGCGGCACGCGGGCCGCCCAGGCCGGCAGCTGGAATTCCATGGCGCCGAGGTTGCGCGTGTGCACGACGGCCGGGCGCAGTTCGCGCAGCAGCTTGTAGACGCGCGGATAGAGCCAGAAGCCCTGCCCAGGCGGCTTGTTCAATGAGATGAACTGGGTGCCCGGTGCCTTCACGCGCTCCTTGAAGGCGGTGATCTCGGTGACCGCCACCACGGCATGCCGGAAGTCCGGCAGGTGGTTGATGACGTTGACGACGCCGTTCTCCAGCCCGCCGGTGTCGAAGCGGTGCAGCAGGTGCACGACCAGAGGCCGTGCATCGCCGCCGCTGGAAGACATCACAGACGCCAGAGACGGAAGCCCGCGTCCTGCAGCGCCTTGCTGTCGAAGGCCGCCTTCACGTCGATGAAGGCGCCGCCCTTGGTGAGTTTCTTGCCGATGTCCTCGACCGACAGCGCCGCATATTCGCGGTGCGAGACGGCGGCGACGATGGCGTCGGCGCGCGGCAGTTCATCGAAGGGCATCAGGCGCACGCCGTACTCGTGCATGGCCTCTTCGGCCTCGGCCTGGGCGTCGGTCACGAAGACCTCGACGCCATAGGTCTTGAGCTCGTTGATGATGTCGATGACCTTGGAGTTGCGCAGGTCGCCGCAGTTCTCCTTGAAGGTCAGGCCCAGCACGTTGACGCGCGCGCCCTTGATGTAGCTGCCGCTGGCGATCATCTGCTTGATGGTCTGCTCGGCGATGAACTTGCCCATGCCGTCGTTGATGCGGCGGCCGGCCAGGATGACCTGAGGGTGGTAGCCCAGCATGTCGGCCTTGTGGGTCAGGTAGTAGGGGTCCACGCCGATGCAGTGACCGCCGACAAGGCCCGGCTTGAACTTCAGGAAGTTCCACTTCGTGCCGGCGGCTTCCAGCACCTCGGTGGTGTCGATGCCGAGCTTGTCGAAGATGATGGACAGCTCGTTCATCAGCGCGATGTTGAGGTCGCGCTGGGTGTTCTCGATGACCTTGGCGGCCTCGGCGGCCTTGATGCTGGACGCGCGGTGCACGCCAGGGATGATGATCTTCTCGTAGACCTTGGCGACCGTGTCCAGCGTCTCTGGCGTATCGCCGGAGACGATCTTCAGGATCTTGGTCAGCGTGTGTTCCTTGTCGCCCGGGTTGATGCGCTCGGGGCTGTAGCCGACGAAGAAGTCCTGCTTCCACTTCATGCCCGATTCGCGCTCCAGCACGGGGATGCAGACCTCTTCGGTGGCGCCGGGGTAGACGGTGCTCTCGTAGACGACGATGGCGCCCTTCTTCATGTGACGGCCGACGCTGGTGCTCGATCCGATCAGCGGCCGGAAGTCGGGGATATGGGCCTCGTCCACGGGCGTGGGCACGGCGACGATGATGACGTCGGCCTCGGCCAGCATCTTGGGGTCGTCGGTATAGACGGCGAGCTTCGCGGCCCGGACTTCCTCGTCCGTCAACTCACGGCTCGGGTCCGTGCCACGCTGGCAGGCTTCGACCTTGTTCTTGGCGATGTCGAAGCCGATGGTGCGCATCTGCTTGCCGAACTCCACCACCAGGGGCAGGCCCACATAGCCGAGGCCGATGACTGCGAGCGTATTCATGGATAGGTTCTCGTTGCTGTAGTTTTCCGGAGGCGCGTGATTGTCACTGCTGACGGGCCGCATCGCGGTCGCGGACGCCCCGCAAAGCGGTGTCAATGGCGGCCCAATGCTGCTTGATGAAGTCTCGCAGTAGAGCATCGTCCTCACCGACGCGAGCCCTGTCGGCATAGATCAACACAACGGCCGCATCGTCACCCTGCCCCGTCAACTTGCGCACTGCGCCGTACAGCTTGGCCTGCCAGTCGCTGACGAAGGGACGGCCATTGATCCAGTAGATCTGCCAGACGCGCAGCCGGGGCGCCAGATTGCCGCCGCCGCTGACGCGATCAAGCGCCTGCCCACGCAACTCGCCCGTACGCCAAAGCTGACCGTCAACGCCACTGGTGCCCGCGGCGGTGCGTGACCATTCCTTGTCTTCCTCGTCGTTGACAAGATCGTTGACCGAGGTGATGAGCTGCCGGCCATATCGCTGGTCGCGGTAGTAGCCAACGTAGACACCGATGGCCGGGCCACCCGCCGCTGGCTCGAAGCGCCCGTGCAGCGTCTCCGCCGGGTTCTTGAAGTGCGGCTTCCAACTGCTCATCGGCTCCGCCACCCAGTTCATGCCGGGCAGGCTGGGCGCCGCGAGACTGGGCTGGCCATGGGCGCCGGAGCGATCGACCTGGACGCGCAGACCGGCCGGCAGCACCACGACAAGCAACGCGCCGAGCAGCACGGCCACATACAGATTGCGCGAACCGGTTGATCCGCCCTCGCCAGACGAGGCCAGCACCGGTTCCGGATCGGGATCCGCCCAGCGCGCGCCGATCATGAACATCGCCAGCATGATGATGCCGAAGAAGACCCAGCC
>CBHWBD010000305.1:0-4947 GCA_966111775.1 uncultured Comamonadaceae bacterium | reverse complement strand
GAATGGCGGCTGGCCGAGCGCCAGCGCCTGGTGCTGGGCCTGCGCCAGGACGGCGTGCATGGCGGCGACTCGAGCTGGAATCCGCGCGCGGCCTGGGTCTGGTCGCCGGCACCGGGACAGAGCCTGAAGCTGATGTGGGGCACGGCCTTCCGGGCGCCCAACCGCTTCGAGCAGGCCCTCAACCTGGGCGCCGGCGCCGAAGCCCCGCGGCCGGAGCGGCTGCGCACCACCGAACTGGCCTGGCAGGGCCCCCTGGCGCCTCTGTCCGGCAGCGGCTGGGGCACCTGGACCTGGCAGGCCTCGCTGTTCACGAGTCATCTCGTCAACTTCATCGAGCGCGGCGATGCCAAGCCCTTCGCCAACATGCCGGTGGCGCATTCGCGCGGCGCCGAGCTGGGCCTGGACGGCCATTGGGGCGAGGGCTGGCAGCTGCAACTCAGCCTGATGGGCCAGCGCAACCGGGCCGCCGACGGCAGCCACCAGGCCTACAGCCCCAGCCAGACCTTGAAATGGATGCTGCAGATGCCCGTGGCCGGGCCGACGCTGCGCCTGTCCCTCAGCGGTTGGGCGACCAAGTCGCGCTTCGGTGACGAGCGCCTGCCCGGCTATGCCCAGACCCGGGCCCATCTGCTGTGGCAACCCAGCCGGCGCTGGGACTTCTTCATCGGTGCCGACAATGTCGGCGGCCGGGCCTATGCCGAGTCCAGCGGCACCGGCTACAGCGCGCCCGTGCAGCGCCAGGGCACGCGCTGGCAGACCGGCCTGACCTGGCGCGGAGACGCGCCTTGAGATCCTCGCGGCTCTGGCCGCTGGTGCTGGCCGCGGCAACCGCCCTGGTCCGGGCCGACAGCCTGGACGAGGACAGGCTGCGCGCCGCCTTCGTGCTGCGCCTGACCCAGTACACCCAATGGCCGGCCCCGGTGGCCGACAGCCCGACGCTGTCGCTGTGCGCGGCCGGCCTGCAGCCCGCCGGGCTGGAGGCGGTGCGGGCCCTGGCCAGCCGCCCGGTGGGCACGGCCCAGTTGAAGGTGAGGGCGCTGAGCGAGCCCCGCGATGCGGCGCGCGACTGCCAGGTGCTGCTGCTCGGCCATGCCGACGCGGCCACGCTGCGCCACTGGATCGCCGCGGTGGCCGATGCGCCCGTCCTCGTGATTGCCACCAGCCCCGAGGCCATGCGGGCGGGCGTCTGCATCGCCCTCATCAGCGAGCCCCAGGGCATGGCGTTTGCCGTCAACCATGGCGAGTCCCGCAAACGCGGCCTCAGCCTGGCGGCGCCGGTGCTGAAGCTGGCGCGGGAAGTCCGCTAGGGCCGGCCGCCGGGCCCTGGCACCGTTCATCCCCGCTGGCTGTCGATTCGCCAGCGCCGGTCGCCGTTCATCGAAAGCCCTGTCGACTGTCAGCGCTGTCTGTGCACAATCCGCCCCGATTCACCTGCAGGCGACAACTTTCGGGAGCGCGTCATCGATACCGGATTGCTGAAGGAACTGCGCATCGACGGTGCGCACCGCGAGGACCACGAGGGCGGCGGACCGCCGAAGTGGGTTTGGGGCCTGGGGGCCGCCGTCGTCGTGCTGGCCTTGGGTGGCGGCGCGGCCTGGTGGTTCCTGGCGGGCAACAAGCCCGTTGCCGTGCAGACGGCCAGCGTGCGCGCCAACGGCCAGGGGCCGGCCGCCGACGCCGTGCTGCAGGCCACGGGCTATGTGACGGCGCGCCGCATGGCCACCGTTTCGGCCCAGATCACCGGCACCCTGACCGAGGTCCTCATCGATGAGGGCTTCAAGGTCAAGAAGGGCCAGATCCTGGCCAGGCTGGACGACACCGGGCTGAAGGCCGGCCTGGCGGCCGCCGAGGCCCAGGTCCGCACCGCCGAAGCCAACCAGGGCCAGCTGCGCGCCCAGCTCGACCAGGCCCGGGCCGACGAGAAGCGTCAGGCCGAGCTGAACGCCAGCGGCATGACGACGCGCCAGTCCCGCGAACAGGCTGCCACGGCGGTGAAGACCGTCAGCGCCCAGCTGGAAGCGTCGCAGCGCCAGATCGAGGCCGCCCAGGCCCAGGCCCGCCAGGCCCGCGTCAACTTCGACTACGCCGTCGTGCGCGCACCGTTCGACGGCGTCGTCACGGCGCGTGCGGCCCAGGTCGGCGAAATCATCTCGCCGCTGTCCGCCGGCGGCGGCTTCACCCGCACCGGTGTCGGCACCATCGTCGACATGGACTCGCTGGAAGTGAACGTCGACGTCAACGAGGCCTATATCGCCCAGGTCAAGGCCGACATGCCCTGCGAAGCCGTGCTCGACGCCTACCCGGACTGGAAGATCCCGGCCCATGTCGTCGCCGTCATCCCGAGCGCCGACCGCGGCAAGGCCACCGTCAAGGTGCGCGTGGCGATGGAGAAGAAGGACGACCGCGTCGTGCCCGACATGGGCGTGCGCGTCAGCTTCCTGGCCACCAAGCCCAAGGCCGAAGCGGCGCCCGTGCCCGGCGTGCTGCTGCCGCCGGACGCGCTGGCCCAGCGCAATGGCGCCGATGTCGTCTTCGTCGTGCAGGAAAACCGCGTCGAGCAGCGAGCCGTCAAGCTCGGTGGCGACGTGGGCAAGTTCAAGCTCGTCACCTCGGGCCTGAAGGCGGGTGAGACCGTCGTCGTGTCGCCCCCGGCCGAGCTGAAGCAGGGTTCAACCGTCGTGAACAAGGAATGAAGATGAGCGCTTTGATCGAAGTCCGCGATCTGTCCAAGGTCTACACCCGCGGCAAGCAGAAGGTCGAGGTGCTGCACAGCATCAACCTCGATGTGCAACAGGGCGACTTCCTGGCGCTGATGGGCCCGTCGGGTTCCGGCAAGACGACGCTGCTCAACCTCATGGGCGGCCTGGACGCGCCCACGGGCGGCGCCATCAGCGTGGGCGGCGAGCGCATCGACAAGCTCTCCGGCGCGGCCCTGGCCAAATGGCGCGCGTCGCGGGTCGGCTTCGTGTTCCAGTTCTACAACCTGATGCCGACGCTGTCGGCGCAGAAGAACGTCGAGCTGCCGCTGCTGCTGACCAAGCTGTCGGCGGGCGAGCGCAGGAAGCGGGCTGCCATCGCGCTGCAGCTGGTCGGCCTGGCCGACCGCGCCGCGCACAAGCCCACCGAGCTGTCGGGCGGCCAGCAGCAGCGCGTCTCCATCGCCCGGGCCATCGTGTCCGACCCGACGCTGCTGGTCTGCGACGAACCCACCGGCGACCTGGACCGCCAGTCGGCCGAGGACGTGCTGACCCTGCTGCAGGCGCTCAACCGCGAGCATGGCAAAACCATCGTCATGGTCACCCACGACCCGCGCGCCGCCGCCCGTGCCAGCCACACCCTGCATCTGGACAAGGGCACGCTGGTGACCGAAGCCACCGCGTAAGGAGGCACCATGAAATACCTCCACCTGATCTGGGCCGCGCTGTTCAGGCGCAAGGGGCGGACCTTCCTGACCCTGGTGTCCATCATCACGGCCTTCCTGCTGTTCGGCCTGCTGGACGCGGTGCGCGTCGGCTTCGACCAGGCCGGCAAGAGCGCCAACGGTGCCCAACGCCTGCAGACGGGCTCCAAGCTCAGCTTCATCCAGCTGCTGCCGATGTCGCTGCAGGGTCGCATCTCGCAGATCGACGGCGTCAAGGACGTGGCCTTCGCCAACTGGTTCGGCGGCGCCTACCAGAAGCCCGAGAACCAGGTCTTCAGCTTCGCCGTGTCGCCCAACTACCTGGACGTCTATCCGGAGATGGAGGTCTCGGCCGAGCAACGCAAGGCCTTCGCCGAGACCAAGGACGGGGCCATCGTCGGCGAGGGCCTGGCGCGCAAGTTCGGCTGGAAGGTCGGCGACCAGGTGCCCATGCAGTCGACCATCTTCCCGGACAAGAACGGCAGCCAGAACTGGCCGTTCAAGATCGTCGGCCTCATCCATGTGGCCGACAAGAAGTCCGGCGCCTGGTACGACCAGATGTTTTTGCTGAACTGGAAGTACTTCGACGACACGACGCCCTGGAACCAGGGGCAGGTGGGCTGGTATGTGACGCGCGTCAAGGACGTCAACCAGGCCGACCGTGTGCTCAAGGCCATCGACGAGATCTCGGCCAACTCCGACCACGAGACCCGCACCCAGACCGAGGCGGCGGCCATGTCCAGCTGGATGAAGCAGGTGGCCGACATCAACCTCATCGTCACCTCCATCATGGGCGCGGTGTTCTTCACGCTGCTGCTGCTGGCCGGCAACACCATGATGCAGGCCGTGCGCGAGCGCACCGGCGAGATTGCGGTGCTCAAGACCCTGGGCTTCTCGGGCGAGAGTGTGCTTTCCATGGTGCTGGCGGAGTCGGTGCTGCTGCTGCTGCTGGGTGGTGCGGTGGGCTTGCTGCTGGCCAGCGTCATCGGCCCCGCCGTCAGCGCCGGCAGTGGTGGTGCGCTCAATCTGCCGGCGGCGGGCGCCGCGAGCTGGATCACGGGCATCGGCCTGGCCCTGTTCTTCGGCCTGGCCGTGGGCGCACTGCCTGGCTTGAGAGCGATGCGCGTCAACATCACCGATGCACTCGCCGGGAGGGCATGACATGAAATTCCTGAAAAATTTGGGTCTCGTCCTTCTGACCATCGTCATGCTGGTGGCCTGGGTGGCCATGCCTTGGTTCGGCGCCCTGGCGCTGGCCGTGCTGCTGGCGCTGTGGATGTTCCTGTTCCGCACCGGCATGCAAACCCGTTCGGTCGCGTCGGTGGGTATCAGCACGCTGACCCAGCGCCTGGGTTCGTCGGCCGTCATCGTCGTCGGCATCGCCGGCGTCGTGGGCGTGCTGGTGGCCCTGCTGGCCATGGCCGAGGGCTATGGCCAGACGCTGCGCAACTCGGGCAGCCTGGACACGGCCATCGTCATGCGCGGCGCCTCGGCCAACGAGGTCTCGTCCTCGCTGAGCCGCGAGGACATCGTGCAGATCGAGCAGG
>CBHWBD010000304.1:0-4971 GCA_966111775.1 uncultured Comamonadaceae bacterium | reverse complement strand
ACTACCAGGCGCGCAACTTCATGCGCGACGACATGCAGCTGGGCGATGGCGTGCTCTTCTATCACTCGTCCTGCCCCGAGCCCGGCATCGCCGGCCTTGCCGAGGTCAGCAGCGCGGCCTATCCGGACGCCACGCAGTTCGACCCGGCCAGCCACTACTACGACCCCAAGTCCAAGCGCGAAGCACCGCGCTGGGTGCACGTCGATGTGCGCTGGCGCGAGACGACGCGGCTGCTGAGCCTGAAGGAAATGCGCGAGGCGCCCGAGCTGGCCTCCATGCGCGTGCTGGAGCGCGGCAGCCGGCTGTCCATCACGCCGGTCACGCCGGACGAATGGAAGGCCGTGCTGAAGCGTCTGCACGGCAAATGACGCCCAGCCTCGTCATCGAGCTGCTGGCTCTCGGCCTCGCAGCCGGCTTCCTCGCGGGCCTGCTCGGCATCGGCGGCGGCATGCTGATGGTGCCCATCCTGACCTTCATCCTCGGCCAGCGCGGTGTGACTCCGAGCCTGGCGGTCAAGATGGCGATTGCGACGTCGATGGCGACCATCATGTTCACCTCGCTGTCCAGCGTTCGCGCCCATCACAGGCGCGGCGCGGTGCGCTGGGACCTCGTCAAAAGCCTGGCGCCAGGCATCCTCGCCGGCGGGCTGCTGGCCGGTGCCGGCCTGTTCGCCTTGCTGAAAGGCGCCTGGCTGGCCCTGGTCTTCGGCGCCTTCGTCAGTTTCTCGGGCTGGCAGATGCTGCGCAACAAGCGGCCCGCGCCCAGCCGCCAGATGCCCGGGCCGGCCGGGCAGTTCGGCGCCGGTGCCGGCATCGGCATGCTGTCGGGTCTGGTGGGCGCCGGTGGCGGCTTTGTCAGCGTGCCCTTCATGGTCTGGTGCAATGTGCCGGTGCACTTCGCGGTGGCCACCAGCGCCGCCCTGGGCTTCCCCATCGCCGTGGCCAACACGCTGGGCTATGTCATGGGTGGCTGGGGCCTGGAGCCCGCCCTGCCCTGCAGCTTCGGTTATCTCTACCTGCCTGCGCTGGCGCTGATTGCCGTGGCCAGCGTGACGATGGCACCGCTGGGCGCCCGCGCCGCCCACGCGATGAATATGGCGCAGTTGAAGAAGGCCTTCGCGACGCTGCTGTTCGCGCTCGCGGCCTACATGCTCTGGAAGGGGATCTCGGCGCTTTAGCCGAAGGCGATGGACGCCAACACGACCTGGTTGCCACCGCGGCGCTGGGCTTCGTGGACGGCGGCCTCGCTGGCAGCCATCAGCTCTTCCTGGCGCGAGGCCGTGTGCGGGAAGCTGGACACGCCCATGGAGATGGACAGGCCCAGGTCCTGGCCGTTCAGCACGACGATCTGGGCCGCGCACTGGCGACGCAACTGCTCCATGCGGGCATGGGCCGTGGCCAGGCCGACGCCGGACAGCAGCACGGCAAAGCGCTGCTGGCCGATGCGACAGGCCGAGTCCATCGCACGCGTGTTGGCGCGCAGCATGCGGCCTATACCTTCCAGCAGGCGCTGCTGGGCGTCGTCGCCCAGGGCGGCGATGGCCGACGAAGCATCCAGCGCAATGATGACGAGGGCGAACTCGCGATGCTCGCGCGCCGAGAGGTCGATCTCGCGCAGCAACTGGTCATCGAACTGGGCCCGCATATAGAGGCCCGAGACGTCGTCACGGCCCGAACCCTGCTGCAGCTCGCGGCGGATCTGCTCGATGGCGGACTGCTGCTGCTCGATCTGCGCCAGGGCGCGCTGCAGATGCGCCTCGCGGTGGCGCTCCTCGGTGCGCTCGTGCCAGACCGACAGCAGGAAGTCGGAACCCAGGGCCAGCCGGGTGACGCTGAACTCGCGACGGCGGCTGTTGATTTCCAGCTTGTGCTCGCTGACGACGGGGTGGCGCTGGGCCATCACCGTCTGCTCGACGCGCCGCAGCGCCGTCGTCTCGTCGGCCTTCAGCAGCTCGGCATCCGTGTGGCCGACGACGGCCTCGCGCTCGAACATCTGCGCCAGGCCGGTGGTCGCGAACACATAGCGACCCGTGGCCATGGCCTTGATCGCCGCCTGACTGCCCAGGGGCTCGATCAGGGACACCAGGCCGACCAGGGCTTCGCTGCCCAGTTCGGCATGCCCCGCCAGCCAATGCGCCAGGCTGCCGGGTGGCGGCTGCATCGCGGTCTGGTCAGCGGTCATGTCCATGAAATCGTTTTGATGCGATCGTGCAATCGCGGCATGAAACCGCGCTTGCCAAGGGTGTTCGGGGGACTGTAGTGGGGCAAAAGCAGCGCCAGCAAGGCCGCGCCACCCCATGAATCGGGCCTCCCCCCTAGAAGGCCCGTTTGCTAGCTGAACTGAATCCTAACGAGTTTCGGCGCCCTCACCCACGACAATGCCGCCCGATTCAAGGGAGGTCTATGCGGGGATTCGATGCGGTGGTGGTGGGCGCCGGGGCGGCAGGCCTGTTCTGCGCGGGCCTGGCCGGCCAGCGCGGCCTCAAGGTGCTGCTGATCGACCACGCGCCCAAGCTGGCCGAAAAAATTCGTATCTCGGGAGGCGGCCGGTGCAATTTCACGAATCGTGAGGCCGGACCGACCAATTTCCTGTCCGAGAACCCCGCGTTCTGCCGCTCGGCCCTGGCCCGCTACACGCCCCAGGACTTCATCAAGCTGGTGCAGCGCCACGGCATCGCCTTCCACGAGAAGCACAAGGGCCAACTGTTCTGCGACGACTCCAGCGAGCAGATCATCCAGATGCTGGTCCAGGAGTGCGAAGCCGGTGGCGTCACGCGCTGGCAACCCTGCACGGTGGCCGACGTGAGGCCTGTGCCGGAGGGCGGATTCGAACTGGAGACCAGCCAGGGTCCTGTCAGCACAGCGCGTGTCGTCGTCGCCACAGGGGGCCTGCCCGTACCCAAGATCGGTGCCAGTGACTGGGGCCTGCGCCTGGCCAAGCGCTTCGAGCACGCCATCGTGGACCCCCGCCCGGCCCTGGTGCCGCTGACCTTCGACCCCGACGCCTGGGCGCCGTTCGCGGCCCTGGCCGGCCTGTCGCTGCCGGTGGCGGTGAGCGTCGGCAGCGGCAAGGCGCGCATGCGCTTCCTGGAAGATCTGCTGTTCACCCACCGCGGCCTCAGCGGCCCGGCCATCCTGCAGATCTCCAGCTACCGCACGGCCGGCGACCAACCGCTGCAGATCAACCTGGCGCCGGAGCTGCAGCTGGACCAGGAACTGGTCGCCAGCAAGACGCTTTCACGCCGCCAGCTCGGCAATGAATTCGGTTCGCGCCTGCCGCAGCGCCTGGCGGCCGCGTGGCTGGAGCGCTCGGGACTGGATGCGGCAAAGCCGCTGCCGGAATGCCGCGACGCCGACTTGCAGCGCCTGGGCCGCAGCGTGCACGACTGGCAGTTGATGCCCAGCGGCGACGAGGGCTGGCGCAAGGCCGAGGTCATGCGCGGCGGCGTCAGCACGAAAGATCTCAGCTCCCAGACGCTGGAAAGCAAGCGCGTTCCCGGCCTGTATTTCATTGGTGAAGTCGTCGACGTGACCGGCTGGCTGGGGGGCTACAACTTCCAGTGGGCCTGGGCCAGCGCGGCTGCCTGCGCCGAGGCCATGGCCGCCTCCTCAACGCCTGCCTGAGCGAATCTTGGCAAGTCCTTGATTTCCCGGCTACAATCCTCGGCTTTGCTGGCAAACCCGCGCGTCGATTCGCAGGCATCTCAAGCGATGCAGCAATCCGGAACCTGCTGCTGAACTCAGCCGCGAACACCGAGCGCAATCTGAAGGAAATACATGACCACCATCCGCGTCAAGGAAAACGAGCCGTTCGACGTCGCCCTGCGTCGCTTCAAGCGCACCATCGAAAAGCTGGGCCTGCTGACCGAACTCCGCGCCCGCGAGTTCTACGAGAAGCCCACTGCCGAGCGCAAGCGCAAGAAGGCTGCCGCCGTCAAGCGCCACTACAAGCGCGTGCGCAGCATGCAGCTGCCCAAGAAGCTGTACTGATCGTCTCTGACGCGACCCGGAGCCTTGTTTCGCGACAGCTCCGGTGAACTCCAAAACCCGCTACAGGACGCTGTTGCGGGTTTTTGTCTTTTTGAACCGGATCTCCCCATGAGCCTGAAAGACCGCATCACCGAAGACATGAAGGCCGCGATGCGCGCCAAGGAAAGCGACCGTCTGCTGACCATCCGTGGCCTGCTGGCCGCCGTCAAGCAGAAGGAAGTGGACGAGCGCATCGTCGTTGACGACGCCGCCCTCGTCGCCATCGTCGACAAGCTGATCAAGCAGCGCAAGGACTCGATCAGCCAGTTCGCCGCCGCCGGCCGTGACGATCTCGTCGCCAAGGAAACCGCCGAGCTGGCCGTGCTGCAGGTCTACCTGCCCGAGCGCCTGTCGGCCGAGGCCGTGGCCGAGAAGGTCAAGGCCATCGTGGCCGAGCTCGGTGCCAGCGGTCCCGGCGACATGGGCAAGGTCATGGCCGCCGCCAAGGCCGCCCTGGGCAACAGCGCCGAGATGAGCGCCGTGTCGGCCGCGGTCAAGGCCGCGCTGGCCAGGTAAGGAGTCGCCATGAGCCTGCCCATGCAAGCCATCGCGCCCGACATCTGCGCCGCGCCGCAGATGACGCCCGAAGCCATGGCCGAAGCCGCGGCCATGGGCTTCAAGGCCGTCATCAACAACCGCCCCGACTTCGAGCACGGGCCCGACCAGCCGACCTCGGCCGCCATCCAGGCCGCCGCCGAGGCTGCGGGTCTTGAATACCGCCATCTGCCGGTCGCCGGCGGCTACCAGTCGCCGGAAGAGATCGCCGCCTTCGCCGATCTGCTGGCCGAACTGCCGCGCCCGCTGCTGGTCTTCTGCCGTTCCGGCGCGCGTTCGACCCGCCTCTTCATGCAGGCCCAGCAACTCGGCTAAGGGTCAGTTCGCGCCGCGGCAACGGGTCGCGAAGGCCCGCCGCAAGGGGCCAATCTAGACGCGGCGCGCCGCC
>CBHWBD010000303.1:0-4986 GCA_966111775.1 uncultured Comamonadaceae bacterium | reverse complement strand
CCGAGCTGCGCGGCGACCTCGACAACATCGTCATGAAGGCGCTGGAGAAGGAGGCGGCGCGGCGCTATCCCACGGTGCAGGCCCTGCACGACGACCTGCGCGCCTGGCTGGACGGCCTGCCCGTCAGCGCCCGCGCCCAGGACTGGCGCTATGTGCTGGCCAAGCTGATGCGCCGCCACCGCGCCGTCGTGGCGGCGCTGGGGGTTGGCGTGATCGGCCTGCTGGCAGGCGGCGGCGCGGCGGCTTGGCAATGGCGCGAGGCGGTGCATGCGCGCGAACTCGCCGAGTCGCGGTTGGCGGCCGTCAAGCAGTTCAATCGCGGCGTCGTGCGGCGCATGGGCCTGGCCCTGAGCAATCTGCCCGGCGGCATGCAGGCCAAGGAGGCCATGTTGCGCGACACCCTGGACAGCCTGGAGACCCTGGTGGCCCAGGCCGAGAGCGACCTGGACCTGCTGGGCGACCTGGCCATCGTCTACGAGAGCATTGCCGAGATCCAGGGCAATGACACCGGCCTGAGCCTGGGCAAGGGCCGCGAGGCCGAGCAGAACGCCAGCCGCGCCATAGCCTACGCGCGCCGCGCCTGGCCGGCCAAGCAGGGCGATGCCGAGTTCATCCAGAGCTACGCCAATATGCACATCATCCGCGCGCTGCAGGCCCGGGCCGAGGGACGCATGGACGAGGCCCTGGCGCTGGCGCGGCAGAGCGAGTCCATCCTGCAGACCGGGCTGAAGCGCAACCCCGACGAGCGCGAGCTGATGGGCCAGCTCGCGCAGACCTGGCTCTACATCGGCCAGTTCCACGATGCCAGCGGCCGGCCCAGCCTGAGCCGGCCGGCCGAGGCGCTGGGCTGGTTCCAGCGCGCCGCCGAGGCCTTCGAGGCCATGGAGGCACGCCAGCACCACCGCGAGATCGTGCATGAACTGGGCACCATCGCCGGGGCGCAGTCGCGCAGCCTGGTCAACCTGGGCCGGCTGGACGAAGCCCTGGCCGCCGAGCAGAAGGCGGTGGCGCTGCACGAGTCCGACCTGAAGGAGGAGCCGCTCAACCTGGGCGCGCGCAGCAGCCTGGCCGTCGAGCTGTCGCATCTGGCCTTCACGGCCTGGCGGCGCGGCGACGCGGCCGCCGCCGAGGCGGCCAGCCGCCAGAGCCTCGTGCTGCTGGACGGCATCGTCAAGGACGAGGGGCCGCAGAGCAAATGGGCGCAGACGCGCAAGCTGCTGGGCGCCCACCTCGGGCGCGCACTGCTGGCGCAGGGCCAGGCCCAGGCCGCGGTGCTGCCGCTGGAGACGGCGCTGGCCGCTTCGCCTCAGCCGGACGCAGCCAGCAGCACGCCGGCCATGTGGAAGGCCGTGCTGCTGCGGCGCAGCTGGCTGGCGGCCGACCTCAGCGCGGCGCTGGCGCAGAGCGGGCAGGCCGCGCGCGCCGCGGCACTGGGGCGCGAGCAGCTGGCGCCGCTGCAGGACTTCGTGCAGCGCCAGCCCCATGACCGCGATGCGCGCGTCGTGCTCAGCCGGCTGCTGGCGGCCTTGTCGACCCTGCCCGGCACCGAGCCCGGCTGGCGCGGCCAGGCCTGCACCGGCCTGCGCGAGGCCGGGCGCACGCAGGCCCTGGCGCGCGATGAGCAGGCCCTGGCGGCGCGCGTCTGCGCGGTGTGATCAGACCGTCATGCCGCCCGACACCTCGATGACCGCGCCGTTGACATAGCTGGCTTCGTCGCTGGCCAGGAAGGCGTAGACGTTGGCGATTTCCTCGGGCTTGCCCAGGCGCTTCAGCGGCACATGGGCGCGCATTTCGTCCAGCACCTTGTCGGGGATGGTGCCGAGGATGGGCGTGTCGATGAAGCCGGGAGCGACGGCGTTGACGCGGATGCCCTTGGGGCCGAGCTCGCGGCTCCAGGTCTTGGTGAAGCCGATGACGCCGAACTTGGCGGCGGCGTAGTTGGTCTGGCCGAAGTTGCCGTAGATGCCGACCACCGACGAGGCGTTCAGGATGACGCCCGAGCCTTGGGCGACCATGGTGTCGGCCACGGCCTGGGCGCAGTGGAAGACGCCGCGCAGGTTGACGTCGATGACGGTGTCGAACTGGGCCAGCGTCATCTTCTGCAGGCGGGCATCCTTGGTGATGCCAGCGTTGTTGACCAGCACGTCGATGCGGCCGAAATCGGCCAGCACGGTGGCCACCATCAGGTCGACCGAGACGCGGTCGGCCACGTCGACGGTGTAGCCCTGGGCCGTCGCGCCCAGCTTTTCGCAGGCTTGGACCGCGGCCTGCACGCCCTCGGGGCGCAGGTCGCAGACGATGACGGTGGCGCCCTCATGGGCGAATTTCAGCGCGGTGGCCAGGCCGATGCCTTGGGCGGCGCCGGTGATGATGCAGACCTTGTTCTGGAGTTTCATCGTCGTCATTTCTGGGTCAGGAATTCCGTCAGGGGTTGGAGATGGTCGTCGAAATCGCTGAGGCCATGGTCGCTGCCCTCCAGCACCTCGCCGTCGCAGCCGGCGTAGCGGGCCAGCATCTCGCGCCAGTCCAGCAGCTCGTCGCCCTTGGCGATCAGCGCGTAGTAGCGCGACGGGGTCGTCAGGCGTGCCGGTGGCGTCAGCGCGGCCAGTTCGGCCACATGCCAGGCCGTGAAATCGAACTTCAGCGTCGGGTCGTGCCATGCGGTCAGCGTGCCGATGTGGCGGCCCAGGTCGCGTGCCGGGTCGACGGCGGGATTGAGCACGGCGACGCGCCACGCGCGGTGGGCGGGCTGTTCGGCGACGAAGGTGGCGTAGAAGCCGCCCAGCGAGCTGCCGATGACGGCCGGGCCCTGGGCCGGCCAGTCCTTGATGAGACCGGCGACGAGCTCCATGGCCTCGAGCGGGGAGGGCGGCAGTTGCGGCGCCACGAAGCTCAGGCCGGGCTGCTCGGCCGCCCAGGCCGCCATGCGGCGCGCCTTGGCCGAGGCCGGCGAGGAGCGGAAGCCATGCAGATAGAGCAGATGTGTGAGAGCCATGACGGAAGTTTTGGATGAATTTTTGTGCCCCCGCGACGCGGGAGGAATCGGATTGACGCAAGTGTCGCTGCCAGCCACAGTGCCTGCCTTTTCGCAATCCCCGGACCGTCACCCATGATTCCGACGCCCCGCACCGCCCTGGCTGCCGCCGCCCTGCTTGCCCTGGCCGCAGTCGCCCAAGCCCAGACGCCGCCCGCTCCCGCTGCTGCCGCCTCTGCACCCGCTGCTGCCGCAAAGCCTCCTGTCGACCCTACGGCGCCCAAGCCCTTTGCCGACGTCATCAAGGGCGCCAAGGAGCAGCCCGGCCTGTTCCCGATCTGGCGCAAGGACGAGAAGGTCTGGATCGAGATCCCCAAGGAAGCCTTCAACAAGCCCTTCCTGTTCAGCGTCAACGTCGCTAACGCCGTCGGCGAGCGGGGCCTGTACGCCAGCCAGATGCTGGGCGACGAGATGGCCGAATGGCGCCGCATCGGCAACCATGTGCAGCTGATCGCGCTGAACACCAAGTTCCGCACCGCCAACCCTTCAGCCAAGCTGGCCATCGAGCAGGCCTTCTCGCCCAGCCTGATCGGCGGCGTGCCGGTGGCCAGTGCCGACCATCCGGACCGCAAGTCGGTGCTCATCGACGCCAGCAACCTGTTGCTGGGCGACATCCCGGGCTATTCGACGCGCCTGGAATTCGCCTACCGCCTGCCGTTCGCGCCCGACCGCACCAACTCCTTCATCGAAGCCACCCGTGCCGACGCCCAGGTGTCCACGCTCACCTCGCGCGTGCACTTCGCCACGCCGCGCATCCCGGCGCCGTCGCTGGTGCCCGCGCCGGTGCCCGTGCCCACGCCGCCCCAGGCCACGCCGGACCCGCGCTCGATGTTCTTCAGCTTCGTCTACAGCTTCCGTGCGCTGCCTGAAGCGCCGGCGGCCGTGCGCAACGCCGACCCGCGACTGGGTCATTTCATGGAGAGCTACGCCGACTTCGGCGACGACCTCAAGGCCAACCCGCGCGTGCACATGATTGCCCGCTGGCGCCTGGAGAAGAAGGACCCGGCCGCCGCCCTGTCCGAACCGGTCCAGCCCATCGTCTACTGGATGGACAAGAACATTCCCGAGAAATACCGCGCCTCGGTCAAGGCGGGCATCGAGGAGTGGAACAAGGCCTTCGAGAAGATCGGCTTCAAGGATGCGGTGCAGGCCAGGCAGCAGCCCGACGATGCCGACTGGGACAACATGGACTCGACGCATGCGTCCATCCGCTGGTTCACCGGCGCCGACGTCGGCTTCGCCATCGGCCCGAGCAACCGTGACCCGCGCACCGGCGAAATCCTGGATGCCGACATCGGCATGAGCGACGTCTTCGGCCGCGGTTCGCGCCGCCTTGCTTCCGACGACGTGCTGGGTTTCAGCGCCCATGACCACGCCGCCGCCAGTGCCTGGATGGGCGAGCGCAGCCTGCGCCTGTCAGAGCAGCAGTGCAGCTATATGGCCGACCAGGCCAACGAGCTGGGCTTCGCGCTGGACCTGCTGTCGCTGCGCGACGGCATGGACATGAACGGCCCCGAGGCCGAGGCCCTGGCCCAGGCCGTCATCAAGGACGTCGTCATGCACGAGGTCGGCCACACGCTGGGCCTGAAGCACAACTTCAAGTCCTCGACGACGGTCACCCAGGCCCAGCTCAAGGACAAGGCCTACACCGAGGCCCACGGCATTTCCAACTCGGTGATGGACTACAACGCCTACAACCTGCCTTTGAAGGGCGAGCCCAAGGCCAGCCTGACCAACACGACGCTGGGCGCCTACGACTACTGGGCCATCGAGTACGCCTACAAGCCCATCGCGGCGGAGCAGGAAGCGGCCGAGCTGGCCAAGATCGCCGCGCGCTCCACCGAGCCGCAGCTGGCCTATGGCGACGACTTCGACCAGGGCGTCGGTGGTCCCTACGACGGCTTCGATCCGCGCACCAACCAGCGCGACCTGGGCGACGACCCGCTGGCCTA
>CBHWBD010000302.1:0-4990 GCA_966111775.1 uncultured Comamonadaceae bacterium | reverse complement strand
CAACGCCTTGCCCGCCAGGCTGACGCCCGTCTTGGCCGGGTCGTACTCGTCGGGGTTGCAGCCCAGCGAGACCGTGCCGTCTGGGTTGCGCAGCACGCGCACCGGGTAGTTCGCGCCGCTGACGTAGGTACCAGCGTTGGCGTTGATCACCGAAATATTGGTGCCGCCGCTGAGGGCCAGTTGCGCCGTCGGAACGCCGGGCAGCGCATCCGTTGCCGCCACCGAGATGGCGCCGTTGTAGACCGCCGGCGCGCTCGTGATGTAGGGGACGGGCCCGGAGTTGCCGGAGGCCGCGACGACCACGATACCCGCGGCGGTCGCATCGGCCACGGCCTGAGCCTCAGCCAGGCTGCCGGCGTCGCCATTGCCGGCGTTGCCGAAATCGGAGCCCAGCGACATGCTGATCACGTCCACGCCCTGGGCCACCGCCCAGTCGATGGCCTCGGCCACCACGTTGGTGCTGCCGTTGCAGCCGAACACGCGGGCGAAGTACAGGTCGGCCTTGGGCGCCATGCCGGGGCCGATGAGGAAGCTGTTCGAGGCGTAGGTCGACGCGTTGTAGGCGCCGTGGTAGGTCTGGCCGTTGGCCAGCACGCCGAAGCCCGTGGCCGTGCCGGCCACGTGGCTGCCGTGGCCCACCGTGTTGCCTTCGTTGGAGCGGCAGTCCAGGGGGTTGGGATCGGGCTGCGGCGTGTTGCTGCCGGTGTAGGCATCGCCAACGAAGTCCCAGCCGCCCTTGACCTTGGGCGCCGCGGGGCCGACGAGGGACGGGTCCGGCGCCGCCGTGGCTGTCGCGCGGGCCGTGTTGTAGGCCGCCACGGTGCCCGGGCCGCCGAAGGTCGCGTGGGTGTAGTCGACGCCGGTGTCGAGGATGGCGATCTTCACGCCCTGGCCCTGGAAGTTGCCCAAGGTCGATGCCCAGGCAGCGGGCCCGCCGCTGAGCTGCACTTCGTTGGTGTTCAGCCGCACATAGGTGCCGACCACCTTGACGTCCGCGACGCCCGGCAGCCGCTTCAACGCGGCGATGCGGTTCGCCGGAATCTGGACCTTGATGCCGTTGAGGGCGTGCTGCAGGCGGGCCGTCACCTTGCCGCCCAGGCGCTCGATGTGCGGCCCGACACTGTCCTGATCGGCCCGGCGCGCGGCGGCGACGGATTCACGCTCGCTTCGCTCCATGCGCCGGCCGAGCTTGCGTTCCATCCTAACGACGGAGTCGCCGGAGAGGATGACCATCACGTGGGTCATGCGCGTCTCGTTGAGGCGCGCCACAAAGGCCGGGTCGATGGTGGCATCGCCCCCCACCGCTTGAAAGCTGTCCTGGGCCATGGCCTGGGCGCCGATCGTGGAACCCAGGATGGCAACGGCGGCGCTGATGGCCGACCTGCGAATAGCGCTTCTAGACATTTCTCGCTCCTGTTGGCCGTGGGATGCCCCACGGGCTTCCATATCACCGAGCAGCGTGGCGCTGCAGCCTGCTGCGACTCGCCTGGTGGGAGCAACAGCACCAAAAGCAAAGCCGGGCACTGGGCCCGGCATCCGTCCTCAAACTCTTCAGGCGCTGGTGTCGGCCTGAATGCGGCGCCGTCCGGCGACCAGTCCAGCCAGGCCCGCCGCGGCCAGCAAGGCGATGCTGCCCGGCTCGGGCAGGGTGACGGCGACCGAATCCAGGTCCCAGTAGGCAGGAACCTGGCTGAAATTGAAGGTCAGATTGGTCGACGCAGCCGCCGCAATGAAGGTGAACTCGTACAGGGTATAGCCGAAGGCCGACACGTCAGTCAGGCTCATCAGGGCACCTGAGCCGACGTCCACGCTGAAGGCGTTTGGCGAATCGGAATTGCCGGCGATATCAGCTTCCGCCGCCAGCCAAAACGACAGCTTGTAGTTGGAGCCCGCGACGGTTGACAGCGCTTGGCTGATGGAACTGTTGGAACCGCCGAAGTACGCGGATTGAAGGCCCGCCTGCACGGTCAGCACGGTGGCATCGCCGACTCCGTCCCACTGCGGATCCGTCACCGCCGTCCAACCGGAGAAGTCCCCCGTTTCGAAGCCGCCGTTGGTCACCAGATCGGCGTGCGCCGCTCCGGTGGCGAACAAGGCGGCCGCGGCCCAACTGCTGGCAAGACATCTTGTTGTTCGAGACGACATGATCGACCTTTCCCAAGAGGAGTTTGGCTGGAGTGCATGCGTGCCCGCGCAGCGCGACACGCTCTGCGTAACGTCGAAAGCAAGCTTCCGATTCACCATCCGTAGCAAAAAATGCGCCGCACGGCGATTGATTCGTGAAATCAAACACTTGCCCGAGACTTCGAGATGAAGTAACCCGTCCGATGTAAGGACCCTCGACAGCGGGTCTACCCGGAGGCTGCGTCGAAAGGGGAAGCAGGTTGCTAGAGCAACCATCGAGCGCAGTCGGCGTGTCGGTCGCGGGGGGGACTGGAAGGCGTGGGTGGTGCTGCAGCCCGCGCAATCAGAGGCCGGAAAAGGAAAACGGGTTAGCGCCTTGCGGTGCTAACCCGTTGATTCGTCTTCTTATTATTGGTGCGGCTGGCAGGATTCGAACCCACGACCCCTTGGTTCGTAGCCAAGTACTCTATCCAACTGAGCTACAGCCGCTGAAGCCTCACAGTATAGCCAGATTTTTGGACCCTCGACAAGACTTCGACAGTTTTTTCGAAAAAGTTTCGCCAGCCCCTCTCAGGGCAGGCGCGCGGCGGCCTCGAAGCAGCGAGCGCGGCGGCCGTCGTCACCCTCCTGTTCGGCCAGCGCCGCCAGGGCCAACCAGCTGCGGCGGCGCGCCGGGCCGGACATCGTCACGTCGTCAGCAGCCGCTTCAAGCATCAGCCGCGCCTTGCCCCAGAGCTGGCGCTCGGCCAGCGCATGCCCCAGGGCATAGGCCAGGGCGCGCTCGCGCGGGAAGCGCGACTGGGCGGATTCGAGGCGTTGCAGCCAGTCCGGGCCGCAGCCGGCGAGTACGGGCACCAGCGCGTTGGCGAGGGCGGCGCGGTCATCGGACTGCAATTCACCCAGGTCGTCGAAGAAGGGGCGCAGCCAGCCGCGGCCATCGTCGGGCGCTCCGAGCTGACCGGCACATTGAGCGGCACGCGCAGCGACCAGAGGATCGCGGCGATCAGCGGGGTCGAGTTGCTGCCAGACCGAGCGCAGCTGGTCGACGTCGCGCGCGCCGTCCAGGGCCTCGAAGGCCAGCGAGCGCAGCAGGCTCTGGGCGGCGGCCTTGGAGAAGGCCTGATGCTTGGCGAGCAGCCGGGCCGTGCGCAGCGCGTCCAGCGGCTGGCGGGCCAGGCGCGAGGCCTGCAGGCGCAGGCGCAGGGCCTGGGTGCGGCGGGCCACGCCCGGTGCCAGTTCGCCCAGCACGCTGAGGGCGCGCGTGGCATCGCGGTCATCCAGGGCCCATTCGGCGGCGAGCAGGCGGGCGCCGTCTTCCTGGGCACGGGCACCGCCAGTGCGATGCGCCAGGTCCAGCGCACGGGCCAGTTGCTCATCGCGGTGGCGGCGGTCCTGCAGGCGGTGGGCGCTGGCCGCTGCCAGCAGATGGGCCAGGGCCATGAAGGATTGGTCAGCGGCCAGTTCGGGCGTGGCGGACTGGATGTTGAGCGCCTTCTGCGCCGCCTTCTGCGCACGGCTGAAGCGGGCGCCGAAGAGTTCGACCAGGGCCTCGCGCAGAGCCAGCTGGGCGCTGCGCTCGCGTTGGGCGAGCCGCCATTCACGCGCGCGCTTGGGCAGGGTGGTCAACGCCTCGATGGCCTGGATGGCCGTGACCAGCGCGAAGCAACTGGCCACCAGCAGCAGCAGGAAGAGATTCAGCGAGATGTCGATGCGCCAGCCCGCCCAGTAGAAGCTGGCAAGGCCGTCGTTGCTGCCCAGGGTCAGGGCCGCAACGACCGCCACGACGAAGAGCAGGACCAGCCAGATGACGAGACGCATGATCAGCGCCCCTTCACCGGCCGGCCGCGGCAGCGGTCAGCGCGGCCAGCGTGTCGTCCGGCCTCGGCACGCTGACTTGGCGCGCCTGGCCGGCCACCTGGCGCAGCAGCTCGGCCACGCTCGCCACCTTGCGCGAGCGGGTGTCGAAGTAGCGGTTCAGCATCTCCTGGCTGTCGCGCAGGTCGGACTGGGCGGTGTCGAACTGGCGGCTCAGCAGCGCGAGGCGGGCGTTGAGCAGGCGCAGCTTGAGGTTCTCGCGCAGGAAAAAGCTCTGGTCGGGCGAGATCAGTGCCGACTCGGGGTGGTCGATGCGGGTGACGCGCAGCAGCGTGCGCGCTTCGCCCCAGACCAGGCCGGTCCAGCTCGACAGCTGCTGGCTGGCCTGCCACCACCACAGGGCGAGCTTGCCATCGGCAGCCGCGGCGGCCTGCTCGCGCTGCAGGCGGGCGACGCGTTCACGCTCCTTGGCGGCCTCGCCATTGCGGTCGTCGCGCACCTTGGGCGCGGCCTCGCTGCCCGACACCAGCGGCAGCTCGTCGGCCATGCGCACGACCTCGTCCAGCTTGATGGTCAGCGTCGACACATCGACGACGGCGACCGCCTTGACGCGGTCCAGGTCACGCGCGACGGCGCGACGCACGCCTTCCATGCGCGGCTGCTTGTAGCGCAGCAGGCGCTCGTCGGCCTGCTTCAGCGTGGCCACCAGGGGCTCGGCGCTGCCGGTGATCTGGGTCTGCTGCAGGGCCACGCGGATGGCGGCCTCGATGTCGCCGACGACGTTCTCGTCCCGCGAGCGCGACATGGACTGGATCAAGTCCTCCAGCTGGCCGCGCTGCAGGGCCACTTCGGCCAGGCGGGCGTCCAGCAGCGAGACCTTGGCGGCGGTGTCGCGCACCAGCTCGGCCGACTGCTTGGCCGCGAGGCGCGCTTCGGTGGCCTGGGCCTGGCTGGCCTCCTGGCGGCGCACCAGTTCCTGCTCCAGCGACTGCTGGCGCGACAGGCTCTGCCAGGCCAGCACCACGCAGAGCAGCACGGCGGCGCCCAGCAG
>CBHWBD010000301.1:0-5009 GCA_966111775.1 uncultured Comamonadaceae bacterium | reverse complement strand
CGCGCAGCATGCGCTGCATCAGCGTGAAGAAGCGGTCGTAGAACTCGCCGGCCGGAATGGTCTCGGACGCCACCTTGACGAGGGCGTCATCGCTCGATGACAGCGGCACCGAGATTGAGCCCAGCGCGCTGAGGCCGAGGCTGGCGGCCTGGTTGCTTTTCTTCAGTGCGTAGCGGTCCTGCTGGGCGCTGACATAGGCGGTGGCGATCTGCTGCTTGGGGCCGTCGCCCACGCAGACGACGTTGAAGGCGATCTCGACGTGCACTTCGCCCGCGGGCTGGAAATGCTTGGCGCCCTGCACGACGCCGCTGGCGGCCTTGCTGATCACATAGCCTTGGCTGAGCAGGGCGCGGCGCGCCGCCTCGCAGGTGTCTTCGACATTGGCATCGAAGAGCCGCGAGAAGGTCTCCTCGGCGGCAAAGCTCTCGCCCTGGTAGACCGACTTCTCGGCTTTGGTTGACCGGGACGGCAGACCGCCGCAGCCGGCCAGCAAGGAGGCGAGCAAGGCGGTCAGGGCAAGGGTGCGAATGCGTGGCATACCGGGATTATTCCGTCGTCAGGTTGCGCTTTGTTGCCGGACTTTGCGCGGGCGGTGGCGCAGGCCAACGCAGCCGGGGCCGGTGCCGATGACAGGGCAATTCAGGAGCCGGTAGCCAGCCAGGCCGCCAGCCAGCCGCCGGTGGTGGCCGGGCGCCACACCAGATGGACCTGCTCGACGCAGTCGTAGGGGCAGTCGGGCACGGTGACGCGCAAAAGGTCGCTCTGCTGGGCCAGCGCAAAGTCGGGCAGATAGGCCAGGGCCTGGCCGCTGCGCACCAGGTTGATGAGCAGTTGCAGGTCGTCGAGCCAGAAGCGGATGCGTCGTGGCAGGCGGTCGTCGCGCCAGCCGTCGGCGCGGCTGCCGCGCTCCAGGCCGCAGAACAACGAATGCTGGGGGCAGGCGAAGTCGTGCTGCAGCACCTCGGCGGTGGGCACCTCGGTGCGGCCGGCCACCGGGTGGCCGGGGCCGGCAGCCAGCTGCATGCGGATCTCGCCCAGGCGTTTGGCCTGCAGGCCGGCCGGCAGGGCGGCGCCCAGGGCCACGCCCGTGACCAAGGCCAGGTCGCCCTCGCCCCGCGCCAGTGCGGCCAGGGCAGCGTCCTCGAACATCGTCGCGAAGGCCAGGCTGGCCTGCGGCTGTTGTGCCGAAAGCTGGCCGGCGAGGGCCGCACCAAACCCCCATTGCAGCACGGCTGGTGCCAGCAAGCGGCAATGTGAGCGCGGGCTTACACCGCGAAATTCGGCTTGCGTCTGGTCGGCCAGCGTGACCAGAGCCAGGGCCCGTTCGCGCAGTCTGTCCCCCGCCGCGTTCAGGCGTATGGCTTTGCCGACGCGGTCGAAGATGGGTGTGGTCAGAGATGCTTCCAGCCGCTTGATGGCCTTGGACAGGGCCGAAGGCGTCTGGTGCAACTCGTCCGCCGCCGCGCGAAGATTGGCGTGGCGGGCGATGACGAGAAAGCTGCGCAGGTCGGCGATGTCCATGGGTTCGTGTCTTGTCGGGCATCGATTGTGGACTTTGTTTTGCTTCACAGGCACGAGCGGTGGTTGAAGAATCACCGCCATGGACGCTTTCATCGACAACCGGCAGTGGCTCTACCGCCGCCACCCCGAGGGCCTCGTCGGGCCCGAGCACTACGAATTCGTCACCACCCCGCTGGCCACCGCGCTATCGGCTGGCGAGGTGCTGGTGGAGGCGAAGTACTGGTCGGTCGATCCGTATATGCGCATCAACCAGTCACTCAAGCCCACCTACAACGAGCTACCCCATGCGCTGGACACCGTGCAGACCGCCGGCGTCGTCGGCCGCGTGCTGGCCTCGTCGCTGCCCAGCCTTGCGGAGGGCGACTGGGTCGAAGGCATGCTGGGCTGGCAGACGCATGCACGCGTCCACCACTCGGTGCTGCGCAAGCTCGACCCGGCCGTCGCGCCGCCGTCCACCGCCATCGGCGTGCTGGGCATGCCGGGGCGCACGGCCTGGTTCGGCCTGATGGAGTCGGGCCGGCCCAAGGCAGGCGAGGTGGTCGTGGTGTCGGGCGCCGCCGGTGCCGTGGGTTCGCTGGTGGCGCAGTTCGCGCTGAAGAACGGCTGCCGCGTGCTGGGCATTGCCGGCGGTGCAGCCAAGTGCGGCTGGCTGCGCGACACGCTGGGCCTGACCTGGGCGGTGGACTACAAGGCTCATGCCGACACCGAATCGCTGGCGAATGAGATCAAGGCATCGACTGGCGGCGTGGATGTCTATTTCGACAACGTCGGCGGCTGGATCACCGACGCCATCATTCCCCTAATCAACCGCCGCGCCCGCATCGTCATCTGCGGCGCGATCAGCCAGTACTCGGGCGGTCTGGACGCCCCCGAACTCGGTCCGCGCTTCCTGCACCACATGCTCTACCAGCGCGCCACCATCCAGGGCATGCTGGCACGCGACTATCTGCACCGCATGGACGAGATGCTGCGCGTCGTCGGGCCCATGGTGCAGCGGGGCGAGATCCTCTTCGAGGAGACCGTCGTGAAGGGCTTCGACAAGCTGCCTGCCACGCTGCAAAGCCTGTTCACCAGCGACCACCGCGGCAAGCTCATCGTGGAGGCTGTGGAATGAAGCGCCGCAGCTTCGCCCTGGCCGGATTGCTGCCGGCGTTCGTGCGCGCCGAAACCGCCATGGGTGGCCACGGCATGGCCGTGTTTGGCGGCCGCGAGGGGCTGTACGCCTCGCACCTGCCGATGTTCCATGCGCCGCATGACACGCAGCTGCTGTTCCGCTTCCATCTCGCCGATGCGGCGGCGGACAAGGCCCTGCGCGAGACGCTCGCGCGGGAGCCGAAGTTGTGGACTTTCGACCCCGAGCCATTCGACCTGCTGCGCTTCGCGCCCGGCCATGCCGAGCCCTTGCGCGAGTTCAAGGCGCGCTTCTTCGAGGGCCATTTCGAGCGCGGCGGCAAGCCGCAGGCGGCCGAGCAGCGCGTCGTCGTCGACGAGGTGCTGCTGTTTCGCCGCCTGAGCCCGGCGCAGCATGAAGCCGCAACGGGCCGCTACCGGCTGATCGGCAAGGGCGAGGAGTGGTTCGCCTTCAAGACCATAGACCGCCGGCCCGACTTCGACCACATCGTGCGGCTGAAGGCGCCCGAGGTGCGCGGCGAAATCGATGTCGTGCTGCACGGCCTCGACCGGCCCGATCTGCAGCAGGCCTTCAAGGCCAAGGGCTTGACCGAGATCTACTTCGAGACCGACGACCTTCGCTGAGGGTGCCCGCGGGATTCAGGTCATCGCGATGCCTGTGTAAATTGCTCGCATGGCTCTGCGCTTTTCCCATCTGCTCCTGTCGATCTCGCTCGCGTTGGCCGGCACCGCCTTCGCTGCCGACACGCGGCGCCTGGCCATCACCATCGATGACTTGCCGGCAGCTTCGGCAACGCCGATGACGCTGGACGAAGCCACGCGGCTGAACCAGAAGCTGCTGGCGGCCTTGCGGCGCCATGGCGCCAAGGCCGTCGGCTTCGTCAACGAGGACAAGCTGCTGGTACCGGGCCAGGTGGATCGCGGTGTCGCCGTCCTCGACGCCTGGCTGGGCGCCGGCATGGAGCTTGGCAATCACAACTTCGGCCATCTGGGCCTCTGGAGTTCGTCCAGGGAGGAAGTCGAGGCTGCGGTGCTGAAGGGCGAGGTGTTCACCCGCTGGCTCACGAGCCGCCGCGAGGCCCCGCTGCGCTACTACCGCCATCCCTACACGCAGACGGGCAAGACCGAAGCGGACCGGGAGGCCTTCGAAGCCTTCCTCGCCGCGCATGGCTACACGGTCGCGCCGATGACGGTGGACCACGACGACTATGTGTTCGCCTGCGTCTACGACCATCTCGCCGACCCGCGCGAAGCCGGGCGGCGCAAGACGGTGGAGGACGAGTACGACGAGCACCTGCGCACCGCTCTCGCTGTGTTCGAGACCATGTCGCAGGAGTTGTTTGGTCGCCAGATTCCGCAGATCCTGCTGATCCACGCGAACCGGCTCAATGCGGACACGCTCGACCGCACGCTGACGACGCTCGAGCAGCTGGGCTACAGCTTCGTGCCGCTCGAAGAGGCGCTGCGCGATGAGGCCTACCGCTCCCCGGCGCGGGCCAGCGGACGGTTCGGCCCCTCCTGGCTGGCCCGCTGGGCGAGGGCCAAGGGCGTCAAGCTGAGCGTGTACGGCCAACCAGACCCTGTGGGCAGAACTGCGGAATGGCATGGGCAACTTTGTGCGAAGTAAAGCCTGGCCTTCGGCCGGGTACGGCCGAGAATCGCCCCAATCCCAGGAGACTCCATGGACAACCCCAGCGTCACCCTGACCCAGCGCCAGGGCTATCAGTTCGAACACCACTACGGCGCCAGCATCCCGGTGCTGCTGTCCGACGAGCCCGTGCCCTTCGGTACGGGCCTTGGGCCCGACCCCGTCGAGCTGCTGGCCTCGGCCGTCGGCAACTGCCTGAGCGCCTCGCTGTGGTTCGCCTGCCAGAAGTACAAGGACGATCCTTCGCCGCTGCGAACCGAGGTCAAGGCGACGGTGGGCCGCAACGAGCACGGCCGCAATCGCGTGCAGGGGCTGGAGGTCGACCTGCACCTGGGCAAGCCGGCCACCGAACTCGGCCACATCCAGCGCGTTCTGGAGACCTTCGAGGACTTCTGCACCGTCACCCAGAGCGTGGCGCCATCGATTCCGGTCACGCTGCGGGTGCTGGACAGCAGCGGCGCCCTGCTGAAAGGCTAGGCCGGCATTTCCAGGCCCAGCTCCTTGAGGATCGCTTCGCGCAGCTGATCCATCTCAGGGCTGATGAGGCGCCGCGGATGCGGCATGTCCAGCTCGAAGCGGGCCTGGATGCGCGTCGGCCGCGGCGACAGCACCAGGATGCGGTCGGCCATGTAGAGGGCCTCGTCGACGTCGTGAGTGATGAGGAGGACGGTGTGCTTCTCTTCGGCCAGGATGCGCAGCAGCTCGTTGC
>CBHWBD010000300.1:0-5013 GCA_966111775.1 uncultured Comamonadaceae bacterium | reverse complement strand
CGTCCAACGTCTACTTCTACAGCCTGGCCAACGAGATGGGCGTGGACCTGATCCACGACCAGCTGCTGCCCTTCGGCCTGGGCCGCAAGACCGACATCGACGTGCAGGGCGAGGTCACCGGCGTGCTGCCCTCGCAGGAGTGGAAGCGCAACTACTTCCGCAAGAGCCCAGCCAACCAGAAGTGGTTCCCCGGCGAGACCATCTCGCTGGGCATCGGCCAGGGCTACAACAACTTCACCATGCTGCAGATGGCCACGGCCTACTCGACCATCGCGTCGGGCGGCCAGCGCTACAAGCCGCGCCTGGTGCGCGACATCGAGGACGTGGTCAAGCATGAGCAGCGCCGCGTCGCCAGCGATGCGCTGACGCCGTTGCCACTCAAGCCCGCCGACGTCGCCGTCATCCAGAACGCCATGAACGGTGTGACGCTGGAGGGCACCTCGCGCCAGGTCTTTCTGGGCGCGGGCTACCAGAGCGGCGGCAAGACCGGCACGGCCCAGGCGATCGGCCTGAAGGCCGGCGAGAAGTACAGCAGCATCAAGGCGGACGAGCGCAAGCGCGACCACTCCCTCTACGTCGCCTTCGCGCCGGTGGACAACCCGACCGTGGCCCTGGCAGTCATCGTCGAGAACGCCGGCTGGGGCTCGTCCTCGGCCGCGCCCATCGCACGCCGTGTCTTCGACTATCTTCTGCTAGGGCAGTACCCCAGCGAGGAAGACATCGCCAAGACGCAACTGGGCCAGACTTTCGCGCCCATCGGCAAGCCGCGCAAGGTGGCGGACGTGCCTTTGCTGCCTGGCCCATCCGCTTCTGCCGCGGCAGCCGCCTCGGGAGCTTCGCAATGACAGTCATCGAACGCCCGCCCCTGTGGCAGCGCCTGCGGCCCTGGTTCGTCGGTTTCGACATCCCGCTGCTGATTGCCGTGGTGTGGATGTGCTGCTGGGGCCTGCTGTGCATGTACTCAGCCGGCTATGACAACGGCACGCGCTTTCCCGATCACGCCCGCAACATGGTGCTCGCCCTGGGCCTGATGTTCGTCGTCGCACAGGTGCCGCCGGGCAAGCTGATGGCCCTGGCCATCCCGCTCTACACGGTCGGCGTGACCCTGCTGATCGCCACTGCGCTGTTCGGCGTGACGAAGAAGGGCGCGACGCGCTGGCTCAGCATCGGCGTCACGCAGATCCAGCCCTCCGAGCTGCTCAAGCTGGCCACGCCGCTGATGCTGGCCTGGTGGTTCCAGAAGCGCGAGGGCATGCTGCGCTGGCCGGACTTCATCGCGGCGTTTGCGCTGCTGCTGCTGCCCTTTTTGCTGATCGCCAAGCAGCCCGACCTCGGCACCGGCATCCTGGTGCTGGCCGCGGGCCTCTACGTGATCTTCTTCGCCGGTCTGCCATGGAAACTCATCGTGCCGGCCCTGGTGCTGGGCGCCGCCGGCGCCACCGCCCTGGTGCTCAGCGAGGACGCCATCTGCCAGCCCGACCTGACATGGCCGGTGCTGAAGGAGTACCAGAAGCACCGCATCTGCACGCTGCTGGATCCGTCGAAAGATCCGCTGGGCAAGGGCTTCCACATCATCCAGGGCGAGATCGCCATCGGCTCCGGCGGCGTGACCGGCAAGGGCTTCATGAAGGGCACCCAGACCCATCTGGAATTCATTCCCGAGCGCACCACCGACTTCATCTTCGCGGCCTTCGGCGAGGAGTTCGGCCTGATGGGCGCCTTGGCTCTGCTGGTGGGCTTCACGGCCCTGATCCTGCGCGGGCTCATGATTGCCTCCGACGCGCCGACCCTGTTCACCCGGCTGATGGCGGGGGCGGTGACGCTGAGCTTCTTCACCTACGTCTTCGTCAACATGGGCATGGTCAGCGGCATCCTGCCCGTCGTCGGCGTGCCCTTGCCCTTCATCAGCTATGGCGGCACGGCGATGGTGACGCTGGGGCTGTCGCTGGGGCTGCTGATGTCGATTGCGCGGGTCAAGAAGCTGGTGAAGACCTAGCCGGCAGATTGGCAGGGAAGCGGATCTTGAACCGCGCCCCCGGCCCCTGGCCGTCCGGCGGCTCGCCGCCGGACGCGCGGCGCAGGCGGGTGTCGTCCAGCGTCAGCTCGGCCTCGTGTTGCTGCACGATCTCCTGCACGATGGCCAGGCCCAGGCCCGAACCCTCGACGCCACTGCCCAGCGACCGGTAGAAGGGCTGGAAGACTTTCTCGCGTTCGGCGGGCGCGATGCCCGGCCCCGTGTCCTCGACCTGCAGCACGACGACCTGGCCGAAGGGGTCCTCGACGACCCGCACCGTCACCAGGCCGCCGGCCGGCGTGTACAGCAGCGCGTTGTCGACGAGGTTGCGGATTAGTTCGCCCATCAGCACCGGCTGGCCCTGTACACGCAGCCGGCTGTCCTCGGGCGCGACGCCGTCATAGCCGAGGTCGATGCGCCGCTCCAGCGCCCGCGGCACGAAGTCGCGCACCGTGTCGATGGCGATCTCGGCCAGGTTGACCGACTCGCGGCGCATGGCCTGCTCGGCGTCCTCGGCGCGGGCCATGGCCAGCAGCTGGTTGACCATGTGGGCGGCGCGCTCGCTGGCGCGGGCGATCTGGGCCAGCGACCGCTTGAGCTCCTCGGGCGAGGCGCGACCGGCGTCGATCTCACGCTGGATCAGCTCGGCCTGAGTGCGCAGGCCCGCCAGCGGCGTCTTCAGCTGGTGGGCCGCATCGGCCAGGAAGTGCTTTTGCCGGCTCATCGATGAGTCCAGCCGCGCCAGCAGGTCGTTGATGGCCTGCACCAGCGGCGCGACTTCGTCCGGCACGCGCTGCTCGTCGATGGGCGACAGGTCCGAGCTCTCGCGCGATCGGATGCGCCGCTGCAATTCGTTCAGCGGCGAGATGCCGCGCGCCAGCGCCAGCCACACCAGCAGCACAGCCAGCGGCAGGATGACGAACTGCGGCAGGATGACGCCCTTGATGATCTCGTTGGTCAGGCGGGCGCGCTTGCCCAGGGTCTCGGCCACCTGCACCAGCATCGTCTTCGTCGACCCGGCCTGGCCCTCGGGGGAGATCCACAGATAGGCCACGCGCACGGCATCCGTGCCGACCTCGTCGTCACGGAAGTGCAGCTCCCAGGGCACGACGGGCGCCTCCTCGGTGGGCACCGGCAGCGTCGCGTCGCCGCTGAGCAGCTCGCCGCGCAGGCCCAGCACCTGATAGAAGACCGTGTCCGAGGCGTCTGCTCTCAGCAGGGCCGCCGCTTCCGGCGCCAGGGCGTAACGGTCTTTTCCCTTGACCGGTGCAGCTTCAGCCGCCACCTGCAGACCCAGGCTGCGCGCCATCTCGCCCAGCTCGCGGTCATAGGGTCGGCTGGCAATGCCCTGCGCGACCAGCCAGGTCAGCGCCACGCTGATCGGCCAGATCAGCAGAAGCGGGGCGAGCATCCAGTCGAGGATCTCGCCGAACAGCGAGCCCTGCTGGGGGCTGGCGCCGTCCTTGGTCGGCATTTAAGAGTTGATCTTTTCTAGGCAGTAGCCGAGGCCGCGCACGGTCGCGATGCGGATCGGTCCCTGCTCGATCTTCTTGCGCAACCGGTGGATGTACACCTCGATGGCGTTGTTCGAAACCTCCTCGCCCCATTCGCACAGGCGCTCGACGAGCTGGTCCTTGCTGACGAGACGACCCGCGCGCTGCAGCAGCACCTCCAACAGCGACAGCTCGCGCGCCGACAGCTCCAGCATCTGCTCGTTGATATAGGCCACGCGACCGGTCGCGTCGAAGGTCAGCGGCCCGTGCTTGATGACACTGCTGGCCGTCCCCAGGCCGCGCCGGGTCAGCGCGCGCACGCGGGCTTCGAGCTCCTGCAGCGAGAAGGGCTTGGCCATGTAGTCGTCGGCGCCCAGATCCAGGCCCTTGACGCGCTGCTCGACGCTGTCCGCGGCGGTCAGGATCAGCACCGGCATGGTCGCGCCGCGGGCGCGAAGCTTGCGCAGCACCTCCAACCCATGCAGGCGCGGCAGGCCCAGGTCGAGGATGACGAGGTCGAACTCATGCGTCGCAAGCGCGGTATCGGCCTCGGTACCCGAGCTGACGCGGTCCACCGCGTAGCCCGAGGCACGCAAGGCCCGCAACAGGCCATCGGCCAGCACTTGGTCGTCTTCGGCAATCAGGATGCGCATAGGTGTTGTCTCCGGCGCCGATGTTAGGTCTTGAGGAGGTGGCTCACGTCTTGAGCCACCTGGCTCACAGAATGCCGATCAAGCCTGAGGGTGCTCTTCCTCAGATCAAGGGACAGAACTACTGTACAAACATACAGATTGCCCCATAATTCCGACATTCCTTTGGAGAACTGCATGGACGCCCCCGTCAAAGCCCTGAACACCGAAAAAGCCAAGGCCCTGCAGGCCGCTCTCGCCCAGATCGAGAAGCAATTCGGCAAGGGTTCCATCATGCGCCTGGGCGAAGGCGAGGTCATCGAAGACATCCAGGTCGTCTCCACCGGCTCCCTGGGCCTGGACATCGCGCTGGGCGTCGGCGGCCTGCCGCGCGGCCGCGTCATCGAGATCTACGGCCCCGAGTCCTCCGGCAAGACGACGCTGACCCTGCAGGTCATCGCCGAGATGCAGAAGCTGCAAGGCACCTGCGCCTTCATCGACGCCGAACACGCCCTCGACATCCAATACGCCCAGAAGCTGGGCGTGAATCTGCAAGACCTGCTGATCAGCCAGCCCGACACCGGCGAACAGGCCCTGGAGATCGTCGATTCGCTGGTGCGCTCCGGCTCCGTCGACCTCATCGTCATCGACTCGGTCGCTGCGCTGACGCCGCGGGCCGAAATCGAAGGCGAGATGGGTGACCAGCTCCCCGGCCTGCAGGCCCGCCTGATGAGCCAGGCCCTGCGCAAGCTGACCGCCACCATCAAGAAGACCAACTGCACGGTCATCTTCATCAACCAGATCCGCATGAAGATCGGCGTCATGTTCGGCTCGCCCGAAACGACCACCGGCGGCAATGCGCTGAAGTTCTACGCCT
>CBHWBD010000299.1:0-5014 GCA_966111775.1 uncultured Comamonadaceae bacterium | reverse complement strand
TAGCCGCGCACCTTGAAGCGCGTGCCCAGCTTCTGCGCACCGGGCGCGTCGCCGTCGATGCCCACGGCCACGAAGGCCTTGCTCTGCTCGATGAAGTCGGCGCGGTTGAAGAGGGTGGCCTTGAGCTGGTTGCAGGGCGGGCACCACTTGGCGCCCCAGTACAGCAGCACGGGCTTCTTCTCGGCCTTGGCCTGGACGAAGTAGCGGTCGATGTCGGCGTCGGCCGCGGCGGCCTGCCAGGAGACGCCCGGGCCGGTGACGGCGTGGGCCGCGGGCGTGGCGGTGACGAGGAGGGCGGTGGCCAGGGCGGCCAGGACGGGCATGACGCGCACAGGGTGGCTGGGCTTCATCGGGCGGTGGTCTCGATCGTGTCGAAGCTGCCATTGTCCTGCCGCGGCGGACCGCAGAATCTGCGCATGCCGAATAAGCTTGCTCAGCGCCTGGATGAAGCCCTGGCCGCCCTGCGCGCCGCCGCCCGGCCCGACCAGCTCGAAGCCATGGCCCGCTTCGGCCTGACCGGCGAGGCTCGCCTGGGCCTGGCCGTGCCGACGCTGCGCGCCCTGGCCAAGGAGTTCAAGCGCGACCACGAGCTGGCCCTGGCGCTGTGGGACAGCGGCATTCCCGACGCCCAGATCCTGGCCGGCATGGTGGCCGAGCCCGAGAAGCTGACCCTGAAGCAGATGGACCACTGGGTGGCCGGCATGCGGGCCTGGGACGTCTGCGACCAGGCCTGTACCAATGCCTTCGTGAAGAGCCCGCTGGCCTGGGACGCCATCCCGCGCTGGGCCAGGCGCAAGGCGGAGTTCGAGAAGCGCGCCGCCTTCAGCCTGCTGGCCGTCGCCGCCGTGCATCATAAGACGCGGCCCGACGCCGACTTCATCGCCCGCCTGCCCCTCATCGAAGCGGCCGCCGACGACGATCGCAACTTCGTCAGGAAGTCCGTCAACTGGGCGCTGCGCCAGATCGGCAAGCGCAGCGGGGCCCTGCGTGAGCCTGCGCTCACTGTGGCGCAGCGTTTGTGTGGGCGTGAGGAAAAGTCGGCGCGCTGGATAGGCAGCGATGCGCGGCGGGAGCTGAGCCGCGCCTAGGCCTGGCCGAGTTGCTCCTCGATGGAGCGCGTCTTCTCGTTGGGCGAGTCGCCGCTGTGCAGCGTCGTCTTGCGCTCCACCAGCATCAGCAGGCATTCCTCCTCGGCAACGGGGCAATGCTCCACGCCGCGCGGCACGACGAACATCTGCCCGGCCTCCAGCGTGACGGCGCCGTCGCGCATCTCGATGCGCAGCCGGCCGCGCAGGATGTGGAAGAGCTCGTCTTCGTCCGGATGGCGGTGCCAGCCGAAGGTCCCCTGCACCTTGGCCACCTTGACGTAGTTGTCGTCGAAGGCGCCGATGACGCGCGGCGACCAGAACTCGGTCAGGCTGGCGGCGACGTCAACGGGGCTGATGGCGGCGGTGGGCATGGCGGCTCCTGGATGGACTTTCCAGCCTACCCGATCCGGCTCGCGCCAGGAAAATCGACTCCGACCCCAATTTTGGATGGGTTCAGCGGATGTCGTCGTAGTTCCAGCCGGGGCCGTCGATCTGGCGCAGGCGGCGCGGGCGCGGGCGCCAGTCCGGCGAGCGCAGGCTTTCGGCGGGCGAGATGCCGTCGGCGTCGACGCCAGCGAGGTCCAGCAGCGTCGGCATCAGGTCGACATGGCTGATCGGGGCCGTGCGGCGTTGCTGCAGCGGCGACAAGGCCTCGGGCCAGCGGCGGCGGTAGGCGTCATTGGCCCAGAAGAACAAGGGCACCGTCGTGTCGGCCTTCGACGGATCGGTCAGCGCATGCATGAAGCGCTGGCGCTCGTCGTCGAAGAGGTTTTCGCCATGGTCCGAGGTGAAGACCAGCAGGGCCGGCACGGGATCGGCGCGCAGCGCGGCGAGGGTGCGCATCAGGAAACGATCCAGCACGACCAGCGTGTTGTCGTAGGAGTTGATGGTCTCGGCCTTGTGGGCTGCGCCCGGCCAGCCGCTGACGCCCGCGTCGGCCAGCGTCGGCGTGAAGCGCCGGTCCTGGGCGTCGTAGCGCTCCTCGTAGGGGAAGTGGCTGCCGATCATGTGCAGCACGATGAACTGGCGTGGCCCCGCCTGGCGCAACAGGCCCTCGAACGGCGGCAGCAGCGCGGCATCCATGCGCAGGTGGAATTCGTAGTCGCTGCGCGCGAAGTCCGCCACGTCGGCGTCGCTGATCAGGTCCGAGTTCTCCTGGTTGGACAGCCAGGCGGAGTGATAGCCGGCCTCGCGCAGGGTACGCACCAGGCCGGCCTTGCCGCGCTCGCCGAGCGGCCGGCCGACGATGCCGGGCACGGCGAAGCCGGTCCAATGCGCCGTCGAGGCGACGTCGTCAAACAGCAGCAGCTCGTTGCGTGCGGCGGCCAGGCCAGGGGTCGTGTCGCGCCCGTAGCCGTAGACGCTCAAGTGATCGGGGCGCACCGATTCGCCGATGACGAGGACGAGGTGCAGCGGCGCGTCGGCCGAGCCGGGGCGGGCCCGGCCGTGCAGTGAGACGGTCGGCTTTTCGCGCCGGTCCTGCTCGAGCACGCGTTGCAGGCTGGCCGCGAGGTTCAAGGGAAAGACCCGGTCAGCCGTGGCGCGCGTGAAGAACGCGGGCAGGCTCAGCTGCTGAGGCAGGGCCTGCTGCACCACCAGCGACAGGCAGGCCACGCCCAGCAGGCCGGCCAGCCAGCCCTTGCGGCCCGCCAGCCGCCAGCGCCGGTCGATGCGCCAGGCGAGCAGGGGATAGGCCAGGGCCAGGACCGCCCAAGGCAGGATCCAGGCGCCGAATCCGCTCACGACCTCCAGGCTGCGCGTGGGCGCCGTGTGCAGGGCCGCCGCGACCAGGGCGTCACCCGGGACGGCCCCCAGGCTGAGGCAGAGGTAGACATAGGGCGGCAGCAGCAGCACCGCAGGCGTCCAGGCCAGCAGGGCCCAGCGCAGGCTGCCAAGCACGGTGGGCAGCAGCGCCAGCAGCCACAGGGACAGGCCCAGCGTGGCCAGGCGTTCGCGCAGGTCCAGCCCGGCGCTGCCCAGGGCGACGGCCAGGCCGGGGCTCAGCAACAGCACCAGCAGCAAGGCCACCAGTCCGCGTTGGGCCGGAGACGGGCGAAATGGAGCTGCTGGGCGGGTCAAGGCGGTGGGGGGATGAAAAGCGCCGCGAGCTTAGCGCGGCTGTCTCCCCCTTTTGGGGGAGGAAGGGGGAAAGGCGGGGGGTGGTGGGGCGGCTTCTCCCCCCCTCGCTCCACCCTCCGGGTGATGTCCCGAAAACGGCCCGGCCGCGATGCTGACGGCATGGCGTTGAACACGACGCCACCCCTTCAAAAACGCGGAGCCGACACCATGCAATTCTTCAACTCGCAGTCGTCCTGGTCCAACTCCAAGCTGCCCCAGGCCGCGCTTCGTTGCATCAACACCGGGGCCGGCGCCCACAGCAAGATGGATTGCGGCTGGTACGACTCCAGCTTCGACCTGGCCCAGGGCCTGGAAGTCCTGGAGCAGGACAACGACACGCTGTACCAGCTCTGGGAACTCTCCCGCAACTGATCCGGCTACAGCGTGCAGGCCAGCTTGGTGCCCTGCAGGATGGCCCGCTTGGCGTCCAGCTCGCCGGCCTCGAGCGCGCCGCCGATCAGGTGGACGTTGACGCCCGCAGCCTTCAGGGGTGCCTCCAGCTCGCGCAGCGGCTCCTGGCCGGCACACAGCACGATGGTGTCGGCCTCGATGAGCTGGGCATCCTTGCGCTGCTCGCCATAGCTGACCCACAGGCCCTCGGGCGTGATCTGCTCGTAGTTGACGCTGGCCAGCATGTCGACGTTCTTCATCTTCAGCGCGGCGCGATGGATCCAGCCCGTCGTCTTGCCCAGGCCCGCGCCGGGCTTGCCGGCCTTGCGCTGCAGCAGCGTGATCTGACGCGTCGGCGCATCCGGTGCCGGGCGCAGCAGACCGGCCCGCACTTGCTCCGGGTCGCCCACGCCCCAGTGGCGACGCCAGGCGGCCGGGTCCAGCGTCAGCGAATGGCCGGCCTCCAGCAGGTACTCGGCCACGTCGAAGCCGATGCCGCCGGCGCCGACGATGGCCACCCGCTTGCCCACCGGCTTGCCGTGGCGCAGCACGTCGATATAGCTCAGCACCTGGCCGCGGGTAGCGCCCTCGTCCTGGCCCTTGATCTTCGGGTTGCGGGCGCTGACGCCGGTGGCCAGCAGCACCTCGTCGAAGCCCCTCAGCGCGTCGGCATCGACCCGGGTGTTCAGCTTCAGGTCCACGCCCGTGACCTGGATGCGGCGGTTGAAGTAGCGCAGCGTCTCGCTGAACTCCTCCTTGCCCGGGATGCGCCTGGCCATGTTGAACTGGCCGCCGATCTCGGCCGCCGCATCGAACAGCGTCACCGCATGGCCGCGCTCGGCCAGCGTCGTCGCCGCGGCCAGGCCGGCGGGGCCGGCGCCGACGACGGCAATGCGCTTCTTGGCGCCAATCACCGGCTTGATCACGATCTCCTGCTCATAGGCCGCCCGCGGGTTGACCAGGCAGGTCGAGATCTTCTGCGCGAAGGTGTGGTCCAGGCAGGCCTGGTTGCAGGCGATGCAGGTGTTGATCTCGTCTGCCCTGCCCTGGCGCGCCTTCTTGACGAACTCGGAGTCGGCCAGGAAGGGCCGCGCCATCGACACCATGTCGGCGCTGCCGTCGGCCAGCACGCCCTCGGCCACCTCGGGCGTGTTGATGCGATTGCTGGTGATCAGCGGCGTGTTGATGCCCTCTTCCCGCAGCTTGGCGCGCAGCTTGGCGGTCACCCACGCAAAGCCGGCGCGCGGCACGCTGGTCGCGATCGTCGGGATGCGCGCCTCGTGCCAGCCGATGCCGGTGTTGATGATGGTGGCGCCGCTGCGCGACACGCGCCGCGCCAGCTCCACCACCTCTTCCCAGCTGCTGCCGTTGGGCACCAGGTCCAGCATGGACAGGCGGTAGATGATGATGAAGTCCGG
>CBHWBD010000298.1:0-5015 GCA_966111775.1 uncultured Comamonadaceae bacterium | reverse complement strand
TGCCGGCATGGGCCGTGCCGATGCAGCACAGAGCGGCCAGGGTGAAGCGGGTCAGGAATCTCATGCAGCCATCTTGTCAGCGGGGGCGAGGCCGGACCAGCGGGTTGGGCTCGGCCTGGACCGTGGACGCAAGTGCATGTCGCTTGGATGCAAGCGCTGTTGCAGGCTTGCTCGTGTCGTTTGCCGAGAAGCGACGCGCATTTGCGTGCAAGCGACCGCCGCGCCCAAACCCCATAGGCAAGCCATGCACCGCCTCCCTAACCTGAATGGCATCCGCTCCCACCCATTCATCACGAGGCCTTTCCATGACCCGCTCCTTCACCCGGCACCCGCTGGCGCATGCCGCCCTGCTCTGTGTCATTGCGCTGCCTGCGTACGCACAGCAAGACCAGAAACTCGAACGCGTCGAGATCACTGGCTCCAGCATCAAGCGCGTGGACGCCGAGACCGCGCTGCCGGTGCAGACCATCAAGCGCGATGACATCGCCAAGGCCGGCGTGACCACCGCCGCCGAGCTGCTGAAGAACATCAGCGCCGCCGCCGCCAACCTGGGCGACGGCGCCTCCATCACCGACAACACCGGCGGCCAGCGCGGCTTCAACGGCGCCAATCTGCGCGGCATCGGCGTGTCGTCGACGTTGGTGCTGCTGAACGGGCGGCGCCTGGCCAACTTCGCCTCGCCCGGCGACGCCGCCGGCGTGGACCTGAACAGCATCCCGGCCGGTGCCATCCAGCGCGTCGAGGTGCTGAAGGACGGCGCCTCGGCCATCTACGGCACCGACGCCATCGGCGGCGTCATCAACTTCATCACCCGCCAGGACTACACCGGCCTGGACCTCAACGCCTACGTCGCCGGCACCCAGGAAGGCGGCGCGGGCAAGAAGACCTTCACCGTCAGCGGTGGCGTGGGCGAGCTGGCAAAGGACGGCTACAACGTCTTCGCGACGCTCGACGTGCAGCGCCTGGACGCCCTGCGCTCCACGCAGCGAAAGTTCATCCAGGAGCGCCCGCTGACCGAGACGGTGCCCTACTACCTGTCCAGCCGACCCTATCCCGGCAACATCCGCCTGTCGGGCACTTCGTCCACGCGCGCGGCCCAGCTCGCCGCCATCAACGCGGCCGGCTACACCTTCAACGGCAAGCCCTACACCCAGCGCACGGTCAATCTGTTCGCACCGGCCTGCAACCCGCCGGCCTCCGTCTACGCGCCCACTGCCATCGGCTCCGAGGCCTGCGGCTATGACTACATGGCCGACACCGAGATCTATCCCAAGGCCGACAAGACCTCCTTCCTGACGCGCGGCGTCGTGGACGTCGGCGGTGGCCACCAGCTCTTCGCCGAGGCCCTGCTGGCCCGCGCCGAAACGACCTATGTGCTGTCACCCAACCCGACCACGCTGAGCGGCGTGACCTGGGCCGCGGTGAACCCCTTCCTGCCCAAGCCCGTCAATGACTCGCGGACCTTCGAGGTGCGCTTCCGCGCCACCGAACTCGGCAACCGCACGAACGAAGTGCAGAGCGATGCCAACCGCGTCGTCGTCGGCGCCAGGGGCACGCTGTTCGACGACTGGGACTACACGGCCGGCGCCAGCTACGCGGTCAACAAGGTGAAGGACCGCTATGTCAACGGCTACTTCAAGTTCAACGAGCTGCTGGCCGCGGTGAAGGCCGGCCAGATCAACCCCTTCGGCCCGTCGCCGGCATCCAGCCAGTCGTTGATCCAGTCGCTGCGCATCGACGATGTGGCCCGCCGCGGCGAGGGCGCGACCTCGGGCCTGGACTTCAAGATCACCGGCACCCTGGCCCAGCTGGAAGGCGGCGACCTCGGTCTGGCCCTGGGCGCCGAACTGCGTCGCGAGACCCAGAAGTTCACGCCCTCGGCCCTGCTGGTGGGCAACAACATCGGCGGCGACCGCGACTCCTCCGGCACGGCGCCGCCGCTGGTCGCCACCAGCTATGGCCGCAACATCGCCTCGGCCTATGCCGAGCTGAATGCGCCGGTGACCAAGACCCTGGAGATCCAGGCCGCGCTGCGTGCCGACCATTACGAGAACGTCGGCAGCTCGGTGAACCCCAAGCTGGGCCTGCGCTACCAGCCGAGCAAGGCCGTCGTGCTGCGCGCTTCCGCCGGCACCGGCTTCCGCGCGCCGAGCTTCAGCGAGCTCTACCGCCCGACCAGCTACGGCACCAGCCCGGCCTTCCTCTACGACAGCGTCTACGACGCCTTCGACCAGTACCCGACGCAGAAGGTGGCCAACCCCGACCTCAAGCCCGAGAAGAGCCGGCAGATGTCGGGCGGCATCGTCTTCGAGCCGGTCAAGGACAGCACGATCAGCCTGGACTACTGGCGCATCACCAAGACCGACGTCATCAGCGACCTGTCCGGCAAGATCATCCTGGAGAACCCGACGCGCTATGCGAGCTACATCCAGCGCGACCCGGCCGACGACTACCCGACGCTGATCCTGAAGAAGGAAAACCAGGGCGGGCTCAAGACCTCGGGCCTGGACCTGGATGCGCGCTGGCGTTCGGCCGCAAGCGACATGGGCCGCGTGGGCCTGAACTTCAGCGGCACCTATGTCATCGAATACAAGCGCCAGTTCGGCCAGGCCGAGGGCTTCCTGGAGAACGCCGGTCGCTTCCTGCAGGACCAGGTCATCCAGCGCTGGCGCCACCGCGTGTCGGGCGACTGGGACTTCGGCCCGCTGTCGCTGACGGTCGGCAACAGCTTCTTCTCCAGCTATACCGACGACAGCTACCTGCCCGACACGGCGCCGCGCAAGGTCAAGGCCTATTCGCTGTGGGACATGAGCGGCAGCTGGCGCTTCAGCAAGCAGTTCAGCGTGCGTGCCGGCGTGCAGAACCTGCTGAACACCGCACCGCCGTTCAGCAACCAGTCCTACTACTTCCTGTCGACCTTCGACCCGACCTACACCGACCCGCGCGGCCGCAGCGGGTTCGTCAACCTGAGCTACCAGCTGCGCTGAGCGGACTCAGGAAGGCAGGACGCCGCGCGCAAAACGGGTGCGGCAGACCTGGGCGCCGTTGACCGTCTCGAAGTCGCTGGCCAGCATCAGCAGTTGCTTGCCGTCGGCCGTGGGCAGCAGCGGCGTGGAGTAGTTCTGGCACCAGTTGGTCTGGGTCGGCGGCGGCACGGGCACGACCGGTGCGGCCATGGTCGTCCACGTGCCGCTGCCGTCGGCCGTGGCGCTGATGAAGACGGTGCCGCCGTTGCCGGAATGAAGGAGAAACGATGAAGTTGCACGCCTGGCTTGCCGGCGTGCTGCTCGCGGTCACGGGCCTCACGGCCCGGGCGGCGGACGCGGCACCCGGCGGCTATCTCTTCGCCCACATGACGCATGCCCGCTACGGCGTGCTGCACTAGGCCGTCAGCACCGACGGCCTGCACTGGAAGCGCCTCAACCAGGGCAAGGCCGTCAACGAGGACTATCACGGCCATCCCTTCATCGTGCAGGGCGGCGATGGCCGCTACTACCTCGTCGGCAACCAGAGCGACGAGGACGAGGAGATCCGTTTCTGGGTCTCCGACGACCTCGTCAAATGGACGAAGTTCGGCAGCTACAAGCCCGACCTCGCCGCGGCCGTGGGCCAGCCCCATCCACTGCAGCGCATCGGCGCGCCCAAGCTCTTCTTCGACAAGGCGAGCAAGCAGTTCGTGCTGATGTGGCACACGCCCAATGTGCCGAGTTCGCCGGACGACCCCGAGCGCTACTGGTCCAGCCAGCGCACCCTCTACGTCACCTCACCGGACCTGCGCGAGTTCAAGGGCGTTCCGAAGCGGCTGTTCGACTGGGACATGGCCACCATCGACGTCTTCCTCGTCGACAACCCCGAGGGCGGCTATTGCGCGGTGGTCAAGGACGAGCGCTTCCCGTCCTATATCTGGACCACGGGCAAGACCATCCGCATGAGCTGCGCGGCGAACCTGCTCGGCCCCTATCCCGAGCCCGGCCGGCCGCTCAGCCCCGCCTTCCGCGAAGCGCCGACGCTGATCCGCGCGCCCAATGGCCAGGACTGGTTGCTGTATTACGAGCAGTACGCCGGCATCAGCTATGGCCTGTCGATGGCGCCGCGGCTGGAAGGCCCGTGGATCGAGGTCTGGGGCAACTCGGGCATCAAGGAGTGGAACCGCTTCGAGATGCCGGCGACGCTGAGGCACGGCTTCATGATGGCCGTGACGAAGCAGCAGCTCGAAGCGCTGAGCAAGGCCTATCCGGAGTGAGCCGGCGCCTGGCTGTCGATCAACCGCCTCAGCCACGGGCGCAGCGCGAACAGCACGGCGCCGGTGACGAGGCTGCCCACGGCCAGCTGGGTGAACAGCGCGGCGTACTGCGGGTTGGTCGTCAGCGGTGAGCCGTTGACGGGCTGGGACACCATGCCGGAGAAGTCGCCCGCGAACAGCGAGGCCAGGCCCGTCACCAGCATCCAGCTGCCCATCATGATGCCCTGGTATTGGCGCGGCGCCAGGCGGCCGATCATGGCGTAGCCGATGGGCGAGATCAGCAACTCGCCGACGCTCTGCAGCACGTAGCTGAGGAAGAGCCAGAAGAAGTCCGACTTGCCCGTGCCGTCGGCGAAATGGATGCCGACGGGCAGCGCCAGAAAGCCCAGGCCCATCAGCACCAGCGAGGCCGAGAACTGCATCGGGATGTCCACCGGCCAGCCGCGCGCGCGCCAGCGGGCGAACAGCCAGGCCAGCAGCGGCCCGCCGATGGCGATGGAGAAGGCGTTGATGTTCTGCACCCATTGCGGCGCCACCGGCACGCCCCAGACATTCATCAGCACATTGCCCACCGCATAGAGCTGCAGGCCGTTGGGCGACATCTGGTAGAGCGACCAGAACACCAGCGAGCCGACGGTCAGCACCAGATAGGCCTGCATGCGCTGCTGCTCGGCTCGCACCGGATGGCGCACGGTCAGGACGACGAGGACGATGGCGACCAGGGCGCAGAAGGCCTTCATGCCGATGGCGGTGTCGCCCGGCTGCTTCAGCA
>CBHWBD010000297.1:0-5103 GCA_966111775.1 uncultured Comamonadaceae bacterium | reverse complement strand
GGAGCGCGGTGACCTCGTCGACGAACAGGAACGGGGGGCGGTGCGGCAGCACGGCCTCGGGTGCGGGAAAGGTGGTCACGCGTCGGCCTCCAACGCCTCGAGCAGCTTCACCGGCGTGTCCTTCGGGCTGATCTTGTACCAGACCCGCTCGAGCTTCCCGTCCGCGCCCACGAGGAAGGCCGCCGTCCAGCGCGCGCGATCGGCCGGTTTCTCGGCCTGGGCCAGGGCGCGGGCGACGCGTTCGCGCAGCTCGTCCGGCGTCTGCTCGCCGCCCTTGGCGTATTTTTCGATCAGGACTTCGCTGGAAATGTCCTGCACGGGCAGGTCGGTGGTGCTGCTCACGATGGGCCTTTGACTGTATGGATCCACAGTCTACGCCTGCTGTGGACAAACGGTGAGAGTGCCTGAGTCGCCCGCCGCGCGCTTTGACGACACGCAGAGGCGGGCGTGTTGGCGCGCGCTCAGAACGGGTTGATGCTCTTCTCGCGGCGGTAATGGATATAGCCCACGCTGGCCCCGGCGCGCAGGCCCACGCCCAGACGGATGGGCGCCAGCACGATGCCCTTCAGGCGCTGGTAGTTGATGCCCGCGCCGCCGATGTAGTACAGGCTGCCGTCCACGCCGGGAAAGCGCTGGTAAATAGCCGCAGCCCTGGGCAGGTGATAGATCAGCGTGAAGACCTTGGACGCATTGCCGCCGACGTCGAAGCCGATGGACGGTCCGGCCCAGTAGACCTTGGCCGAGCCACCGCCCTTCATCAGCAGTTCGCCGTCGCCATAGCGCAGGCCCACGGTCACCGCGCCGCCGGCCTCCTCGCCGCGGATATAGGCGTTGGGCCGGCCCTGGTCCTTGAAAGCCTTCTCGATGACCTTGGCCAGGCCTTCCGTCGTCTGGCCGAAGAAATCGGTTGCAGCCTTGAGGACGGACTCCTGGTCATAGGTGCCGTCCTTGTCGTCATCGGCCCAGGCGGGCAACGCCGCGGCCGAGGCCAGGGCGGCGAGTTGCTGCAAATGCCGGCGGCGGTCGGTCATGAGGCTCTCCGAAGGGATGCGGGGATGAGGGGCCAGCATAAACAAAGCAGCGTGAAGTTTGGCCGCCCTTTGCCACTGCACACAACCTAGACTCAGTGGTCATGTCGACCAACCCCGACCTCCAGCGGCTGTCCGCCGCCCTCGAATACGCCGACCTCGCCGCCGGCCTCTATCTGGCGGGCGGGGCCGACCAGGCCGCACGCCTGCTGGCCGCTGCGGCCGAGCAGCAGCTGGGCGACCTGGTGCGCCTCATCGACGCCCCTAGCGCCACCGTCGACACGCGCGAACTGCTGGCCCGCATCGCCCGCGCCCACCGGCCGGCCGTCGTCGCGCCGCGCCAGGCCCCCGATCGCGACTGGGATGACTCGCCGGTCGAGATCGACGGCACCCGCGACGAGATCGTCGCCCTGCTGCGCGCCGCCTGGTTCATGCTGGAAGCCATGGGCCTGGCCTCGCTGGCCCCCGAAAGGCTGCAGCAGGCCGTCGAGCACAGCACCGTCTTCAGCAGCGGCACCGCGCTGGAATCTTTCGTCTAGGATCGGTTGCAAACATCCCCCCACCCGCCGGGAGAGCATCATCAGCACCGAACGCCGCCAATTTGCCCGCGTCACCTTCGCCTCCGGCGCCGAGCTGATCACGACCCAGGAGCATCTGCGCTGCCAGGTGGTGGACATCTCCCTCAAGGGCGTGCTGCTGCAGCTGCCGGACGGGCTCTCGCCCCAGGTCGGCATGCCCTGCCTCGTCAAGCTGCCCCTGGCCACCGGCGACATCGTCATCGCCATGGCCGGCGAGCTGGCCCATGTCGAGGGCGGCCATGCCGGCGTGCTGTGCCGCAGCATCGACATCGAATCCATCACCCATCTGCGCCGCCTCATCGAGGTCAACCTCGGTGACCCGGCCGCCTCCGAACGCGAGCTCAAGGCCCTGATCGCCGCCGCCGGCGCTGCTTAGCCGTCCCTGGCCGGCTTGGCGCCCCATATCTCCCAATTCGTCGCATCCAGCCCCGGCTGATGGCCGGGCGCCGAGAATGGACCGAATGGAGGACCTGAGCCCGCTGCAAGCCTTTCGCCGTGTCTGCAATCTGCGCATGCTGGCGGGCGTCTACTACTTCTGCTTCTTCTATGCCTTCTCGCGGGCGCTGACCTGGATTGGCGAAGGGGACGACGGCAGCCTGAGCGACGCCTTCTTCGCGCTGATCCGCTTCAGCCGCCAGTGCCTGCTGACCGGGATTTCCCTGCTGCTGATGGTGGGCCTGGCCGAAGCCCTGCTGGCCAGCCGGCGCTGGAAGCTGCCCGCCGCCCTCACCATCCAGGCCCTGGCCGTGGGCTCCGGTGCCGCGCTGGGCACCTGGCTGCGCTATGCGGTGTCGCAGATGAGCGACCCCATGAAGGTCATGACCGCCTGGGCCCTCTCCACCATCTCGCTGTGGACCCTGCTCGGCGGCATCGCCTATGCGCTGCTGCTGGTCAGCCGCGCCCAGCGCCAGGGCCGGGATGAGTTGACCCGGCTGTTCCGCGAACGCGAAGCCCTCAAGACCCAGCAGACCGAGGCCCAGCTGTCGGCGCTGAACGCCCAGATCGAGCCTCACTTCCTGTTCAACACCCTGGCCAACGTCAAGCGTCTGTACGAAACCCAGCCGGAGCGCGGCCGCAACATGCTGGTGGCCCTGATCGCCTATCTGCGCGCCGCCCTGCCCGGCATGCGCCGGCATGAATCCACCCTCGCCGACGAACTCGAGCTGGTGCGCCACTACCTCGCCATCCTGCAGATGCGCATGGGCGAACGCCTGTCCTTCGACATCGAGGCACCGCCCGAACTGCTGACGGCCCATCTGCCGACGCTGGTGCTGCCGACCCTGGTGGAGAACGCCATCAAGCATGGCCTCTCGCCATTGCCGGAGGGCGGTCGCATCCTGATCCGCGCCCAGCACACGGCCGATGGGGGGCTGACCGTCGAAGTGGCCGACAACGGCCAGGGCTTCGGGTCGGCCAGCGGCGGCGCGGGCGTGGGCCTGGCCAACACCCGGGCCCGCCTGGCCGCCCGCTTCGGTGACTCCGCGACGCTGGAGTTGCAGGCCGCCCAACCGCGCGGCGTCATCGCCCGCGTGAACCTGCCGGCGGAGGCCCTGGCATGAACGCCATCCGCCACGTGCTGCAGTCCTGGCGCTCGCTGCGCCTGAACGAGACCCTCGTCTTCGTCAGCGCCGCCCTGCTCTTCGGCGCCATCGACCTGACCTCGCTGCTGGAGCTGCGCGTCGGCGACCAGCTGTGGCCGGTGATTGCCCGCCAGCTGAGCCTGCCCCTGGTCAGCTGCGCCGTGCTGCTGCTGTGCTGGCTGCCGGCCGCGCGCAGCCACCCGGCCCATCCGGCGCGGCGCCAGCGCCTGGTGGCTGCCACGGCCCTCGGCTCGGTGCTGGCCATGGCCGTCATCTACCCCCTGGCCGCCGCCATGCCCTGGCCCTCGCTGTGCGACATCTATGCCCAGACCCATGGCAAGGTGAAGTGCTCGATGTTCCGCGTCACCGCCATCATTGGCGACACGCTGTGGATCTTCATGCCGGCACTGATGATCGTCGGCGTGCTGGAGTTCCGCACCGTGCGGCGCCGCCAGGACCAGGCCGCCCAGGACCTGCTGCGCGAGCACAGCCAGCTGCGTCGCCATGCCCTGGCCTCGCGCCTGGCCGCCCTGCAAGCCCAGGTCGATCCGGCCCTGCTGTTCGATGCCCTCGTCTCGGTCGAGCAGGCCTATGGCCGCGAAGACCCGAGCGCCAGCGCCCGCCTGGAGCGCCTCATCCGCCATCTGCGCGTGGCGCTGCCGCGGCTGCCACGGCATCAGCTGATGCCGCCCGGCGGCATGGCCGGTGCGACCCTGGGCAGCGAGGCCGAGCTGATCGCCAGCTACCTCGATCTGCTGCGCGACCTCAACGGCGACCCGCCCGCCTTCGACTGCGAGCTCGGCTCGCGCGGCGCCCTGCAGCTGCCGCCCATGCTGCTGCTGCCGCTGGTGCAGCGCGCCGTGCGCCTGGGTCATCCCAAGCGCTGCTGGCTGAAGGCCGATGGCGGCATCACGCTGGGCTTTGATCAGCCGGGGCTGTGCAGCGACGACGCCGACCTCGCCTCCCTGCGCGAACGCCTGGCCGTGCTGGACGCGAAACTGGTCTGCACCAGCGGCGCCGGCGGCACGGAATTCATCCTGGAATTGCCTTCATGAGCCTGATTGCACCGACCGCGGTGGTCGCCGAGGACGAAGCCGCGCTGCGCGGCGAGCTGGTCGAGCAGCTCGGCAAGCTCTGGCCCGACCTCAGCATCGTCGGCGAGGCGGCCGATGGCCTGGAAGCCCTGCGCCTGCTCGACGAGCACCAGCCCGACATCCTCTTCCTCGACATCGAGATGCCCGGCGCCACCGGCATCGACGTGGCCCGCCAGGTCAATGGCCGCGCCCATGTCGTCTTCGTCACCGCCTACGACCAGTACGCCATCGCCGCCTTCGACCAGGGCGCCGTCGACTACCTGCTCAAGCCCCTGGCCGGTGCGCGCCTGTTCACGGCCATCTCGCGGCTGAAGGCCCGCCTCGGCCAGGCGCCGGCCCAGCTGGGCGGCGTGCTGGACCAGCTCGGCACACGGCCCGCGGCCGCAACGCCCTCCGCCGCGCGGGCGCCGCTGCGCTGGATCAATGCCTCGGTGGGCCAGACCTTGCGCCTCATCACCGTCGACGAGGTGATGTTCTTCCAGAGCGACAACAAGTACACGCGGCTGGCGCTGAAGGACGGCGAGGCGCTGATCCGCAAGCCGCTGAAGGAGCTCATCGACGAGCTCGACCCCCAGCAGTTCTGGCAGATCCACCGCTCGACCTTGGTCAACGTGAATGCCATCGCCAGCGTCAGCCGGGACTTCCGTGGGCGGATGCAGATCAAGCTCAAGCATGGGACGGAGATGCTGCTGGTTGCTGAAAGCTGCGCTCACTTGTTCAGGCAAATGTAGGTTTCTGTTGCTCGTCCCTGAGCCTTTTGACCCGGTGCCGAGTTGCCGGGAGTCCGCCCCGGCGGGCGGGACTCCCGGCAATGCACCGATCG
>CBHWBD010000296.1:0-5123 GCA_966111775.1 uncultured Comamonadaceae bacterium | reverse complement strand
ACGCATGGCGTCGTTGCGCGCCTTGCCCGGGCACCCAGCCCGGGCTTCGGCGCGACGCCTAGCCCTGCACCCGCGCAGCCCCTCTCGCACCGATTCCCGCAGCGTTAGCAGGCCCTGACCATGCAGGCGCGCACTGCCACCGCACGCACGCCCAAAGGCGCGGTCAACCGCGGACCGCCTCGCGCTGCCAACTCCAAATCGTCGCCTGCCGGCCTGCCACGCTATCTGCAGGACAAGTCCGGCCGCGGCCAGCCGCTGCCGGCGCCGGTGCGCGCCGAGATGGAAGGCCGTTTCGGCGCGCCGCTGGCCGACGTGCGCGTGCATGCCGACGGCGCCGCCGCCGCGTCCGCCGAAGGCCTGGGCGCGCGCGCCTACACGGCCGGCAACGACATCGTCTTCGGCGCTGCCCGCTACGACCCCGAAAGCACAGAAGGCCGCGGCCTGCTGGCGCATGAACTCACCCACGTCGTGCAGCAGCGCAGCCCGGCCGCGCCGCCCACGGCACAGCGCAGTGCGGCCGACGGCGGCGCCCACCATGACAAGGCCGAACGCGAGGCCGAGGCGAATGCGAAGCTGATGGCCAGCCGCGCGCCGCTGACCGCCAAGGAGGCGCCGACCACCGGCGTGCAACGCTCGTGGGCGGGCGACGCCTGGGACAGTGCGACCGGCGCCGTCAGCGATGCCGCCGGTGCGGTGGTGGACGCCGGCTCGGCCGCCGTCGACGCGGTGGGCGACGCCATCGGCGCCGTCGCCATGCGCCTGGTGCGCGAGGTGGCGCCCAGCCTGGTGCCCGTCATCGAACGCGGCCCCATGGCCCTGCTGCGCGACATGGTCTCGTCGGCCCTGGACAGCCTGACCGCGGTGCTCAATGCCCTGGATCCCAGCGGCACGCTGACGGCCATGCTCGGCGTCTTCACCGGCCTGGTCGAGCGGGCCGCCGGCATTGCCGCAGCCCTGATCTCGGGCGACTGCCAGCCGCTGCTGAACGCCATCGACGAGCTGAAGACCTTCGTGACGGAGGTGGCCGGCGAGGCGTGGGACCGCTTGACGACCTTTCTGCAGCCCATCGGCGACTTCTTCAGCGATCTGTGGAATGGCTATGGCGCGCCGGCCATCGAGTGGCTGCGCAACAAGGCTGGCGCCGTGTGGGCGCGCATCGAGGCCTTCGGCACCGACATCTGGAACTGGACCGCGCCCATCCGCAATGCCGTGGGCGACGCCTGGGGCTGGGTCAAGGAGCAGCTCTTCGGGCCCGAGGAGGCCGGCAACGGCGACAGCTCCGGCGGCATCGTCGGCTGGATCACGACCAAGGCCGGCGAGGCCTGGGACTGGGTGAAGGAGCAGACGGCGCCGGTGTGGCAGCCCATCGCCGCCACCGCGCAGAAGGTGGCCGACATGCTGCCGCCGCCGTGGATGCGCAACTTCGGCCAGCAGATGCAGCAGATGTCCACGCAGCTGAACGCCTCGGCCACGGCCATGCAAGGCGGCGACGGCGTGGCCGAGAACCGCGACACCCTGGCCAGCGTGCTGCCGTCGGTGACCCAGGTGATCGGCACCGTGCGCAACGTCATCGTCGAGGCCGGCGGCTGGGTGTCGACCAAGGTGGGCGCTCTCGGCGGCGCCGTGACCTCGCTGATGGGCAGCCTGCGCTCCAGCACGCTGATGGCCATGCTGGCCAACGCCCTGGGCTGGCTGGAGGACGCGGCCCTGCGCCTGGTCAGCTGGGCGGACGAGAAGGTGCGCGGCCTGTTCGACTGGCTGCTGCAGGGCTTCGACGCGCTGACGCCCTTCATCGAGAACGCCGTGGGTGTGGTGCGGCGGCTCATCGGCGTGGTGGGCGACCTGATGCGCCTGCCCCAGCTCATCCTGTCCAGCGTCTGGGAGGCCATTCCCTGCTGCATCCGCGAGCCGATCAAGAACTTCGTCTTCAACCAGATCCTGGCGCGCATCCCCGTCTTCGGCCAGTTCTTCAGCGACCCGACGCTGTGGCCGCGCGTGCAGGCCACGGCCCTGCGCATCCTGCGCCAGGTCTTCGTCGACGGCGACCTGGCCGGCGCGGCCTGGACCTTCTTCCAGTCGGTGCTGCGCGTGCTGGGCCTGCCGCCCGAGCTGGTGGTGCAGGTGCTGGCCAAGGCAGCCGCGGCCATCGGCGACATCCTGACCGATCCGGTCGGCTTCCTCATCAACCTGCTGGGCGCCGTCAAGGCCGGCTTCGGGCGCTTCTTCGACAACATCGGCACCCATCTGCTGAACGGCGTCAGTGGCTGGCTGTTCGGCCAGGCCGAGTCCGCCGGCATCACGCCGCCGACCGACTTTTCCATCGCCTCCATCTTCAGCTTCGTGCTGCAGGTGCTGGGCATCACCGTCGAGCACATCTTCGAGCGTCTGGAACGCAAGCTCGACCCCGGCACGGTGAGGCGGCTGCGCCAGATCATGAACCTGGCGACCGGCGCCTGGCATTTCCTGTCCATCCTCATCACCGAGGGACCGGCGGGGCTGTGGGTGGAGATCCAGAACCAGCTGTCCAACCTCTGGGACCGCGTGCTGGACGGCGTCATCAGCTGGGTCACCGACGCCATCATCGGCCGCGCCACGCGCTGGCTGATGAGCCTGCTGGACGTGACCGGCATCATGCCCGTCATCAACACGCTGGTGGCCGTCTACAACGCCATCGAGTCCTTCGTGCAATACCTGCGCGAGATGCTGGAGATCGTCTCGCGCGTGCTCGACGGCATCCTGGACATCGCCCACGGCGCCATCGACGGCGCGGCCGGCTTCCTGGAGGACGCGCTGGACCGCGCCATGCCGGTGGCCATCGGCTTCCTGGCCAACCAGTTCGGCCTGGGCAATATCGGCGAGCGCATGCACGAGCTGCTGGAGACGGTGCGCGAGCTGGTCGACCAGGGCATCGACTGGCTGATCGACCGCGCCATCGAGCTGGGCCAGGCCTTCATCGCGATGGCGCGGCGCGGCGTGGAAGCCGTGCGCGACGCGGTGGTGGGTTGGTGGAACCGCCACTTCGCCTTCACGGACGAGAACGGCGAAGGGCATGAGCTCTATTTCACCGGCGAAGGCGCCAGCGCCCAGCTGACGATCGCGTCGACGCCGCAGTCCTTCACCGCCTTCCTCGACGCCCAGGAAGTCGGTGCCAGCGCCACCAAGCAGGGCAAGATCGCGCGCGCCCGGGCCCTGCACACCGAGCTGCTGCGCGTGCAGCGAACGGCGGCGCCCGCAGCGGCGGACGGCTCGGCCACCGCCCCCGGTGCCAACGCCGAGGCCGAGGTGGTGTCGCTGACCACCCAGTTGGCCGACCTGGCCAAGGAGATCATGGGCGGCGGCGCCGGTGCCTCCACCGCGCCGGAATACGGCAACCTGGAATCCGGCATGGGCCGCTCGGCCACCGTCGAGCGGCTGACCGCCGTGCATGCGCCGGGCAGCGAGCCCAGCGTGTCGGGCGGCCTGTGGGAGGCCCTGGGGCGGCGCCGCCACGGCGGCTCGACCTACTACATCATGGGCCATCTGCTGAACCACCACCTCGGCGGCACCGGCGCGTCCTGGGCCAACCTGACGCCGCTGACGCGATCGGCCAACAGCAGCATGTCGGCCGGCTTCGAGGAGCACGCCAAGACGCGTGTGCACGGCTCACCGTCGGTGCCAGTGCGCTTCGAAGTCACGGCCCATTTCGGCCGCGATGCGCGCACCGCCGACCAGGCCCGGCTGCGCGCCACCGGCAACCCGGACGACGCCGTCATCGCCGACATCATCCAGGCGGAAAGGGCCGTGCCGTTGACCGTGACCGGCACGGCCACCGACCTCTCGACGGGCCAGCCTGGCGCCCAGGTGCCACCGCTGAGCCTGACCAACACCGTCGACGAGAACGTGGACAACTACGCGCTGTCCGACGCGCCGCGCGCGCCGGCCTATGTGAGCGAGATGTCGCCGGCCGAGCTGATGCGTCTGCCCAACATGAACGCCGCCATGGCGCAGAGCATCGCCGCGGGCGGGCCGTATCGGACGCGACAGCAATTCGATGCCGCCGCGGCGCCGAACAACTGGGACAACGTCGTCGCGACGACCGCCTTCCGCCTGCGCCTGTACCGGCGCTGAACCCGCACTGGAGCTGGCCATGACTTCGACTCCCGACTGCCGCCGCGCCCTGTCCGAGCCCTGCACCTTCGCCCTGCTGCAATGGCCAGCCCTCATGGGCCTGCTGTCGATCGACGCCCCCGGCCTGCCCGGGCTCATTCTGCGTGTGCTGCTCGGCCTGTGGCTGCTGGCCATGCTCGTCGCCGGCTACACCGGCGGACGCGGTGCGGGCTTCGGCAACGCCATGCTGCTGCAATGCGGTCTGGTCGCGGCGGCTTGGGTGGCGCACCCCTCCGCCTGGGCCTTCGCCTGGCTGGCGGCCATCCCGCTGCTGATGCTGACGGCGCAGCACCTGCGCCTGCGTCGGATGGCGTTGCCGGCCTGAGAGAATGCCGGGCGCCCGAGTGGCGTAACCAGAAGCCAAGTTGTTGATTCCAAAAGGAATGCCTTGAAAAACCGGCAGAGATCATCGTGGGCCTGAGGCTGCTTGTCGGCGTCGTGTGGCTGCTGAGCTGGCTGCCTTTCCGCGTGATCACGGCCCTGGGCTGGGTGGTGGGCAGCCTGATCTATGCGCTGCCGACCTCGCGCCGCCGCATCGGCGAGGTCAATCTGCGCCTGTGCCTGCCGGAAATGAGCGAAGCCGAACGGGCGCGGCTGCTGCGCCGGCATTTCGTCGCCATGGTGCAGATGCTGCTGGAGTACGGCTACGGCTGGTTCGCCTCGCGCGAGCGCCTCAAGCGCCTGATGCGCATCGAAGGCCTGGAGCATCTGCGCGCCCTGGACGGGCGCAACGTCATCCTGATGATGCCCCACTTCACCGGCCTGGACCTGGCCGGCCTGCGGGTGTCGCTGGAGACGCCGCTGGTCAGCATCTACTCGGTGCAGAAGGATCCCTGGCTGGACGCCTTCTTCCGCGCCAAGAGGCTGCGCTTCGGCACCGGCATCATCTTCGCGCGCCAGCAAGGCACGCGGCCGACGCTGCGGGCGCTGAAGGACGGCTACCGCCTCTACTACCTGCCCGACCAGGACTTCGGCCA
>CBHWBD010000295.1:0-5133 GCA_966111775.1 uncultured Comamonadaceae bacterium | reverse complement strand
TAGGTCTTCAGCGCCGTGTCGTAGCCGGTCTGCTGGTTCTGGAAGTCGGAGATGCCCTGCACCATGTCCAGGTCCTCGGCGGCGCTCTTCTCTTCGGAGCTGTACTGCTTCAGCGCGGCCAGGCGGCCTTCGGTGCCGTCGAGGTTGTTCAGCCGTTCGCCGACCTGGCTGCGCACGCTCTGCATATTGCCCATGACGGCGTCGATGTCGCGGATGCTGGCCGTGTTGGCCTGGGTGATCTGGTTGGGCGTGCGGTTGGTGGTCTGCAGGTCGGCGATGGCCTTGTCGATGACGTCGAAGACCTTGAGGCCGCTCTTGCTGCCGGCGATGGCGAAGGCGTCGCCGTCGACCGGGGCGCCGGAGATGGTCATGGCCATGCCGTCGCCGGTGATGGCCTGGCCGGGCTTGAAGGCGCCGCTGGAGACGACGCTGCCGAGGTCGGTGTCGGTCAGGCTGTAGGTCTGGTTGGGCGTGTTGCCGGCAATGTCGATGCGGTAGTTGTGGCCGGTCAGCAGCTTGGGATCGATGGTGCGGCCGGCGTCGATCCAGCCCGAGGCGACGTTGCCGGTGATGCCGTTGACCAGCGGGCCGCCGGTGACGGGATCGATCAGCTGGGCGACCTGCTTGCCGGTGACGGGGTCGGTGGTCAGGATGCGCGGCGCGGTCTCGAAGCTGCCATTGCCGCTGGCCGCCTGCTCCCAGGCGGCGCGGCCGTCGATGGTGAGCTGGAAGTTGTCGAGGTTGCCGGTCTGGATGTTGCCGGGCACGCCGATGTAGGAGACGCCGCCGGCCTGGTCCAGGAAGGGTGGGGTGGAGGCGCCCTGGCCCGAGAAGATGTAGCCGCCCGAGCCATCGGGCCGGTTGGCGATGGCCAGCAGCTGGTCGCGGATGCCCTTGAGCTTGGCCGCCAGGCCTTGGCGCTCGGAGTCGGAATAGCTGGCGTTGCCGGCCGAGACCATGGTTTCACGTGCCTGCTGCAGCAGTTCGTTGGCGTCGCCCAGGGCCGCTTCGCCCAGGGTCATGCTGTTGCGGCTGGCTTCCAGGGCACGCTGGTTGGCGTCGACGCGGCCGATGGTGGCCAGGGCCCGCTCGGCGCGCGCGGCGCCGGTCGGGTCGTCGCTGGCCAGGGCGATGCGCTTGCCGGAGGTCAGCTGCTGCTGCTGCTCCTGCATCGCGTTCTGGCGACGCTGCAGGTTGGCGATGGAGGCGTCGAAGAGGTTGGCGGTGGCGAGTCTCATGGATTACCTCGGGGCCTAGCGCTGGGCGATGCGCATCAGTTCGTCGAACAGGGTCTGGGCGGTCTGCAGTACCTTGGCAGCGGCCTGGTAGCCCTGCTGGAACTGCATCAGGCGCGAGGCCTCTTCGTCGAGGTTGACGCCGGCCTGGCCGGCGCGGCTGCTCTCGGCATCGCCGGCGACGCTGGTGGACACCCCGGACAGGTAGTTGGCGCTCTGCACGCGGGCGCCGATGTCGCTCATGTCCGCGGCATAGGTGTCGTTGATGGTCGAGCCGGGCGTGAAGCCGCCGCCCGCCACCTGCTGGCGGCCGATGAAGGTCTCGCTCTGGATGTTCAGGAAGGCCTTGGCGTTGCCGTTGTTGGTGGCGGTGTAGATCGTCGGGTCGATGGAGATCTTGTCGCCCTGGCGCGGCACGCCGTTGGTGCGCAGCTCGAAGCCGAGGTCGATGCCGGCCGCCGGCTGGTTGCCGATGGCCTGGCCGGAACTCCAGATGCCGTTCAGCACGCTGCCGTCGGCCAGCGTCAGGGTGTACTGCACATTGTTCGGATTGGCCGGATCGGGGGCGCCGAAGTCCACGGTCATCGGCGCCTTGGTCGGGTCGAAGGTCTGGTTGACGGCATAGATGCTGTCGACGCTGAGGGTGCCCTTGTTGGAGACGGCCGCGGAGGCGGTCAGCGGTGACGCCGCGGCGATGCCGTTGGGGCTGTCCAGCACGCGCTTCATGTTGACGGCGGCCGAGCCCACGGGCTCGATGAGGAAGCTCTCGCCGGCCGCCGGCGGTGCGGGCGTGAAAGTGATCTTGAAGCCGTCGATGGTGTCGCCGTCGTTGACGGTGCGCACCAGGCCGTCGGACAGCCGCGTCATCTCGTAGGCACCGGGCGTGGGGGAGGTCAGCTTGTAGCTGCTGGCCTGCAGCTGGCTGGCGTCGACGATGGTGGCCGCCACGCCATTGGTGAAGCCGCCGCCGGGGTTGCGCTGGTTGCTGGCCGCCGGCAGCACGGTGGGCGGGGCGACGCTGAAGATGGCGGCGCCCTTGCCGGGCGGGTTGGACAGGTCCAGACCGAGGGCGTTCTGCTCGTTGACGCGCGTGCCGATGGCCGCCGCGAGCTGGCCGAGCATGTTCTTGGCGTCCTGCAGGTCCTTGTTCTGGAAGCCCAGCAGGGCGGTCATGGAGCCGCCGGTCAGCACGCTCTCGTCGAGCGGCCGGTTGATGCCGCCTTCGGTGAGGGAGATGACGGCCCGCGACGGGTCGTAGGCGTCCGGCGAGATCTGCAGCGACGAAGCTTGGTTGCCCAGCACCAGGCGCTGGCCGCCGCCGATGAAGACGCCGACCGTGTCGTCATCGGCCGCCAGCGTCGTGACGGCCACGTGCTCGCCCAGCTGGGAGATCAGCTTTTCGCGCTGATCCAGCAGGTCGTTGGGCGTGTGGCCGCTGCCGCGGGTCTTGGAGATCTGGTCGTTGATGTTGGCGATCTGCTGCGCCAGCTGGTTGACGACCACGACATTGGCCTTGAGGTCGCTGACGACGCCGGCCTGCAGGTCGGTGATCTGCTGGCCGGCGTTGGAGAAGCGCACCGCCAGCTCGTTGGCGCGGCCCAGGGCCACCTGGCGGGCCGAGGGGTCGTTGGGGCGGCTGGTCACGTCGACCATGGCGTTCAGGAACTGGCTGGCCGCGTAGCCCAGGCCTTCCGTGCCGGGCGGGAAGATCTTTTCCATGCGCGCCAGCTGCTCGGCACGGGTGGAGTCGGCCGTGGCCGTGGCCTTGGAACTGGCGGCTTCCTTGGTCAGGAACTCGTTGTGCGAGCGCACGACGGTCTGCACGTCCACGCCCTTGCCGAAGAAGCCGGCACCGGTGTACTGACCCGGCGAGGTCGTGAGCACGACGGACTGGCGCGAATAGCCCGGCGTGTTGGCGTTGGCGATGTTCTGGCCGATGGTCTGCAATGCCGCCTGGTTGGCGAACATCGCGCGGGCGCCGAGGGTGAGCAAGCCTGCCATCTCAGTTCTCCGTTCCGCACTCGCGGCAGTTGCGGTGCATCAGATTTGCGGGCCGAGCGCCGGGCCGCTCCCTAGCCGGCCCGCGTTGGCGATGTGCTTGCCGGTCGAACTGGCAAGCATCGCCGTCCCCGCGGGGGACCGACCAAGAGGCTTCTTGGGCGAGGGGCTTCATATCAGGCCATCAGCGTGCTTTGCACACGCTGGGTGGTTTGGATGGTCTTGGCCAGCTTCTCGGCGTAGGCCGGGTCGGTGGCGTAGCCGGCCTGCTGCAGGCCACGGGCGAAGCCGGCGGCGTTGCCGCTTTGGGCCTGGGCGACGACCTTGGCATAGCGGTCGTTGCCGCTGATCAGCTTGGCATAGTCCTTGAAGGCCTCGTCATAGCTGGCGTAGGCGCGGAACTTGGCCGTCACCTTGACGGCCTGGCCGTTGATGACCTCGGTGGTCTTCACGTCCACGGTCTTGCCGGTCCAGCCGGGCGTGGCCTTGATGCCGAAGACATTGTGCGAAGGCGTGCCGTCGGCGCCGGTGATCTCGCGCTTGCCCCAGCCGCTCTCGTGGGCGGCCTGGGCCACCATGAAGCTGGCCGGGATGCCCGTGGCCGCCGCCGCGGCGCGGGCCGAGGCGTCGTGCTTCTGGATGAAGCCCTGCACGTGGTTGGGGATGCCCTTGTTGACCAGGGCTGGCAGGGCCTGGGCCAGCGTCGTCTGGCTGTTCTTTCTGATGTTCTCGGGCGACAGGTCCGGGACGCCCATCTGGCGCTGCAACTGCTTCTGGATGGCTTCCGACAGGCCGCCGGGCAGGCCGCTCATCTTGCCGGCGAACTGGGTGTCCAGCATTTCGGTGCCGAGCTGGGTCGCGTTGTTGTCCAGCATGCCGCTGGACAGCGTGGAAGCGCGCATGCTCTTCATGACTTCCTGCATGAAGAGCGACTCGAACTGCTTGGCCGTCTCGCGGATGGTGGCCTTGGGGTCGCGCGACGCCTGGGCCTTGAGCCCATTCAGAGCGTCGACGCTGCCGAGGCTCTGGCCGGAAATGGATTGAAAACTGCTGGCCATTTCAGTGCTGCCTTGCGTATTTACGGGCCGAGCGCCGGGCCGCTCCCAAGCCGGCCCGTCGGGCGATGTTGGCCGGGCTCGATGCCCGGGCAATCGCCGTCCCCGCGGGGGACCGACCGGACGCGCCCGCGTGCAGCGGGGCGAGGCTGGGCGAGGGGCCGTGGGTCGTCATCAGATCACCTCGAGCTCGGCATTCAGGGCGCCCGCGCTCTTCATGGCCTGCAGGATGGCGAGCAGATCCTGGGGCGTGGCGCCGAGGGAGTTCAGTGCCTTGACGACGTCCGACAGCCGGGCGCCGGCGGCCAGCTGGATGAGGCTGCCCGGTTCCTGGCGGATGGAGATGTCGGCCTTCTCGGCCACCGTCGTCTGGCCGCCGGACAGCGCGTTGGGCTGGCTGATGATGGGCGTGGAGCTGATGGTCACCGACAGGCTGCCGTGGGCCACGGCGCATGCCTGCAGCGTGACGGCCTGGTTCATGACGACCGAGCCGGTGCGCGCGTTGATGACGATGCGGGCGGCGGGCGTGGCCATGCTGACGTCGAGGTTCTCGACATCGGCCAGGAAGGAGACGCGATCGTCCGGCGCGGCCGGTGCCTTCACGCGCACGACGCGACCGTCCAGGGCCTGGGCCGTGCCGGCGCCCTTGGCCTTGTTGATGGCCTGGGCCACGGCGCGGGCGGTGGCGAAGTCGCTGCTGTTGAGGTCGAACTGCAGGGTGTCGCCCTGGGCGATGGGCGTGGGGACCGAGCGCTCGACGAGGGCGCCCGCCGGGATGCGGCCGGCGCTGAGGTGGTTGATCTGCACCTTGGAGCCGCCGGCCGACGCGCCGGCGCCGCCGACGA
>CBHWBD010000294.1:0-5221 GCA_966111775.1 uncultured Comamonadaceae bacterium | reverse complement strand
TGTGGGGCAGCAGTTCGGCCAGGGTCCAGCGTTGGCGGATGCCGCCAGGATCGCCGGCAATGATGACGAGCTCTTCGGGGACGGAGAACTCCCGCAGCTTCTGGCGGCAGCCGCCGCAGGGCGTGATGATGCCCGGGCCGGGGCCCGTCACCATCGCCACCCTGGCCTGCTTGCCGCCGGCCATGATCATGGCCGTCAGCGCCGAAGGCTCGGCGCACCAGCCCTGCGGGTAGGACGCGTTCTCCATGTTGGCGCCGATGTGAATGCGATCCTGCTCGTCCAGGATGGCCACGCCGACCTTGTACTTGGAGTAAGGCGCATGGGAGAACTCCCTCGCACGCAGCGACTCGGCGAGGAGCTTGTCCAGCAGTTCTTGACTCAGTTCCATCTCAACGCTCCTTCACATAGGGGCGGCCCAGCGCCTTGGGGGCGATGGCAGAACCAATGAAGCCAGCCAAAAGGACGACCGTCAAGATATAAGGCAGCGCCTGGATCAATTGCACCGGCACTTCGCCGATGCCTGGCAGTTGCACGCCTTGGAGCCGGATGGCCATGGCGTCCAGGAAGCCAAACAGCAGGCAGGCGCCCATCGTCGGCAGCGGCTTCCACTTGCCGAAGATCATGGCGGCCAGCGCGATGAAGCCGCGGCCCGCCGTCATGTTGGGGCTGAACGAAGCGTTCTGCGCCAGCGTCAGATAGGAGCCGGCCAGGCCGCAGAGCACGCCATTCATCAAGAGGGCCTGGTAGCGCAGGCCTTGGACCGACATGCCGGCGGCTTCCACCATGGCCGGGTTCTCGCCCACCGCGCGCAGGCGCAGGCCCGGGCGGGTGCGTTCCAGGAAGAACCAGACCGCCGCCACCATCAGGAAGGCGACATAGACCAGCACGTTGTGGCTGAGGAAGCCGTGGCCGAAGACGGAGGCGAACCAGTTGCCGGGCTGGGGTTCGGCAAAGCCCTTGGCGATGGCCGTCAGGCGCACATCGGGGTCGATGGGCGGCGTCTGGCCGCCCTGCTGGAACCAGGCAATGCCCAGAACCACCGTGAGGCCCGCAGCAATCATGTTCAGTGCGACGCCGGAGACGACCTGGTCGCCACGGTTGGTCACGCAGGCAAAGCCGTGCAGCAGCGAGGCCACGCAGGCGACGGCGATGGCCGCCATCACGCCATAGGCCGTGGAATGGGTGACCGAGGCGGCCGCAGCGGCCGCAAAGGCGGCGAACAGCATCTTGCCTTCCAGGCCCAGGTCGATGACGCCGGCGCGTTCGGACAGCACGCCCGCCATCGCGCACAGCAACAGCGGCGCACTGACGCGCAGCGTGGAGGCGATGACCGAGGCGATCAGGACTTCATCCATGGCGGCCTCCCTTGATCTTTGCGTAGACACGCGCAAACAACGGCGCGCTGACGGTGGCCATGGCGCCGGAGAACAGCACGATGAGCCCTTGGGCCGTCACGACCATCTCGCGGCTGAAGCCTTGGAGTTCGAAGCTCACCTCGACGCCGCCTTGATAGAGCACGCCGAACAACAGGGACGCCAGGATGATGCCGACCGGATGGTTGCGGCCCATCAGCGACACGGCGATGCCGGTGAAGCCGGCGCCGGCGACGAAGTCCAGCGTCAGCTTGCCCTGCACGCCCGAGATCTCGTTGATGCCCACCATGCCGGCCAGGGCGCCGGAGATGGCCATGGCGATCAGCACCTGGGCGCGCGGGCGGATGCCGGCGTAATGGGCGGCGCGCGGCGCGCTGCCGACGGCACGCACGGCATAGCCGGCGGCGCTACGCCACAGGAACCAGCCGACGAAGACGCAGGCGATCAGCGCGATGACGAGGCTCAAGTTCAGCGGCGACGACGGCAGCTCATAGCCAAAGGCCGCTGCGATCTGGTGCAGGGCCGGCATGCGGGCGCTCTCGGCAAACTCGGCGGACTCGACCGCCATGCTGCCGGCCGGGCGCAGCCAGTTCACCAGCAGATAGCCGTTCAGGCCGGCGGCGAGGAAATTGAACATGATCGTCGTGATGACGATGTGGCTGCCGCGCCAGGCCTGAAGATAGGCCGGCAGGGCCGCCCACAGCATGCCGAAGAAGGCCGAGGCGACGACCAGCAGCGGCAGCATGACGACGGCCGGCAGCTTGGCGCCCAGCCACAGGGCCACCAGGGCCACGCCCACGCCACCCAGGGTCGCTTGGCCCTCGCCGCCGATGTTGAACAGGCCGGCGTGGATGGCCACCGCCACCGCCAGGCCCGTGAAGATGAAGGTCGTCGCGTAGTAGAGCGAATAACCCAGGCCGCGCACGCTGCCCAGGGCGCCGTTGAGCAGCACCGTCAGCGCCTGCCAGGGGCTGTGGCCGATGACCATGACGACCAGGCCGGCGACGACCAGGGCGATGGCCAGGTTCCACAGCGGCAGCAGGCCGATGTCGATCCAGCGCGGGAGTTGCAGGGGCTGGCTCATGCGCGACACCCGCAAAGACCAACACAGCCACAGAGGCACAGAGACACAGAGGAGTTCATTGCAATGCTTTTTCTCTGTGTCTCTGTGCCTCTGTGGCTTTGTTCATGGATGCCCCGCATATCAAGCCGCCTCCTGAGCAGCCATCAGCAGGCCGAGGCGACGCTCGTCGCAATCTTCAATCGACAGCTCACCGGTGATGCGGCCGCAGTTCATGACGACGACGCGGTCGGCCAGGGCCAGGATCTCGTCCAGCTCGCTGCTGACCAGCAGCACCGCGCAGCCGGCGTCGCGCAGGGCGCGCAGCTGGTGGTGGATGAATTCGATGGCGCCGATGTCGACGCCGCGGGTGGGTTGGCCCACCAGCAGCACGGTGGGCTGTTCGCCGATCTCGCGGGCCAGGATCAGCTTCTGCTGGTTGCCACCGGAGAACTTGGACGAGCCCAGGTTCTCGTCGCGCGGGCGCACGTCGAAGCGCTCCTGCATCTGCTTGGTCGCGTCGCGCATGGCAGCATGGTTCATGGACGCGCCCTTGCGGTACTTGGGCAGGCCCTGGTAACCCAGCACGGCGGATTCCCAGGCCGGGAAGCTCATGACCAGGCCGACGGCATGCCGATCCTCGGGCACATGGGCCAGGCGCAGCGGACGGGCTTGAGCCGTATCCAGCCAGGCCTCGGGCGAGAACGTCTGGCCGCCAAGCTCCATGCGGCCGCCCTCGGGGGCGCGCAGGCCGGACAGCACTTCCAGCAGCTCGCTCTGGCCATTGCCCGACACGCCGGCCACGCCGACGATCTCGCCGGCCTTCAGCGTCAGGCTCACGTCCTTCAACGCCGGCACGCCGTTGGCATGCTTGAGGCTGAGGCCGGCGGCCTGCAGGCGCACTTCGCCGGCATGGACTTCCAGCCCCTCGGGCCGGCCCAGCGTCACCTTGCGGCCCACCATGGATTCGGCCAGCGATTCCTCGCTCCATTGCTCGATGCCACGCGTCTCGACGACTTGGCCGGCGCGCATCACCGTGACGGCGCTGCACAGGCTCATCACCTCGCGCAGCTTGTGCGTGATGAGGATGATGGTCGTGCCGCGCTCCTTGAGCTTGCGCAGCGTGACGAAAAGCTGGTCGGTCTCCTGCGGCGTCAGCACCGCCGTCGGTTCGTCCAGGATCAGGATCCTGGCGCCGCGGTACAGGGCCTTCAGGATTTCCAGCCGCTGCAGCTCGCCCACGGGCAGGTCGCTGACCAGGGCGTCCAGATGCACCTGCAGGCCGGTCTCGGCCATCAGCGCTTCCAGCCTGGCCCTCACCTTGGCCTTGGACGGCGTCAGGAAGAAGCCGCCCTCGGCGCCCAGCATGATGTTTTCCAGGCAGCTCAGCGTGTCGACCAGCATGAAGTGCTGGTGGACCATGCCGATGCCCAGGCCAATGGCCTGCTGGGAATTGGCGATGTGGACCTGCTGGCCGTTGACCTCGATGTGGCCGGCGTCCGCGTGGTAGTAGCCATACAGGATGGCCATCAGCGTGCTCTTGCCGGCGCCGTTCTCGCCGACCAGGCCATGCACGGCCCCCGCGGCGATGTCAAAGGACACCTCGCGGTTGGCTTGGACTGCGCCGAAGCGCTTGGAGATGGCGTTGAGACGAACGGCGACTGCGGTCATGTGCGAAAGGCTGAATCTGAGTCAGTTGGGGACGGAGCTGCCGGCGGGTACGCCGTCAGGTCCATCCCTCAAAGCTTGCAGCTTCCGTCCGCCATGTAGTCGGCGACCTTCACCTTGCCGGCAATGATGTCGGCCTTCACGGCATCGACCTTGGCCTTCAGCGTCGGGTTCAGCAGCTTGGCGTTGTGCTCGTCGGCGGCGTAGTCCACGCCGCCTTCCTTCAGGCCCAGCACCTGCACGCCGGGCTTCCAGCCCTTGAGCACGTTGTAGACGGCCACGTCCACGCGCTTGACCATGGAGGTCAGCATGGTGCCGGGCTGCAGATGGTTCTGGTTGCTGTCCACGCCGATGGCGAGCTTGCCGGCGTCTTTGGCCGCCTGGTAGACGCCCACGCCGGTGCCGCCGGCCGCGGCGAAGACGACGTCCGAGCCCTTGGCGAACTGGGCCTTGGCCAGCTCACCGCCGCGGGTCGGGTCGTTCCAGGCCGTGGACGTGGTGCCCGTCATGTTGGAGAAGACCTCGATCTTGGCGTTGGTCGCCTTGGCGCCCTGCTCGTAGCCGCACTGGAATTTGCGGATCAGCGGGATGTCCATGCCACCGACGAAGCCGACCTTGCCGGTCTTGCTGACCATGGCAGCCATGGCGCCGACCAGATAGCTGCCCTCATGCTCCTTGAAGAGCGTGGACTGCACATTGGGCAGTTCGACCTTGGCGTCGATGATGGCGAACTGGGTCTTGGGGAAGTCCTTGGCGACCTGTTGCAGGGCCGAAGCCTGGGCAAAACCGATGCTGATGATGGGGCTGGCGCCCCGCTCGGCCATGCGGCGGATGGCCTGCACGCGCTGGGTGTCGTTGCTGATCTCGAACTCGAGATAGGTCTTGCCGGTCTCCTTCTTCCACTGCTCGGCACCCTGGTAGCCAGCCTGGTTGAAGGATTTGTCGAACTTGCCGCCCATGTCGAAGATCACCGCGGGCTGCTGGGCGGCAGCCGCGCCGCAGGCGAGCATCAGGGCCAGAGGGAGGCTGGACAGAGCGAACTTCATGGGTGGGCGTGTGGCAAGGCGAAAGGGGCGCATTGTAGAAAACATCCCTCAAGTTTTACTGGGTAGGAAAATAC
>CBHWBD010000293.1:0-5234 GCA_966111775.1 uncultured Comamonadaceae bacterium | reverse complement strand
CACGAGATCGGCCAGCGCCTGGTGCTGCTGGAGCAGCAGTGCTACGAGATCGCCGGCCAGCCCTTCAACATCGGCAGCCCGAAGCAGATCGGCGACATCCTGTTCACCAAGCTGGGCCTGCCCGTCGTGAAAAAGACGGCCACCGGCGCGCCGTCCACCGACGAAGAGGTGCTGACCGAGCTGGCGGCCGACTTCCCGCTGCCGGCCAAGATCCTCGAATACCGCGGCCTGTCCAAGCTCAAGAGCACCTACACCGACAAGCTGCCGCTGCAGATCAATGCCCACACCGGCCGCGTGCACACCAACTACGCCCAAGCCGTGGCGGTGACGGGGCGGCTGTCGAGCAACGAGCCGAATCTGCAGAACATCCCCATCCGCACCGCGGAGGGCCGCAAGGTGCGCGAGGCCTTTGTGGCGCCGCCGGGCTTCAAGATCATCAGCGCCGACTACTCCCAGATCGAGCTGCGCATCATGGCCCACATCAGCGAGGACCCCGGCCTGCTGAAGGCCTTCCAGGAAGGCCAGGACGTGCACAAGGCGACCGCGTCCGAGGTGTTCGGCGTCGCCCTGGGCGAGGTGTCGAGCGAGCAGCGCCGCTATGCCAAGACCATCAATTTCGGCCTGATCTACGGCATGGGCGCCTTCGGCCTGGCCTCGGCGCTGGGCATCGAGCAGAAGGCCGCCAAGGACTACATCGAGCGCTACTTCACCCGCTTTGCCGGCGTGAAGAAGTACATGGACGAGACCAAGGCGAGCGCGGCCGAGCTGGGCTATGTGTCGACGCTGTTCGGCCGGCGCATCTACCTGCCCGAGATCCGCGGTGGCAACGGCCCGCGCCGCGCCGGTGCCGAGCGCCAGGCCATCAACGCGCCCATGCAGGGAACGGCGGCCGACCTCATCAAGCTGGCCATGCTGGCCGTGCAGGCGGAACTGGACCGCGCCGGCAAGCAGTCGAAGATCGTCATGCAGGTGCACGACGAACTGGTTTTCGAGGTGCCCGAGGCCGAGCTGGACTGGATGCGCGCCGAGGTGCCGCGCCTGATGGCTGGCGTGGCCCAGCTCAAGGTGCCCTTGCTGGCGGAAGTGGGCGTGGGCTCGAACTGGGAAGAAGCGCACTGACGTCCCAGCCCCGAAGCGGCTTCGCCGCTCCCTCAAGGGGGCGCCGGCCAGGGTCGGCTTGGTGATCTGGAAATTTGGGTGATTTATATAAAAGGGGCAAAATACCCAAATTGCCATTGGAGACTTCCATGTCCGCAGTCCTCAAACAAGCCCTGGCCGACCAGTTGCCCAGCGTGTCGGCCACCCAGCTCGTGGCCGGTATCCAGAAGGTCGGCCGCACGGTGGCGACCCATGGCGCGGTGCTGATCACCAAGCACGACCAGCCCGCCTTCGTGCTGATGTCGGTGGAGCGCTACCGCGAGCTGCAACGCGCCGCCGAACCCGACCTGGGCGCCCTGGGCGGCGAGTTCGACGCCATGCTGGCGCGCATGCAGGAGCAGGGCGATGCGCTGGAAGACGCCTTCGCGATGGCGCCCGAAGCCCTCGGAGCCCATGCCGTGAAGGCCGCCAAACCCGGCCGCGCCCGCATCAAGAAGGCCGCCTGAGCCTTGCCCGCGAGACTGTTCGTGCTGGCCGGTGTCAACGGCGCCGGCAAGAGTTCCATCGGCGGCGCGGCCCTCCAGGCCAGCGGCGCCGAATTCTTCAACCCCGACATCGCCGCCCGGCGGCTGCGCGAGCAGCAGCCGGGCCTGACCGCCGAACAGGCCAACGGCCTGGCCTGGACCCTGGGCCGCCATGGCCTGGAGAAGGCATTGGCCGAGGGGTTGACCTATGCCTTCGAGACGACCCTGGGTGGCACCAGCATCGTCAAGCTGCTTCTGGACGGCGCCAGGGATGGCGCCGAGGTGCATGTCTGGTACGCGGGTCTGGCGACACCCGAGCTGCATTTGCGCCGCATCAAGGCGCGCGTGGCCGCGGGCGGGCACGATATTCCCGAGGCCAAGGTGCGCGAGCGCTTTGACGCCAGCCGCAGCAATCTCATCAAGCTCATGCCCCATCTCGCCAGCCTGCGCCTCTACGACAACAGCTTCGAGGCCGACCCGCGTGCCGGTCGCCGGCCCCAGCCCCTGCTGCTTTTGCAGATGCTTCGCGGGCGTGTCATGGCGCACTCGCCTTTGCGCAGCGTGCCGGCCTGGGCAAAACCTTTGCTGGCGGCGGCCCTGCGTTGACTATCATCGGCGCCCAATGAACAGGCTTGGTGTGCGATGAGGGTCTTGCTGGTCGATGCTTTTCCCATGGTGCGCGCCGCGCTCACCGGCCTGATCGAGCAGCATTTCGCTGGCGCTCAGGTGCAGGGCGTGGACAGCGTCGCCGCTGCGCGCGCCGCGCTGGATCAGGCCATCCCGCGCCTGGTGCTGCTGGACCTGCATGTGGAAGGCGGCTTCGAGCTGCTGCAGCAGATCCATCGCGAACACCTGCTTTTGCCCGTCGTCGTCATCTCCGGCAGCGACGACACCGAGGAAGCCCTGCAGGCCCTGGGCGCCGGCGCCATGGGCTATGTGCCCGAGCGCAGCGACCTGAACACCCTGGTGCAGGCCCTGCACCTGGTGCTGGCCGGTGGCACCTATGTGCCCCCGTTGAAGCCGCGGGTCGACGACACGCCCGCCCCGGCAAATGCGGCAGCATCCATGCCCGACTGGGCCGAGCTGCCGCTGACACCGCGCCAGAAGCATGTGCTGCATCTGCTGACCCAAGGCCTGTCCAACAAGCTGATCGCCCGTGAACTGGGTGTCAGCGTCGAGACCGTCAAGGACCATGTCGCCGCCGTCTTCAAGGCCCTGGGTGCCAGCTCGCGCACCCAGGCCGTGCTGATCGCGACGCAGAAGCCGCGCGGCTAGCGCGCTTCACTGCCAGACGGCGCAGCCCGGCAGGCCCGCCACGACCTGGTCATGGCGGCGCCGCCAGGGATGCTCGGGCGGCAGCAGGCCGGCCCACCGGGCCCCTGATTCCCGCAGCTGCGCCGCCGCGCCCGGGTCGCCGAGGCGGGCGCGCGCACAAGCCAGGGCGTCAAGCCGCAGCGCGGCTTCGAGCGGGTTGGCCTCCACCTGCAAAGCCTGCAACCGACCGAGAGCCTCGCGTGTGTGGCCGGCGCTGCCGCTGCGCAGCAGGGCCTCGGCGAGCTGGCGCTGAACGGTCTGGCGACGTATCGAGGCCGCGGCCAGATCGTTGTCGGCCAACCCGGCGACGGCCTCGCGCAGGGCCGCGAGGGCTTCCTCGTGACGGCCGGCCAGCGACGCTGCCTGGCCCCAGGCGGCGCGGGCCAGCCAGCCCTGGGCGCGGCCTTGCCAGCTGGCCGGCAGCACATCGCGTGCCGCGGCGGCGGCGGCCATGGCGGCCTTGGCGTCGCCACGCAGGACCTCGACTTGGGCCAGCGTGCGCCACTGTGCGGCGCGTTCATACCAGGATGCCGGCGCGTCGAGCAACGGTCTCAGCCGGCTGCGCGCGGCATCGAGCTGGCCCGTGGCTGCTTGCAGCGCCGCCTCGACGAGGTCCAGCCGTGCGCGTTGGGCGGCGCGCATCACGCGGTGCTCGGCGATGCCGCGGGCGCGTGCCAGAGCCTTGGCGGCCTCGGGCAGCCGGCCCAGGTTGAGCGCGGCGGTGGCGATGCTGTCCAGCGACACGGCCAGCTCCGTCGAAGCCGGTCCGTAGGCGGCCTCCGTGTCGCGCGCCGAGGCCTCGGATTCGGCCAGAGCCGCGGCGTCCAGACCTTGCCAGGAAGCGTCCGCGGCCAGCACGAAGTGGGCCTGGGCGCGGGCACGCGCGCAGTCTGTGGCCGTGCAGTCGGCCAGGGCCTCGCGGGCCAGGGCCGTGGCGCGCGATGACTGTTCGTTGAGCAGGCTGCGGGCGAGGTCGGCACGGGCCAGGTTCAGCACGGCGTCACCGGGCTGGGCGTGCGACGCCAGCAGTGCGGTCGCCTCGATCAGCAGCGCCTGGGCCGGGGCGGGGCGATTCAGGCGGTCGTTGACGCGGCCCAGCGCCGCCAGCAGCTCGCCGCGCAGGCGCGGGTCGGCGACGTCGCGCCTTGCGTTCTCGGTCGCGGCGTCCACCATCTCGGCGGCGCTGACCTCGCTGCGCCCTTGCTGAGGCTCGGCATCGGCCAGCATGCGGAAGACGAAGTCGCGCACCGCGTCGCCGCGCGCCCGCTGGGCCGCGCTCTCGCGGGCCTGCAAGCCGGCGACGGTGGCGACACCGGCCAGCAGCGCGAGGGTCAGGGCGACGGCGGCGCTCGCGCGCGGCTGGCGGCGCAGCAGCAAGGCCAGGCGCTGCCAGGCGGGCACGCGGCGGGCCAGGATGGGGCGGTGCGCCAGCCAGCGCTGCAGGTCCTCGGCCATGCGCTCGGCGGAGGCATAGCGATGGGTCGGCTCGGTGGCCAGGGCCTTGAGGAGGATGGTGTCCAGGTCGGCGCCCAGGCCGGGCGCGCGCGGCGGCTCGTGGACGATGGCGCGCATCAGCGCGAGGCCGTCGTCGGCCTCGTGAGGTGGGCGGCCGGTGACGAGTTCGTGCAGCACCGCGCCGGCGGCATAGACGTCGGTGGCCGTGCTGACGGGGCGGCCCAGCACCTGCTCCGGCGCGGCGTAGCGCGGCGTCAGCAGCGCGGCGGCATCCTGCGTCAGCGCGGCGGCGTCGGGGGCCAGCAGCTTGGCGATGCCGAAGTCCAGCAGCTTCACCTGGCCGGCCGTGTCGACGAGGATGTTGGCCGGCTTCAGGTCGCGATGCACCACCATGTGGGTGTGGGCATGGGCCAGCGCGTCCAGCACCTGCAGCAGGAGGGCGACGCGTTCGCGGGTGTCGAGCTGGCGATGTTCGGCATGGGTCAGCAGCGGCTCGCCGGCAATGGCCTCGAGCACGAGATAGGGCCGGCCGGCGTCTTCGCCGGCGTCGATGAGGCGGGCGATGTGGGGGTGGTCCAGCGCGGCGAGCACGTCGCGCTCGCGCGCGAAGCGCTCGGCCAGGGCCGGGCTGGCCGACAGCGGCAGCTTGATCGCCACTTCGCGGCGCAGGCCGCCCTCGGCGCGCTCGGCCAGCCAGACGCTGGCCATGCCGCCCTGGCCCAATGGCCGCAGCAACCGGTAGCCGGCAATGGCCTCGCCCGGCCGTGCGGTGGCCAGGGCTTCGGCCAGCGGCTGCGCGATCAGCTGCGAGGCCAGCGGGTCGCGCGCGGCCTGCAGCAGGCC
>CBHWBD010000292.1:0-5434 GCA_966111775.1 uncultured Comamonadaceae bacterium | reverse complement strand
TGACCCACGTCGTCACCGAATCCTGCATCCGCTGCAAGTACACCGACTGCGTCGATGTCTGTCCGGTCGACTGCTTCCGCGAAGGCCCGAACTTCCTGACCATCGACCCCGACGAGTGCATCGACTGCGCCGTCTGCATTCCCGAATGCCCGGTCAACGCCATCCTGCCGGAAGAGGATGTGCCCGGCGATCAGGTCCACATGATCAAGATCAATGCCGACCTGGCCAAGAAGTGGCCCAGTATCACCAAGCGCAAGCCTGCGCTGCCTGACGCCGAAGAGTGGAAGGACAAGACGGGCAAGCTGTCTGAGTTGATCCGCTGAACCCGGCGCGCCAGCGCCGCCTCGCATGCAAGAACAAGCCTCCCCGCGCGCTGACGCCATCGAGACCGACGCCGTCATCGTCGGCGCCGGCCCGGTCGGCCTCTTCCAGGTCTTCGAACTCGGTCTGCTCGAGATCAAGGCCCACATCATCGACAGCCTGGCCTATCCCGGCGGCCAGTGCATCGAGCTGTATCCCGACAAGCCCATCTACGACATCCCGGCCGTGCCCATGTGCACCGGCAAGGAGCTCACCGACAACCTGCTCAAGCAGATCGAGCCCTTCGGCGCGACCTTCCACCTGGGCCAGGAAGTCACCGGGGTGCAGAAGCTCGAGGATGGTCGCTTCCTGGTCGAGACCAGCAAGGGCACGCAGTTCCTCACCCGCACGGTCTTCATCGCCGGCGGCGTCGGCAGCTTCCAGCCGCGCACGCTGAAGGTCGAGGGCGTCGAGAAGTACGAGGGCAGCCAGGTCCACTACCGCGTCAGGAGCCCGGCCCAGTTCGCCGGCAAGAACCTCCTCATCATGGGCGGTGGCGATTCGGCCCTGGACTGGGCGCTGAATTTCTGCGCCGGCAATGCCGATGGCAACCCGCACAAGGCCGAGAGCGTCATCGTCGTTCACCGCCGCGATGGGTTCAGGGCGGCTCCCGCAAGCGTGGCCAAGATGCGCGAGCTCTGCGACGCCATGGAGATGCAGTTCATCGTCGGCCAGGCCACCGGCATCGACGAGCAGGATGGCCGGCTCACCGGCGTCAAGATCACCGGCAACGACGGCATCACCCGCGTCGTGCCCTGCGACGAAGTGCTGGCCTTCTTCGGCCTCAGCCCCAAGCTCGGCCCCATCGCCGAATGGGGACTGGCCCTGGAGCGCAAGCAGATCGTCGTCGACACCGAGAAGTTCGAGACCAGCGTGCCGGGCATTTTTGCCGTCGGCGATGTGAACACCTACCCGGGCAAGAAGAAGCTCATCCTCTCCGGCTTCCACGAGACGGCGCTGGCGGCCTTCGGCGCGGCGCCCTACGTCTTCCCGGACAAGCGCATTCACCTGCAGTACACGACGACCAGCCCCAAGCTGCACAAGGTGCTCGGCGTGGAGTCGCCGGTGTTCGACTGAGGCCAGCGGCCTTCACTGACCGTAGGCCAGACCCGACTGCCAGACCTCCCGCATGCGCGACAGCAACTCGCGCGGAATGCGGTCGTCGGACTCCGCCTCCCTCAGCGCCTGCTGCATGCCCTGGGCCAGGCGGTGGAGCACGGCAGCCGGCGCCTTCACATTGCACACCTTGGTGCCGAACGCGAGCAGCTCCTGCGTCGTCGGGTAGGCCTTGCTCGTGTGCCTGCCGGCGAAGAGCTTCAGCGCCAGCGTGCGGTCCTCCAGTTCCGGGCCACCGACGTACTGCGTGTAGCGATAGATGGCCGTCGTCACGACGTCGAACATGGGCGCCAACCAGATGTCGCCGGGCGACCGGTAAAGCAGGCCGAAGTTTTTCAGGTGCGCATCGCCGTTGCGCACCATGACGGAAAAGGCAACCTGCTCGAAGAAGCGGTCGAGGTTGGACTGAGGCAGCTGCAGTTGCTTCAGCAGCCCGGCGATGCGCTCGTAGCTGCCGTGGTATTTGCGGTCGGAGAGGGTGTCGCGCACGCGCTGGCCAGACAGCGCGGCGATGTCTTCAAAGCCGAGGCGCTCGACCGTCCCGTCTGCCTGGGCAACCGTGTCGAAGCGCTCCAGCACCAGCATCTGGCCGTCATGCGACAGATCGAACACCGGCGTCTGGATGCCTGCGAGGTTCGCCGCCCGCAGGCACAGGAATTCATTGGCGGCCAAGCCGGGATAGGCCTCGCTTGCAGCCTTGACGATGAGCGTCGGAATGGGAACGGCAATTCGCACCTCCGGCACCATGATCTTGGGCTGCATGCCGGCGATGCCTGCGCCCGTGCTCAGATAGGCCGCCACCAGGTCGTCGAAGACTTGGGGCGAGTAGTTCGTGCCAAGCAGGCTTTCCTTGCTCAGTGGGACCGCCACAGCCGGCATGTCCGCACCGGGGATGCGGTAGCCCAGCCGCCCGATGCCGTTGTCGCCGACAAGGGCGAGCATGTGCATGGCCGTCGTCTGCTGCTTGGGGAAGAGCGCCCGGATGCGCATGAACAGATCGCCCTCGGGCAGGTTCTGATCCATGGGCGGAAACAGGTCGCCGTCGGTCCACGTGAGCCGGGCCGCCGCGGGCATCAGCAGCGCCACCGAAGCCTGATCGGGCGAAGCCTCCAGGTAGCGGAACTCGTAGGTCGAAGCCTTGAGCAACTGGCCCGCACCCAGGCGCGGGCCTATGGACACGTCGAGCTGCGCGATGCGCTCAGGCAGCATCGTCATCGTCCTTGTTGAAGGCGGCGGCCACCTCTTCCATGGTCGGCAGGCCAGCGGGCTCCAGTCGCATGACCAGGTTCAGGGCGCGCAGCAGGTCGAACAGCGACGACACGGAAGCCTCCTCGCCGTTCTCCAGCCGATAGATCACCTCGCGCACCCGCCCCGCCCGTTCAGCCGCCGCTTTCTTGCTCAGACCCAGATCTTCGCGCCGCTGCCGCAGCAGATCGCCAAGCTCAACAGGGAGTCGAATATTGCCAGCCATGGCTTGCATTTTCTTCAAAATTTGTCGATTTGCAAGCCATGACTTACACATCAACGCCACCAACGGCTCAAGCAGAGAGAAACACATCGCCTAGAATCCCGCCACGCGCCGCCCCGTGTGGCGCGTCTTCGCTAGGGGTGTTGATGGCCTGGCGCCATCGACTGAGACAGTCCCTTTGAACCTGATTGAGGTAATCCTCGCGCAGGGAAGCAGCCGATCAGCCGGGCCTTCTTTCTCTCGTCTCCAGCGCCCGTTGCGTTCTCGCATGCCGACCTGCCATCGCTTTGCATTTCGATGGCAAACCTTTCCCTCTCCTCCATTGCGGCCGCCTCAGCGCTGCTCGCTGCCCATTTCGCTTCGGCTCAGACCCTGCCCCAGGTCAGCGTGACCGGCAAGGCCACCGAGGCCGCGCCCGGCCTGTCCGGCTTCAGCGACCCGCCGGCCAGGCTGCCCATGCAGGCCATCAGCCTGTCGGCCGAGCGCCTGGCCGACAGCGGCATCAGCCAGCTCTCCGGCCTCACCAAGCTCGACGCCTCCGTCTCCGACAGCTACAACGCCGTCGGCTACTGGTCGCAGCTCAAGGTGCGCGGCTTCGACCTCGACAACCGCTTCAACCTGCGCCGCGACGGCCTGCCCATCAACGGCGAGACCTCGCTGTCGCTGGCCAACAAGGCGAGCGTCGAGGTGCTGAAGGGCAGCTCCGGCATGCAGGCCGGCACCAGCGCACCGGCCGGCCTCGTCAACATGGTCGTCAAGCGCCCGCTGGCGGAAGACGCGACGACGCTGGTGCTGGGCGCCATCGAGCGCGGCACGGTCGAGGCCAGCGTCGATCACTCGCAACGCTTCGGCGCCCAGCGCGAATTCGGCCTGCGTATCAATGTCGCCGCGGCCCGCCTGGACCCGACGCTGCGCAACAGCAAGGGCAACTCGCGCACCGCAGCGCTGGCCGCCGACTGGCGCCTGAGCCCCGACACCCTCGTCGAGGCCGAGGTCGAGTTCAACCACCAGAGCCAGCCCAGCCAGGACGGCTTCAGCCTGCTCGGCAACACCCTGCCCGACGCGAAGCGCATCGATCCCAACATCAACCTCAACAACCAGCCCTGGACCCTGCCCGTCGTCTTCGACAACACACACGCCTCGCTGCGCGTGCAGCAGAAGCTGGCCGGCGAATGGCGCGCCCAGGCGCATCTGGGCATCCAGCGCCTGCGCACCGACGATCGCAATGCCTTCGGCTTCGGCTGCTCCGCCGAGAACAACTACGCCAGCTATTGCTCGGACGGCAGCTTCGACCTCTACGACTACCGCAGCGAAAACGAGCACCGCGACACGACGTCCCTGGACGTCTCGGCCAGCGGCCCCGTGCAATTGGCCGGCATGCGCCATGACCTCACCGTCGGTGGACTGACGAGCCAGTTCAAGAGCCGCTTCCAGCGCCAGGCCTACAACTGGGCCGGCATCGGCAACATCGATGGCAGCGCCGTCACGGCCGCGGCCCCCGACCTGACCGACGAGAACACCAACCGCGACGAGCGCAGCAACGAGCTCTATCTGCGCGACCGCGTCGCCCTGGGTGCCGACACCAGCGCCTGGCTGGGCCTGCGCCACACCCGCCTGCACCGCGAGAGCGTGCGCACCGACGGCTCGCGCGCCACCGACTACAGCCAGGCAGTCACCACGCCGTGGCTGGCCGTCAGCCATGCCATCACGAGCGACTGGCTGGCCTATGCCAGCTGGGGCCAGGGCGTCGAAAGCGAAGTCACGCCCAACCGGCCGCGCTATGTCAATGCCGGCCAGGCCCTGCCCGCGCTGAAGAGCCGCCAGACCGAGATCGGCCTGAAGACGGGCAGCCAGCGGGTCGAGGGCTCGCTGACCGCCTTCGACATCCGCCGTCCGCTGTGGCGTGACATCGGCAGCTGCGATGTCGACCTCAGCTGCGAACACCGCGCCGACGGCTATGCCCGCCACCGCGGCGTCGAGGCCAGCGCCGACCTGAAGTGGAGCGGCGGCGGCCTGTTCGCCAGCGCGACGAAACTCCGCGCCCGTCGCGAAGGCAGCAGCGACGTCAGCCTCAATGGCCTCGTGCCGCCCAATGTGCCGCAGACCACGCTCAAGGCCCAGCTGCGCCAGGACCTGCTGCCCGGCCTGCAGGCCCAGCTCGGCCTGCTGCATGAGGGCGGCCGCTTCGCCACGCCGGACAACAGCGTCCCGGTGCCGGCGTGGACCGTCGCCGACGTCGGCCTGCGCTATCTGCAGGGCGTGGGCAACCAGACCTGGATCTGGCGCGCCGGCATCGACAACCTGACCAACCGCCGTGCCTGGCGCGAGGCCCCCTGGCAGTTCGAACACAGCTATCTCTACCCCCTCGCGCCGCGGACTTTCCGCACGAGTCTCGAGGTCCGTCTCTGAAGCCCTTGAAAAAACTGCTATAGTCACGGGCTCTGTTCCTCGATAGCTCAGTCGGTAGAGCGCCGGACTGTTAATCCGTAG
>CBHWBD010000291.1:0-5508 GCA_966111775.1 uncultured Comamonadaceae bacterium | reverse complement strand
GACGCCGGCATCAAGCTGGTCCTGAAGGCCATCGAAGCCCCGCTGCGCGAGATCGTCTACAACGCCGGTGGCGAAGCCTCCGTCGTCGTGAACGCCGTGCTGGCCGGCAAGGGCAACTACGGCTTCAACGCCGCCAACGACACCTATGGCGACATGATCGAAATGGGCATCCTGGACCCGACCAAGGTGACGCGCACTGCCCTGCAGAACGCCGCCTCCGTCGCGTCGCTGATGCTGACGACCGAGTGCATGGTTGCCGAGGCCCCCAAGGAAGAAGCCGCCGGCGGCGGCATGCCTGGTGGCATGGGCGGCATGGGTGGCATGGGCGGCATGGACATGTAAGACATTGCGGGACAGACCTGACGGGCGTACTCGCCCGGCTGCTCTGTCCTCAACTGATCAAGCATTCAAAAAGGGGCTGCGCAAGCAGCCCCTTTTCTTTTGGCCTCGCGTGCCAGACCGGACCGGGTACTCCCGGGCAGCTCTGGCACCGGCTGGCTGTCATTGCCGGACAGACCTGACGGGCGTACCCGCCCGGCTGCTCTGTGCCCAACTGATCGAGCATTCAAGAAAAAGGGGCTGCGCGAGCAGCCCCTTTTTCTTGTCAGTCGCTCGTGGCCCGCGCCGCCGAGCGGGTCAGCGTGTAGGTCAGGCCGATGCCAAGGGTGGCACCGGTGGTCTGGCGCACCAGCGGGCTGGCGCGGTTGGCCGCGCCCGCCACGCTGTCGACGCGGCCGATGGCGAACAGCCGCAGATCGGGCGTCAGCTGATGCGACACGCCGCCCTTGAGCCGCCACGCGATCAAGCCCGAGCGGGCCGCATAGGCCGACCGATCCGGCAGGACCTCGCCGGGCTCGACGGTGTAGTACATCGACCCGAGGCGGCGATCGCCGAACAGCAGGCCGGCGCTGACGCCATAGCTCCAGCCCGCCAGCTGCCGCCGCTCCAGCGACAGCTCGGGCTCCAGGCTCATGCCGCGGTGATGGCGCAGGTCGCTGGCCTCGAACACGCCGCGCAGCGGCACCTCGAAGCTCAGGCGGTTGGCCGCGTCGCGGCCATTCAGATACCAGCGCGCCACCGGCCCGAATTCCACCAGCGAGGGCAGGCGCGACATGCCCTCGCGCACCCGCAGCGACTTGCCGCCGGCGCTCAGCGAGCCCGCGAATGACACGTCCAGCTCGAAGCTCTCGGTGCGAATCGCGCGCAACCCCGCGCCTTCGTTGTCCGCCCTCAGCACCTTGCCGCGATAGACCACATAGGGCAGCACCAGCGTGCGGCTGACCTGCTGGTCGGCGCCCGGATAGGCCTGCTGGGACAGCGTGCCCGCAGCCAGGCCCAGCTCCCACAGCGGCAGATCGGGCTTCTTCGGCGTCTGCGCATCCTGCGCATGCACAAGGGTGGCGATGCAGGCCAGGCCGAAACCGAGAACACGCTTCATGACGCGGGGACGAGTGGTGACGGCGCGCATCATGCCTGCACCAGGGTCAGCCAGTCCCGGGCAAAGCGCTCGGCATCGCACAGGGGGCTGGCGGCCATGCGCTCGCGCAGGCCGGCCCGCAGTGCCGCCAGGCCGGCACGGTCACCCGCCCCTCGCACGGCGCGACGCACGAAGTCCTCCTCGTCGACAGCCACCCAGTCCTGCGCCAGACCCAGGGTCTGCAGAAAGCTCAGGCCCTGGCGCGAGATCGGCGCGGGACCCGGCAGGGTCAGCACCGGCACGCCCATCCAGAGCCCGTCCAGCGTCGTCATGCCGCCGCTGTAGGGGTGGGGATCGAGGGCGATGTCGACGCGTCCGAAGGCATCGAGATAGTCGGCCAGCGGCCCCGGCCCCTGCAGCTCCAGGCGGGCCGGATCGCCCGGCCAGCGCTCGAGCAGGGCCGCGCGCGCCGCCTCGTGCTGCAGGCCCGGCGCCTTCAGCAGCAGGCGGCTGCCCGGCGTCGCCGCCAGCACGCGCGCCCACAGCCCCAGCACCGGGTCGTTGAGCTTGTGCAGGGCGTTGAAGCTGCCAAAGCAGACCGGCCCATCGCGCACGGTGACACCGGGCGCCTCGGCGGGCGGCGCATAGACCGTGAAGCTGTCCGGCAGGCGCAGCAGGGGCTCGACGAAGCCGGCCTCGCTGCCCGGCGGCAGCAGCCAGCGGTCGCCGATGAAGCCGTCCATCGCTTCCAGGCCGGTACTGCCGGCATAGCCGAGCCAGCTGAACTGGCGCGGTGCGGGCCGGCGCGCGAACGCGCCCAGCCGATGGCCGCCGGTGTGACCGTTCAGGTCGACCAGCACGTGGATGCCGTCGGCGGCAATACGCGCGGCCAGCGTCGCGTCGTCCAACCCGGCTACGGCCGCCCAGTTCGGGACCGCGGCCCGCAACCGGGCCGCCAGCACATCGTCGACGCGCGCATTCGAATACACAAACAGTTCGCAGCGGGCCGCCAGGGCCGGCAGCCAAGCCTCGGCCAGCCGCCCGACCGGATGGCTGCGCAGATCGGCGCTGACCAGGCCGACGCGAAAGCCTCGCGACGGCGTGGCCTGGCGCTGCACGCGCGGCCCTCCTGCAGCACGGCCGAAATCCGCGGCCTCGGCTCGCAAGGCCACGTTCTCGTCGGTCGTGCGCTGGCGGTAGTTGCGCAACAACAGCCGGTCGCTGCGCGCGCTCAGCAGCGCTGGCTCGAGCTCGATGAGTCGTCCCAGCAAGGCATCGGCTTCGTCAAGGCGGCCGGCATGCTTCAACGCATGGGCCAGGTTGCTCAAGGCAGGCGGTGACGAAGGCGTCGCGTCCAGCGCCTGACGGTAGGCCGTCACGGCCTCCGCCTGCCGCCCCTGCTCGGCCATCAGCCCGCCGAGATTGGCCAGCACGGCGGCGCGGCGCTCGCCGGCGAGACCCGTGGCCAGCGCCGCCACCAGCACCGCCTCGCCCCGCTGAGGCCGCAGCAAGGCGAAATTGCAGGCGGCCTCCGCATGGCCGGCATCCTGCGCCAGCACGTCCTCCCAAGCCGCCGCCGCGCCTGCCGCATCACCGCTGTCGCGCAGCAACTGGCCCAGGGCGAAGCGCTGGCCGCCATCGGCCGGCGCGCGGGCCACGGCCTCGCGCTGCATCGCCACGGCGGCGCCCATGTCCCCCGCCGCCGTCCAGGCCGTGGCGGCATGGGCACACAAGCCGGCGTCCGTCGGCCGCGCCGCGGCGGCCTGCTCGAAGGCTCGCGCGGCGTCCGCGGCCCGACCCAGGGCCAGCAGCGCCCGGCCACGATTGCCCCAGGCCGCTATCAGGCCCGGCTGCAACCCCAAGGCCGTGTCGAAAGCAGCCAGGGCCTCGGCCGGCTGGCCCAGGGCCAGCAGTGCATTGCCCAGGTTGTTGTGGGCGCCCGACAGACGCGGCTGCAGCTTCAGTGCGCGTTCGTAGGCCGCCCGGGCTTCGGGCCAGCGCGCCCGCGACGCCAGCAGGGCGCCGAGGTTGGCCGCCAGCTCGGCATCGCCCGGCAGCAGGGCCAGCGCGCGCTCCAGGGCCGGCAACGCGTCCTCGCCCAGCATCTGCTGGGCCACTGACAGCGCTTTCCACAGCTGACCGTCCTGGGGCTGGACCGCCAGCAGGGCGCGAGCCCGGGCCGCCATCTCGGCGTGGCGCCCGGCCTGGAAAAGCGTGAAAAGGTCTTGAAGTGCGGCGTTTGCCATGTGATCGGGGGGTCAGTAAGAAGGGGCAACACGCCAGAACGCTCCAGCCTGGCGCCGGATAATCTCATCACGCACCTCGATAGCGTCCATGCCCTTCAGCCCGCACTCCCACAATCTGCTCGACCATGCGTTGACCGAAGCCGGCCCGCTGGCCCGCGAACTGCTCAACACCGTGCAGGACGAGCTCGACGCCCAGCCCCAGCACTTCCCGCTGCGTGAGGCCTGGCGCAAGGTGCGCCCGCATTTCGCGACCGACTTCGAAGGCAAGCTCATCCAGTTGCTGCAGGCGGGCCGCCGCGGCGACGACCCCCTGCATCGCACGCCCTCCCAGCTGGGCGGACTCGAAAGCCTCAGCCTCGTCGACGAACAGCAGGCTTTGCAGGACGTCGCCATCGCCCACGTCGCCCACACGGCCGAGGAATTGAGCCGGGCCGAACTGCACCAGATCGGCAATTTCTTCGCCGCCCTGCGCGGCATTGCCCGGGCCCGCGAGCGCGACAACCCGCTGCGCCCGGCCCTGTTCGCCCATGCGCTGCACCACGCCCTGGCCTGCAGCCCCCTGGGTGCCCAGGCCCAGTACGAGTTGATGCGCGTCGCCGCCACGCCGCTGGCGCGGGCCCTGAACCGCCTCTATGTGCAGTCCTGCGCCATGCTGCACGCCGCCGACATCAGCGCCATGGTGTCGTCCCACGGTCACGCCCAGTCCGACCCGCTGGCCCACCAGCGCCTGGCCGCCGCGCGCGGCGTCAGCACGCGGGCCAGCGCGCATGCCACCTTCGACGGCCTGTCGCGCCGCGTCGACGCCGTGAACTCCCGGCCCCAGGGGCTGAGCACCCAGGGCCCGCTCACGCAGCGCGACCCGCTGGCGCCCCAGCCTTTCGTGCGCTCGACCGGGCCGGACATGCTGAGCCGGCTCTACGACCAGATCCTGGCCGATCCGCGCCTGCTGCCGCCGCTGAAGGCGCTGCTGGCGCGCCTGCAGATCGCCGTCGTGCGCCTGGCACGCAGCGACTCCATGCTGCTGCGCCGCCAGGACCACCCCACCTGGGCCCTGCTGAACCGCGTCGCCGCCCACGGCATGGCCTTCGGGCGCGCCGACGACCCGCGCCTGGTCGACTTCCTGCGCTTCATGGAAGCCGAAGCCCAGCTGCTGGTGGATGCGCCGACACCCACCGCCCTGCTCTTCCAGCAGGTGCTGGCCCGCGTGGATGCCCAGATCGACCAGCAGGCCCGCCAGAGCAGCGAGCGCAATGCCGTCGCGCTGGCCGCCCTGGAGCGCGAGCAGCAGCGCAGCGAATGGCGCGAGCTGATCCGCGAGCAGATCGATCACCAGATCATCGGCGCCCCGCTGGGCCCGCGCATGCTGCGCTTCCTGCAGACGGCCTGGGTCGAGGTCATCGTCGACGCCATGGTGCGCCACGGCCGCGACTCGCGCGAGGCCCATGGCCAGATGGAGCTGGTCGATGCAGTGCTGGACAGCCTCGTCACGCCGCGCGACCTCGCCGACCGCGAAGCCCTGCGCATGCGCCTGCCCGTGCTCATCGAGAGCCTGCTGACGGGTTGCGACAGCATCCAGCTCGTCCCGGCCAAGCGCGAAGCGGCCCTGGCAGAGCTGATGGCCCAGCATGCCCGCCTGCTGCGCGGCCTGCCGGCCCTGGACCCGGCCGAGCGCCGCCCTGCCGTGCCGCCACCCGCCGCGTCGGCAGCCAGCAGCGCACCGGCCTCGGCCGACGAGATCGTCAAGCGCCTGATGGAGGAGCGGGACTCCCAGATCCCCTCGCTCTGGCTCAGTGCCGACGTCGACCGCGGCGAGCTGCCGACCGTGCCGGTGCAGCTCTACAACGA
>CBHWBD010000290.1:0-5520 GCA_966111775.1 uncultured Comamonadaceae bacterium | reverse complement strand
CGCCGTCCTGGCGCAGGCCCAGCACCAGGCGCTGGCGCTCGGCCAGCCGCCATTCGTCCTGCACATAAAAGCCCAGGCGCTGGGATGCGAAGTTCTCGTCGCCGGGCGGCTCGCCGAGGTAGACGAAGCGAAAGCGCTGGATGGCATCGCGCTGCCAGTCCATGCCGAAGCTGGTGGTGTGGCTGTCGCCGCCGGGACCGCCCCAGGCGCGCGCCAGGCGCAGTTCGGCCAGCCACCAGCGCCCCAGGGCCTCGAAGCGGCTGGTGCGCAAGTCGGCCTCGCTGTCGTCGGCCTGCTCGGAGCGGTAGCGCGACTGCTGCCAGGCCAGGCCCAGGTGCAGGTCCCAGTCGGCGGCGCGACCGTCCCAGCCGGCCTGCGCGAACTGCTCGCGCAGGGAGTTGACGCTGCCGGTGATGTCGCCCGACTTGGGCAGGAAGCTGTAGAGGCCACGTTCGCGCTGCACGCCGCCGACCCGCAGCGACAGGCCGCCGGCCCGGCCGCCGAGCAGCCAGCGCCGCGCGCGGTCCCATTCCAGCGGCTCCAACTGGGCCCGGTATTCCTGCGGCTCGCCGAACATCAGCGGGGTGTGGGGCTCCTCGTCGCTGCTGAAGGCGGCCAGCCATTCGGCGCCGCTGTCCAGGCGCTGGGCATAGCTCAGCCGCGTGCTGACCTGGCCGCGCGGCGACAGCACCACATGGGCCTGGGGGCCGGCCAGGGTGTCGGCGCGCTGGGTGACGATGTTGACGACGCCCAGCAGCGCGTTGCCGCCGTACAGGGCCGAGCCCGGCCCGGGCGTGAACTCGACGCGCTCGATGAGGCTGACGTCGACGTAGAACTCGCGGTTGATCGGGCCGCCGTCGTAGAGGTTGTCGTTCAGCCGCAGGCCGTCGAGCAGGAAGAGCACGCGGCCGTTGAAGTCGCCCGGCGCCACGCCGCGCACGGCGACCCGCGTGAACTCGTTGTCCTCGCGCACCTCCAGGCCGGGCATGCGGCGCAGCACGTCGGCGATGCTGCGCAGGCCCAGGCGCTCGATGTCCTGGCGGCTGACAACATGGGTGACGGCCGGTGCGAGGTCGGCGCTCTGGGCCTGGCGCGAGGCGGTGCTGACCGAGACGTCGGCCGCAGCGCCGCGGCGCTCGGTGCGCAACAGGTCTTCGAGTGAGGGAAGTTCGCCCGTCTGCGCCAGGGCGGGGGCGCCCAGCAGCAGCAGCGCGCTGAGTTCAAGGGCCCGCAGAAGGCGCGCGGCTCGCCCTGCGGTAAGTGTTCTTGCCGGCATGCTTGGCAGCGTACATGGCGGCATCGGCCGCGCACAGCAAGGACTCGGGGTCGGTTGCGTCATCAGGCACGAAAGCCAGGCCCACGGTGGCCCCGACGGGCTGGACCTGGCCCTGGACGACCAGGGGTTCGCGCACGCTGGCGATCAGCCGGCCCGCCAGCTGCTCGACGGATTCCGCCTCCGCCACGTCGGCCACCAGCAGCGCGAATTCGTCGCCGCCGAGGCGGAACAGGGTGTCACTGGCGCGCAGCACGCTGCCCATGCGCCGGCTGACCTCGACCAGCACGCCGTCGCCCGCCGCATGGCCGAGGCTGTCGTTGACGAGCTTGAAGTTGTCCAGGTCGATGAAGAGCAGGGCCAGGCGTTGGCCGCCGGCATGTTGGGGATGGTGCAGGTCGACGAAGAGGCGCTCCAGCGTCAGCTCGAAGGCCAGGCGGTTGGGCAGGCCGGTCAGCGTGTCGCGGTGGGCCAGCTGCTGCATGGCACGGCCGGTCTGCTGTTCCTGCGCCAGCTGCTCGTTCATGTCCTCGTGCCAGACCTCGATGCGCCTGAGCATGCCGTTGAAGCGCTCGGCGAGGCGCCCGACCTCATCGTTCTCGCGCACCGGGGCGCGCAGGCTGTAGTCCTGGCTGGTGGCGACGCGTTCCGCCAGCCGCGACAGCGCGATCAGCGGCGCCAGGGCGCGGCGCTGCGTCCAGCGCAGCAGCAGGCCGGCGCCGAGCAGGGACAGGGCCAGCACCAGCCCGGCTCCCGCAGCCAGGCGCAGCAGCGTCGCATTGAGGGCCTCGAAGGACTCGGCCCATGCCAGGTTGCCGATGCGCTCGCCATGCAGCTGCACCGGCACGACCAGGCGCAGGCCCTGCCAGTCGACCCGCAGGGGCGCGTCGCTCCAGGCGGCCGAGGCGGCTGCCTCGGGCCAGCTCACGAAGACCTCGCCGCCGGGCTGGCGCACCACCAGGCTCTCCAGACCCTCGCGGCGGCTGAAGGCGACCAGGGCGTCGCGCGTGGCGCGGTCGTCATGGAAGGCCAGGGCCGGCGCGACGTTTTCGGCCAGCAGCTGGGCCGATTGCTCGGCACTGCGGATCTGGGCTTCGCGCAGGCTGTGGTGCACCCAGGCCGACAGGGCCAGGGAACTCATCAGCATGGCCGCGCCCATGACGACAACGCTGAGCCGCGTCAGCCGCCTGACCAGCGACGGACGACGGCGCGGGCGCGGGCGCTCAGCTGGCGACGAGTCCGTTGCGGATGGCATAGACCGTCAGTTCCGAGTTGTTGCTCAGGCCCAGTTTCTCCAGCACGCGGGCTCGGTAGACGCTGACGGTCTTGGGGCTGAGCATCAGCTCCTCGGCGATGTCGGACAGGCGCTTGCCCGAGGCGATCATGACCAGGGTCTGCAGCTCGCGGTCGGACAGCTTGTGGTGGGCCTGCTCGGTGACGGGCGCGGTCAGGCTCTCGACCAGCATCTGCGCGATCTCGGGCGTCACGTATTTGCGGCCCTGGGCCACGGTGCGCACGGCCTGCACCAGGGTGGCCGGGTCACCACCCTTGTTGACGTAGCCATAGGCGCCGGCCTTCAGCGCGCGGATGGCGTACTGGTCCTCGGGATACATGGAGACGATCAGCGTGCGCACCGGGTTGCCCTCGTCCTTGAGCACATGCAGCACGTCCAGGCCCGAGCGGCCCGGCATGTTGATGTCCAGCACCAGCACGTCGCAGGGGTTGTCCTTGCCCAGGGTGTGCCCCAAATTGTGAAGAAGGCCGCGCAACTCGGTGTAGTCGCCGGCCTCGCCGACGACCTCGATGTCCTGGGCATCGGCCAGCGTGTCGCGGATGCCGCGGCGGATCAGGCCATGGTCGTCGCAGAGGATGACGCGGATCATGCGCGGCCCCAGATGGAGTTGCCGTCATCCTTGCCGAAGTCGGTCGCGTCGTCCAGCGCGTCGATGGCGTCCTGGGCCAGCGGCACGGTCAGGATGAGGCTGGTGCCGCCGCCCGGCGGGCTGGACAGGTCGACCCAGCCGCCCACCGTCGCGGCGCGCTCGTGCAGGCCGCGGATGCCGAAGCTGCGCTCCTTGGCGAGGTCATTGGCGCCCATGCCGCGGCCGTTGTCGCGGATCTCCAGCGTCAGCACGCCGGAGTCCTGGCTGAGGTCGATGTCGACCCGCGTCGCCAGCGCATGCTTGGACACATTGGTGAGGGCCTCCTGGGCGGTGCGGTAGGCCACCAGCGGCACGCCCGAGGGCAGCTCCAGCCTCTCCTCGCCGATGCGCAGGCCGGCCTCGATGCCGGTGCGGCGCTCGAAGCGGGCCGTCATCCACTGCAGGGCCGCGACCAGGCCCTGCTCCAGGATGGCGGGGCGCAGGTTGTGCATGATGCGCTGGCTGGCCTCGATGGCGGCATTGACGGTCTCCAGCGCCGCGGCGACACGCTGGCGCACTTCGGGCTCCTGGGCGTGGCGGTCGATCCAGGCGAGGTCGAACTTCACGGCCGTCAGCGACCCGCCGACGTCGTCGTGGATCTCGCGTGCGATCGCCGCCCGCTCCATCTCGACGCTGGTCTGCAGGTGGCCGGCCAGCTGGTGCAGGCGCTGCTTGGACTTGACGAGCTCATGGTCGGCGGCGACCCGTGCCTTCTCGTTCTCGGCCGCGTCGATGGCATGCAGCAGGGCCGGCGCCAGGCGGTTCAGGTTGTTCTTCAGCAGGTAATCGGACGCGCCGTTGCGCATGGCGCCCACGGCCGTGTCCTCGCCGATCTCGCCCGAGACCAGGATGAAGGGCGTGAGCAATTGGCGTTCCTTCAACGCCTCCAGCACATCCAGGCCGGTGAAGCCGGGCAGGTTGTAGTCCGAGATGATGGCGTCCCAGGACAGCGGCAGCGCGGCCAGCACGGCGGGCAGCGCGTCCAGCCTTTGCATCTCGACCTTCAGCCCGGCCCGGTTGAGCTGGGCGAGGATGAGTTGATGGTCGAGCTCGGAGTCCTCGACATGCAGCACACGCAGGACCCGGGGCGCCTGCTCCACACCAGAAATCGTCATGGGGGCGCAGTATGCCGCCGCCTGCGGGATATGGCCCGGCGCCACACTCGGCGCGGGTCAGACCGGTAATACGGCTCGTTCTCGCGACATCTCAAGGTCGACAGTGGCCGAAAAAGGGGTGAACATGCCATGATGCATTCGCCCTGAGGGTATTCACAGGGCTTTGGGACAAGAAGCAGCATCCCCTCGCGGAGACACGATGCAGACAGAACCTTCCACCGCCGCTGATTTCGACGGAGCCGTGGCAGCCATGCCGCTGCTGGCGGCCGCGGAACTGCAGGATCACCTGATGACGGTGACCAACGACCTCGAGCGCCTGCAACGCCTGCTGGATGACGCCGGTGAAGCTCTGTCCAACCATTTCTACAGCGCCTCCAACCAGGCCATGTCCCTGCTCAGCGGCAGCGACGGCACCGCCGCCTCCGATGGCCTGAAGCAGATCATGCAAGACATCGCCGGTGCCATCACCGCGCTGCAGTTCCAGGACATGGCAACCCAGCTGATCGCCCACACCAGCCAGCGCCTGCGCAACTGTTCCGACCAACTGGCCCGCGACACCTTCGGCATGGACGACGAGGACGGCGCCGCCGTCGTCGAGATCGCGCCGCTGCGGCCCAACCCCGTCACACAGGACGAGATGGACGCCGGTTCCATCGAGCTCTTCTGAATCCCCCCGCCAATCTCAGCCCCCCAGGCAACAAGTCCCCTCGGAGAAAAACAGATGACCCACTCAATCCTTGCTGTCGACGACTCGGCCTCGATGCGCCAGATGGTGGCCTTCACGCTCAAGAACGCCGGCTTCAACGTGGTGGAAGCGGTGGACGGGCAGGACGCCTGGGAAAAATCCGGCCAGCGCGATTTCGACCTGGTGCTGACCGACCAGAACATGCCGCGCATGGATGGCATCAGCCTGACCAAGAAGCTGCGCGAGAACCCCAAGTTCAAGACCACGCCCATCCAGATCCTGACCACCGAGTCCAGCGACACGATGAAGCAGGCCGGCCGCGCCGCCGGCGCCACCGGCTGGCTGGTCAAGCCCTTCGACCCGGCCAAGCTGATCGAAGTGATCGGCAAGGTCATCCGCTGAAGTCCGTTCCAGGGAGCCACAGCCATGGGTGACATGACCACCGAAGGCGCCAGCATCAGTGCTGGCATCGACCTCAGCCAGTTCTACCAGGTCTTCTTCGAGGAAGCCGGCGAGAACCTCGAC
>CBHWBD010000289.1:0-5539 GCA_966111775.1 uncultured Comamonadaceae bacterium | reverse complement strand
GGCAAGCCGGTCAACATCAAGAAGGGCCAGTTCCTCGCGCCCTGGGACATGAAGAACGTCATTGACAAGGCCCGTGCCGCCGCGCGCGAGGTGGGCCTGCCGGAAGACAGCTTCCTGGCCTGCGAACGCGGCGTCAGCTTCGGCTACAACAACCTGGTGGCCGACATGACCAGCCTGGCCGAGATGCGCAACTCCGGCGCGCCGGTGGTCTTCGACGTTACCCACTCGGTGCAGAAGCCCGGTGGCCAGGGCACCTCCAGTGGCGGTGCCCGCGAGATGGTGCCGGTGCTGGCCCGTGCCGGCGTCGGCGTGGGTGTGGCGGGCCTCTTCATGGAGACCCACCCGAATCCGGCCGAGGCCTTCAGCGACGGCCCCAACGCCGTGCCGCTCAAGCACATGAAGACGCTGCTGGAGCAACTGGTGGCGTTGGATCGCGTCGTCAAGAAACAGCCCCTTCTCGAGAACGACTTCAGCTGCTGAGAGCCATGTCTGCCTACATCCTCGCCAACGTCAAGGTCACCAACCCGGAACAGTACGAGGACTACCGGCGCCTCTCCACGCTGGCCATGAAGGAGCACGGCGCCGAGGTGCTGGTGCGCGGTGGCAAGACGACGGTGCTGGAAGGCGACTGGACGCCGGAGCGCGTCGTGCTGCTCAAGTTCCCCACGCCCAAGGCGGCGCAGACCTTCTACGACTCGCCCGAGTACGGCGCAGCGCGCCAGGCCCGCGAGGGCATCGCCGTCATGCGCATGGTGCTCATCGAAGGCGTCTGAGCCTCGTGGTCATCGTCGCACTGCTGCTGGGCGCGCTGTTCGGCGGCCTGGCGTCGGAAAACCTGACGGGCGCCTTCCTCGGCGCCGCCATCGGCTGGCTGGGCTGGCGCCAGATTCAATTGGGCCAGCGCATCGCCAACCTGGAAGAACGGCTGAAGACCCGTACGCCGGCGCCGCCCGTGGCGGCTCCCCAGCCCGTTCCAGCACCGGTGCAGGCGCCGGTGAGCGCGCCGCAGCCAGCTGAAGTGGCGACGGTGCCCCTGCCGCTCGCCGTCGAGACGCCGGTTGCCGTCCCCGCACCGAAGCCGAAGCCACCACCGGCTGCGCCGCCTACGCCGCGCCGCCCCATCCCCATGCCCGCCTGGGCCCAGCGAATTGCGGCGGCCAACACCATCGTCAAGGTCGGGCTGGCCATGCTTTTCCTCGGCCTGGTCTTCCTGGCGCGCTTCGCGGCCGAGCATGTGACCGTGCCGCTTGAATTGCGGCTGGCCGGCATCGGCGCCACCGGCATCGCGCTGCTCGTCGTGGGCTGGCGGCTGCGCATCCGCTCGCGGGCCTATGGCCTGCTGCTGCAGGGCGGTGGCGTGGGCGTCGTCTACCTGACGCTGTTCGCCGCGGTGAAGCTGGCCGGGCTGGAGCCGCTGGCCCTGGTCTTCGCGTTGATGCTGACGGTCTCGCTGCTGGCGGCCCTGCTGGCCGTGCGCCAGGACGCCCAGGCCCTGGCCGTCGTCGCCGCACTCGGCGGCTATGCGACGCCGCTGCTGCTGTCCACCGGCAGCGGTGCCATCGCCACGCTGCTGGGCTACTACTTCGTGCTCGGCCTGGGCGTGGCCCTGGTGGCCTGGTTCAAGACCTGGCCGCGGCTCAACCTGATCGCCTTCGGCTTCACGGCCCTGGTCGCCGGTGCCTGGGCCGCGCGGAGCTACACGCCGGCCGACTACGCAACAGCCCAGGGCTGGCTGATCGCCTACTGGGGGCTCTTCACCGCCGTGCTGCTGATGCCGGGCCGGCGCGCCCAGGAGCCCGAGCTGTGGCTGCAGTCCACCCTGCTCTTCGGCATGCCGGCCCTGGGCGCGGCCATGCAATACCTGCTGCTGCGGCCGGACTCCATGGCCATTGCCGTGGCGGCCCTGCTGGCTGGCGTGGCCTACGTCGGCCTCGCCGCCTGGGCGCGCAAGCGCACGGCCCATGCACGCATCTTCGAAGCCTTTCTGGCGCTCGGCGCCGTCTTCGGCACGCTGGTCATCCCATTCGCCCTCAGCGCCGAAGCCACGGCCGGTGCGTGGGCGCTGGAAGGCCTGGGCGCCGCCTGGCTGGGCCTGCGCCAGCGCCGCGACCGGGTGCTGGTCACCGGCCTGGCGCTGATGGCCCTGGGCGGCCTCACGCTGATGAAGTCGCTGTCCGAGGGCTTCGCCGGCTCCTTGGCGCCGACGCAATTGCTGAACGCGCTGCTGGTCGCCGCCGCCGGCCTGGTCGGCGCGCGCCTGTTCGGCCTCGACGAGCGCCGCCCTGTGCACGCAGTTGGCGCGTTCGCCCTTGTCGGCTGGGGGACGGTCTGGCTCGCGGTGGCCGCAGGTGTGGTGCTGTCGGCCTGGGTGCCGGAGCCGCATGAATGGGCCACCACCCTCGCGCTGATCGCCGCCGGCAGCGCCGTGCTGCTGGGCCTGCAGGCGCTGTGGCGCTGGCCCACGGTGGCCTGGCCGACGGCGCTGCTGATGCCGGCGTGGGCCTTGTTTGGCGCCCTCGGTGCGGTGCGGCATGGCGCACCGTTGTCTGCGGGTGGGCTCTGGGCCCTGCCGCTGGCCTGGGCCGTCCAGGCCTGGGTGCTGCAACGCACGGCACCGCACTGGCCCGATCCCCTGCGCCACGCCACCCACGCCGGCAGCCTGCTGGCCCTGGCCCTGCTCGGTGCCTTGCAGGGCCGGCACTGGACGGCCGATCTGGGCGACGCGGGCAGTGCCTGGGGCTGGCTGGGCTGGCTGCTGGCGCCCGCCCTGCTGCTGGCCGCGGTGCTACGCCAGCAACGGCATGTCCCCTTGAGACAAGCCTGGCCGCTCCGCCTGGCACCGCCTGCCTATGCGCAGACGGGCGCCGGCGTGCTGTGCTTGGCGCTGGCGGCCTGGGTGCTGATCGCCAACTGGGCCAGCCCGGGCCGGGCCGATCCCCTGCCCTATATCCCCTTGTTGAATCCCCTCGACCTCGGCATTGCCGGCGCCCTGCTCGCCATCGCCGCCTGGCTGCGCAGCGCGGCCGCCGCCGAGTTGAAGCTGCCGCAGCTGCTGTGGGCCGCGCCCGCCGGCCTGGCCTTCCTGTGGCTCAACGGCATGCTGATCCGCAGCTTCCATCACTGGGGCGGCGTGCCGTATCACGTCGATGGCTGGCTGGAGTCGCGCGGCGTGCAGACCGGCCTGGCCCTGCTGTGGAGCACGTTGGCCCTGGTGCTGATGCTGATGGGCACGCGCCGCCAGCAGCGCATGCCCTGGCTGGCCGGCGCCGTGCTGCTGGGTGCGGTCGTGCTCAAACTGATGCTCTTCGACCTGTCGGGCAGCGGCACGGTGCTGCGCATCGTCTCCTTCATCGGCGTGGGCGTGTTGATGCTGGTCATCGGCTATGTCGCGCCTCTGCCTGGCTCTTCACATGATGAAAAAGAAAAGCCTGTTTGAGCTGGTGCTGCTGCTGGCGGCCACCTCGGCCGCTGCCGTGCCGTATCGCGCGCCGGTGCAGATCATCCAGGCCGCGCCCTTCCTGACGTTGGACGCCACGGCCGAGGTCTGGCAGCACGGCGCCGGCAGCGATCTGCACGACTGGCAGCTGCTGGACGCCCAGGGCCGCCGCGTGCCCTTCGCGCTGTTGCCCGACGGCCAGCTGGTTTCAGCAGAGCGGGAGCTCAAGCTGGCCCCACTGCCGCCCGCGCCGGCGACGGCTGCCTCCGCGCCGCCCAACCGCCTGCCCGCCGGCTGGCTGCTGGATCTGGGCGAGCCCACCACCTGGCCCGCGGAGCCACGCCAATTGCGCATCCGCTGGCCCGAGGCCGCCGTGCCCTTCCAGGCTGGTTACCGGCTGGAAACCAGCGCCGACCTGCAGTCCTGGCAATGGCTGGGCACGGGACAGCTGCTGGGTCTCAAGACGACCGAGGGCGCGCCGCTGGCCCAGCCCCTGGTGAACTTCCCGGGCCGCCCCTCGCGCTATCTGCGCCTGGTCTGGGAAGACGCCAACCGCGCCGTGCAACCCGAGGCCGCCACGCTGCTGACCCAGCCCGCCGGCGTCGCGCCGCAGCAGGCCACCCGTACCGCCGCCCTGCCCGCACCCGATGCCGACGGCGGCTGGGTGATTCCCCTCGGCGGTTCGCAGCCGCTGCTGAGCCTGACCCTGGCCGGCAACCAGGGCACCTGGGTGCTGCCGGTGCAGGTGCAGACCCGCGCCAACGCCAAGTCGCCCTGGCAGACCGTCGCCCGCAGCGTCTTCTACCGCGTCGACCGTGGCAACGCGCCAGCCGACACCGCACCCGCCCTGCCGCTGGGGCTGGGCGCCAGCGAGCTGCGCCTGCTGCCGCCCAGCGGCACCGCCCTGCCGCCAGCGGGCAGCCTGCGCCTGGACTGGGCGGTGCGCGTGACCCGCGTCGTCTGGGCGGCCCAGGGAGAAGCGCCCTTCGCGCTGCAGGTGGGGTCGGCCGGCCCCGACACCGGCCCGCGTCCGCTGAGTGACGTGGTGCCCGACTGGGTTCGCGAGCAATCGCGACTCGGCAAGTCTCAGCTCGGCGCTTTCACGGCCCAGCCCATCGCCGCAAGCGCCGAAGCGACGCTGCCGCCGCGCCGCTTGCTGCTGTGGGGCGTGCTGGGCCTGGGCGTCCTGCTGTTGGCCGGGGCCACCTGGCGTCTGTGGCGCCAAGGGCCGGCATCGACCAGCACTTAAACTCTCGCCCCGACGCAAGGCCGCTTGTTGTGACACGGTAACGCCCGCTTGGCACACTTTCGCCCGCCCGAATTTCACTTCCTGGAGACATTGAATGAGCGCCATCGTTGACATCGTCGGCCGAGAAATCCTCGACAGCCGCGGCAACCCCACCGTCGAATGCGACGTGCTGCTGGAGTCCGGCGTCATGGGCCGCGCGGCCGTGCCCTCGGGTGCATCCACCGGTTCGCGTGAAGCCATCGAGCTGCGCGACGGCGACAAGGCCCGTTACCTGGGCAAGGGCGTGCTGAAGGCCGTCGAACACATCAACACCGAGATCTCCGAGGCCGTGCTGGGTCTGGACGCCTCCGAGCAGGCTTTCCTGGACAAGACCCTGATCGACCTGGACGGCACCGAGAACAAGAGCCGCCTGGGCGCCAACGCCATGCTGGCCGTCTCCATGGCCGTGGCCCGTGCCGCCGCCGAAGAGTCCGGCCTGCCGCTGTACCGCTACTTCGGCGGCATGAACGGCAACCAGCTGCCCGTGCCGATGATGAACGTCATCAACGGCGGTGCCCACGCCAACAACTCGCTCGACCTGCAAGAGCTGATGATCATCCCCGTGGGCGCGCCGTCGTTCCGCGAGGCCCTGCGCTGGGGCGCCGAGGTCTTCCACGCGCTGAAGAAGATCCTGCACGACAAGCACATCTCCACCGCCGTCGGCGACGAGGGCGGCTTCGCCCCCAGCGTCGAGAGCCATGAGGCCGCCATCCAGCTGATCCTGCAGGCCATCGACAAGGCCGGCTACCGCGCCGGCGACCAGATCGCCATCGGCCTGGACTGCGCCGCCAGCGAGTTCTACAAGGACGGCAAGT
>CBHWBD010000288.1:0-5553 GCA_966111775.1 uncultured Comamonadaceae bacterium | reverse complement strand
ATGGTCGCGCACGATCTCGCGGCTCATGATCTTGTGGAACTGGTGCTGCAGCACGCTGAATTCGCGCGACAGGTCCTCCAGCTGGGCGTAGGGAATGACGCACACCGACGAGTCCTCCAGCGCGATCGCGTCACAGTGGTGGTGGTCGCTGCTGATGCCGTCCAGGCCGAGCAGTTCGCCGGCCATCTGGAAACCCGTCACCTGGTCGCGGCCGTCCTCGCTGCCGACGCAGGTCTTGAAGAAGCCGGTGCGCACCGCGTACAACGCTTCGAAGCGCTCCCCGTTGCGGAACAGCGGCTCGCCGCGCGGCACGCTGCGGCGCCGTGCGACGAGGCCGTCCAGGCGCTCCAGGTCCTGGGGCTTGAGGCCGACGGGCAGGCAGAGCTCACGCAGATTACAGCTGGCGCAGGCGACCTTCAGAGGCTCGATGGCAGTGGGGTCCTTCAGTGGCGTCTGCATGGCTGTCTTTGGGTTGGATCAATTGCCCTCATTCTTGGCGCTGCCCTGCGCTGCACGCTTGACGTGGATCAAGGCCGCGGCCCCGGGGCGACTGCACAGTGGCTGCATGGACGCCGTGACCCACCCAACGCTGGACCCCGAACTGCTCGACGCCAACATCCGGCGCCATGACGTGGCGGGGCCACGCTACACCTCCTACCCGACCGCCGACCGCTTCGTCGAGGCCCACCAGACGCCACAGCACCTGCAGGCCCTGGCCCAGCGCGGCGCAGCCCAGCCGCTGTCGGTGTATGTGCACATCCCTTTTTGCGAGCAGCTCTGCTACTACTGCGCTTGCAACAAGATCATCACCAAGCACCACGAGCGCTCCCAACCCTATCTGGATTCGCTCGATGTGGAGATGGATCTGGTCGTCGCGGCCCTGGGCGGGCATGCGCCGGTGTCGCAGCTGCACCTGGGCGGCGGCTCGCCGACCTTCCTGTCGGACGCCGAACTCGGCGCGCTGATGGCCTCGCTGCGCCGCCATTTCCGGCTGCTGCCGGGCGCGGAGCTGTCCATCGAGGTCGACCCGCGCACGGTGGACGCCGGGCGCCTGGCGCACCTGCGCCAGCTGGGCTTCAACCGCCTGTCCTTCGGCGTGCAGGACTTCAACGCCGACGTGCAGAAGGCCGTCCATCGCGTGCAGTCTCGCGAGTCGGTGGCGGCGCTGATGAGCGCGGCGCGTGAGCTCGGCTTCGCCTCCATCAGCGTCGACCTGATCTATGGCCTGCCGCTGCAGACGCCGGAGTCCTTCGCCCAGACCATCGCCCAGGTGGCCGAGCTGCGGCCCGACCGCATCGCGATGTATGCCTATGCCCATCTGCCGCAGCGCTTCAAGCCGCAGCGCCGCATCGCCGCGGAGCTGCTGCCGGCGGCCGGCGACAAGCTGACCATGCTGTCGGGTGCCATCAGCTCCCTGCTCGGCGAGGGCTATGCGTACATCGGCATGGACCATTTCGCACTGCCCGACGATCCGCTGGCCGTCGCCAAGCGCCAGGGCCTGTTGCACCGGAATTTCCAGGGCTATTCGACCCAGCCGGACTGCGATCTGATCGGCCTCGGCGTGTCGGCCATCAGCCGCGTCGGCCCCACCTATGCGCAGAACGCCAAGACGCTGATCGAGTACGACGACGCGTTGCGCCAGCGCCAGCTGCCCATCCAGCGCGGCCTGGCCCTGACCCGCGATGACCTGCTGCGCCGCGCCGTCATCATGGCCCTGATGTGCCAGGGCCGGCTGGAGTTCGAATCGATCGCGGCGTCCTATCTCGTCGACGTGCCGACCTATTTCGCGCCCGAGCTGGAGCGGTTGCGCCAACTCGCGGACCAGGGCCTGGTCACGCTCGAGCCGGACGCCGTCCAGGTGACGCCGCTGGGCTGGTATTTCGTCCGCGCCGTCGCCATGGTGTTCGACCGCTACTGCCAGACCGACGCCAGCCGCCAGCGCTTCTCCAAGATCCTCTGAAACCGCGATGGACGCCGCGCTGATCGCCTCGGCGACGCTGATGGGCCTGGCCGGCATGCCGCATTGCGCGGCCATGTGCAGCGCGCCCTGCGCCCTGGCTGGCGGGCGGCGCCCGGCACGCCTGCTGGCGGGCCGCCTGCTGGGCTACACCGCTGCCGGCGCGGTCGCGGCTGCGTCGGCCCATGTCCTGGCCAGCGCCACCCAGAGCGTCATGCTGCTTCAGCCCGCCTGGGTCTTGCTGCAGGCGGCCGTGCTGCTGCTTGGGTTGACGCTGCTGGTGCGCGGTCGCATGCCGGTCTGGCTGGGCGCCGTGCGCTGGCGTCCCCAGCCCCGCCATGCCTTCGCCACCGGGCTGGCCTGGGTCGCCTTGCCCTGCGGGCTGCTGCATGCGGCCCTGCTGCTGGCGGGCCTGTCGGGTTCGGTGCTGAGCGGCGCGACGGCGATGGCCGGCTTCGCGCTGGCCAGCACGCCGGGCCTGGTCGTTGCGCCACTGTGGCGCGCGCGCCTGCTCAGACGCGGCACGGGCGGCGAGGTGCTGGCGCTGCGCCTGGCCGGCCTGGCCCTGGTGCTCGGCGCGGCCTGGGCCCTGGGCCACGGGGTCTGGCAGCGGGTCATGCTGGCCTGCTAGCCAGCGCGACGGCCGGCCATAAACTCGCCGGGTTTCGTCGTTTCCCCGTCTCTGTCGCGAAAGCTCACTAGCCATGACCCAACACATCCAGGTGCCCGAAGGCGGCCAGAAGATCACCGTCAATGCCGACTTCTCGCTGAACGTGCCCGACCACCCCATCATTCCCTACATCGAGGGTGACGGCACCGGCCTGGACATCACGCCCGTCATGCTGAAGGTGGTGGATGCAGCCGTGGCCAAGAGCTATGGCGGTGCCCGCAAGATCCACTGGATGGAGATCTACGCCGGCGAGAAGAGCACCCGGGTCTACGGCCCGGACGTGTGGCTGCCCGAAGAGACGCTGCAGGTGCTGAAGGACTATGTCGTCTCCATCAAGGGCCCGCTGACGACGCCCGTCGGTGGTGGCATCCGCTCGCTCAACGTCGCGCTGCGCCAGGAGCTGGACCTCTACGTCTGCCTGCGCCCGGTGCAGTATTTCGACGGCGTGCCCAGCCCCGTGAAGGAGCCCCACAAGGTCGACATGGTCATCTTCCGCGAGAACTCGGAGGACATCTACGCCGGCATCGAGTACGAGGCCGAGAGCGACAAGGCCAAAAAGCTCATCAAGTTCCTGCAGGACGAACTGGGCGTCAGGAAGATCCGCTTCCCGAACACCTCGGGCATCGGCGTCAAGCCGGTCTCGCGCGAGGGCACCGAGCGCCTGGTACGCAAGGCCATCCAGTACGCCATCGACAACAACAAGCCCAGCGTGACCATCGTGCACAAGGGCAACATCATGAAGTTCACGGAAGGCGGGTTCCGTGACTGGGCCTATGCGCTGGCCCAGAAGGAGTTCGGCGCCCAGCCCATCGACGGCGGCCCGTGGTGCAAGTTCAAGAACCCCAGGACGGGCAAGGACATCACCATCAAGGACAGCATTGCCGACGCCTTCCTGCAGCAGATCATCCTGCGTCCGGCCGAGTACAGCGTCATCGCGACGCTGAACCTGAACGGCGACTACATCTCCGACGCGCTGGCCGCCCAGGTCGGCGGCATCGGCATCGCGCCGGGCGCCAACATGAGCGACTCCATCGCCATGTTCGAGGCCACGCACGGCACGGCGCCCAAGTATGCCGGCAAGGACTATGTGAACCCGGGCTCCGAGATCCTGTCCGCCGAGATGATGCTGCGTCACATGGGCTGGAAGGAAGCTGCCGACCTCATCATCAGCGCGATGGAGAAGGCCATCCTCAGCAAGAAGGTCACCTATGACTTCGCCCGCCTGATGGACGGCGCGACCCAGGTGTCCTGCTCCGGTTTCGGCCAGGTCATGATCGACCACATGGCCTGACGCGCCGCGCTCGGCCCGGTTCCCGTGCTGAACCCCATCGCGGCCCGCGGCGATGGGGTTCTTGCTTTGGGAACCAGCCTTTTGGGCGTCTCGGTATGCTGCGCTGCACCAGCCGAGGAGTAGCCATGGATCTCGACCCGTCAGGCCTTGCCACCCGCCGCGCCGTGCTAGGCGATGCCTACGTTGATGCAGCGCTCGCCAAGGTCACGCCCTTCAGCGAGCCGCTGCAGGAACTGGTCACCCGCCACGCCTGGGGCAACACCTGGCAGCGGCCGGGGCTGGACCTGCGCACCCGTAGCATCGTGACGGTGTCCATGCTGGTGGCCTTGGGCCGGATGCAGGAGCTCAAGACTCATGTGCGCGGCGCGCTGAACAATGGCGTGACGACGGAGGAGTTGCAGGAGATATTCCTGCACGCGAGCGTCTACTGCGGCTTCCCGGCAGCGGTGGATGCCTTCCGTGCGGCGGCCGAAGTCGTCGACGCCGCGTCCGCATGAGCGCGGGCCATGGCGGCTTGATGGTCTAACGCCTAGACTCCGGGCATGCCGGACTACGCCAACACCTATGTTGCGGAAGAGCAGCTGCTGATCTACGTGGGGGCAGACTTCGATGAAGTCTGCCTGGCGGACCGGTCGGGCCGGCGCGGTGCCCAGGTGTGGTGCTGGACCCGCCGCGAGACCGACCTCGACAAGGCGAGCTGGCTGCGGCTGATCGTGGCCGTCGACGACAAGGATTCGCCCGAGACGGTGGAGCGGGTCAGGAGTGCCCTGAAGCCGCATCCGCTGCCCGATCCCTTCCGCAGGCCCCTGCCGCACTGAACGGCGCCTGAAAAGGAAAACCCCGGCGTAGGGCCGGGGTTTTGGGGCGCTTCGTGGTGCTTCACTCGGCGTCCGGAAAGGGGCATTGCAGGAGGTCAACGCCTGGTATCAGACTGTATAAAAAGATTGCTGAGCTTGCCTTGCTGTTGCATTACGGACTTCACCTGAGCGTGAAAACCCGACGCGGCTGCTAAAAGCAAAAAGGGGCGCCGATGGCGCCCCCTGGGTTGAGCGGCAGCGGATCAGCTGGCCAGCTTCTGCAGGACCGCGTTGAAGGTGGCGCTGGGGCGCATGACCTTGTCCAGCTTGGCCACGTCCGGCAGGAAGTAGCCGCCGATGTCGGTCGGCTGGCCCTGGACGGCCTTCAGTTCTTCGGCGATCTTGGCTTCGTTGGCGGCCAGGGCCTCGGCCACCGGCTTGAAGCGGGCGGCCAGGTCGGCGTCTTCGGTCTGGGCGGCCAGCTCCTGGGCCCAGTAGAGCGTCAGGTAGAAGTGGCTGCCGCGGTTGTCGAGCTCGCCGGTCTTGGGGCTGGGGCCCTTGCCGTTGTCCAGCAGCTTGCCGGTGGCGGCGTCCAGGGTCTTGGCCAGCACGGTGGCCTTGGCGTTCTTGTTCTTCAGGCCCAGGTCTTCCAGGCTGACGGCCAGGGCCAGGAACTCACCCAGCGAGTCCCAGCGCAGGTGGTTTTCTTCCACCAGCTGCTGCACGTGCTTGGGCGCCGAGCCGCCGGCGCCCGTCTCGTACATGCCGCCGCCGGCCATCAGGGGCACGATGGACAGCATCTTGGCCGAGGTGCCCAGTTCCATGATGGGGAACAGGT
>CBHWBD010000287.1:0-5573 GCA_966111775.1 uncultured Comamonadaceae bacterium | reverse complement strand
CTGGTGCGCTGCAGGCGGTCGGCCGTGCGCACGTAGAACATCAGGAAGCGGTCGATCAGCTTGAGCAGCTCGGCCTTGCTGAGGTCGCTGGCGATCAGCTCGGCATGGCGGGGCTTCATGCCGCCGTTGCCGCAGACATAGAGGTTCCAGCCTTTGTCGGTGGCGATGATGCCGACGTCCTTGCCCTGGGCCTCGGCGCATTCCCGCGTGCAACCGGAGACGCCGAACTTGATCTTGTGCGGTGCGCGCAGGCCCTTGTAGCGGTTCTCGATCTCGACGGCCAGGCCGACCGAGTCGTCCACGCCATAGCGGCACCAGGTGCTGCCCACGCAGCTCTTCACGGTGCGCAGCGATTTGCCGTAGGCATGGCCGCTCTCGAAGCCGGCCGCGATCAGCTCTTCCCAGATGAAGGGCAGTTGCTCGACGCGGGCCCCGAACATGTCGACGCGGGCGCCGCCGGTGATCTTGGTGTACAGGCCGTACTTCTTGGCCACCTGGCCCACGGCGATCAGGCCGTCGGGCGTCACTTCACCGCCCGGCATGCGCGGCACGACCGAGTAGCTGCCGTCCTTCTGGATGTTGCCGAGGTAGTAGTCGTTGCTGTCCTGCAGCGCGGCCAGTTCGGGCTGCAGCACGAAGTCGTTCCAGCAGGAGGCGAAGATGCTGGCCGCGGCGGGCTTGCAGATGTCGCAGCCCAGGCCCTTGCCGTGCTTGGCCATCAGGTCGCTGAAGGTCTTGATGCCGCCGACGCGGATCAGGTGGTACAGCTCCTGGCGCGAATGCGGGAAGTGCTCGCAGAGGTGGTTGTTCACCGCCATGCCGCGCTTGCCCATCTCCAGCTTCATGACCTGGGTGACCAGGGGCACGCAGCCGCCGCAGGTGGCGCCGGCCTTGGTGCAGGCCTTGAGGTCGCCGATGGTGGCGCAGCCCTCGCCGACCGCGGCGCAGATCTGGCCCTTGCTGACGTTGTTGCAGGAGCAGAGCTGGGCGCTGTCGGGCAGGGCGTCGGCGCCCAGGCCGGGCTTGGCCTTGCCGTCGCTGCTGGGCAGGATGAGGAACTCGGGGTCGGCCGGCAGCTTGATGCCGTTCAGCGCCATCTGCTGCAGCGTGCCGTATTCGGTCGCGTCGCCCACCAGCACGGCGCCCAGCAGGAACTGGCCGTCCTCGCTGACGACGATCTTCTTGTAGATCTGCTTGCGCTCGTCGACGAACTGGTAGCTGCGGCACTTGGCCGTCTTGCCGTGGGCGTCGCCGATGCTGGCCACGTCCACGCCCATCAGCTTGAGCTTGGTGCTGAGGTCGGCGCCAGGGAAGGCAGCTTCGGCGTCGCCGGCGATGTGGCGGGCCGCCACGCGGGCCATCTCGTAGCCGGGGGCGACCAGGCCATAGGTCTGCTCGTTCCAGGCCGCGCACTCGCCGATGGCGTAGACGTTGCGGTCGCTGGTGCGGCAGTGGTCGTCGATGACGACGCCGCCGCGCGGGCCGATGGCCAGCACGCATTGGCGGGCCACCTCGTCGCGCGGGCGGATGCCGGCGGAGAAGACCAGCATGTCGGTTTCCAGCCAGGTGCCGTCGGTGAAGACGAGACGGTGACGGGCCGTCACGCCGTCGGTGATCTCGACCGTGTTGCGGTTGGTGTGCACCTCGACGCCCAGGGCCTCGATCTTCTCGCGCAGCACGCGGCCGCCGGTCTCGTCGATCTGCACGGCCATCAGGCGCGGCGCGAACTCGACCACGTGGGTGTGCAGGCCCATGTCGCGCAGGGCCTTGGCGCATTCCAGGCCCAGCAAGCCACCGCCGATGACGACGCCGCTCTTGGACACCTTGCCGCTGGCCTGCATGCCCTCCAGGTCTTCGATGGTGCGGTAGACATGGCAGTGCGGGCGGTCGCGGCCCGGCACGGCCGGCACGAAGGGGTAGGAGCCAGTGGCCAGCACCAGCTTGTCGTAGTGCACGACCTCGCCATCGGCCAGCGTGATCGTGTGGTCGCGGCGCTCGATGGCCACGGCCTTGGCGCCCAGGCGCAACTGGAAGCCGGTCTTCTCGAAGAAGCCCTCGGGCACCAGTGACAGGTCCTCGGCCGACTTGCCGGAGAAGAACTCGGACAGGTGGACGCGGTCGTAGGCGGGGCGCGGTTCCTCGCACAGCACCGTCACCTGCACGTCGGCCGCCGCAGGGCCTTCCGCCAGGGATTCGAGAAATTTCTGGCCCACCATTCCGTGGCCGATGAGGACGATGTGCTGCATGTCTGTCTTGGGCGAAGCAGGCTGCGCCGATCCGGCCTTGCAAGCCGGATCGAAGCCACCAGTAAGAAGGCCCCGAGAGCAGCGGTCTGCTCGGTCGGGGCCGGAAGATGAGGTTCGCCGCCTTTGGCGATGCTGGAGTCAGCAGAGGACCGCTTCAGCGCGGGCCTCACCCCCTACGTCGCAAGGACCATGCCTGCGCCAACAACGCGCGCTTCCTGCGTAGAGACACGCACCTGAGCGGGGTGGCACAGGGGCGGTGCGACGCGATGCACCGCGGCGGGGCGCATCGCCCCGTCAGCGGGCCGGGCGGTCCAGCATGACCTCCAGGCCCTGGGCGTTCAGCTCGGCGTCCAGGGCCAGCCAGTCGGCGGCGGCGGCCATGTCTCCGCGCCAGCCATGGCCCTGCACACGGGCCAGATAGGCCGCCAGCAGGCCGCCCTTGAGCTTCTCGTGGCGCTCGGGCACGTCCTTCAGGAGCTGGGCCAGGGCGACCATCTCGTCGACCTGCTCCAGCATCACAGCGGCGAGGCGCTGCACTTCTTCCACCGAGCCGCCGATGCGGCCGTAGTGGGTGACCTGCATGGCGACCGGCTCGGCGGCCAGCAGACGGACGACGGTGGCCTTCAGCGCCTCGGGTTCGAACTGGACCGGCGTGCTGGTCGGCAGGATCCAGGCGCGGCCGTCGACGTCGAAGGCGCGGTAGGACAGGCCGAAGGTGTCGCCGGTGAACCAGCTGCGGCTCTTTTCGTCCCAGATGGCGTGGTGGTGCTTGGCATGACCGGGGCTGTCGATGAAGCGCAGCGGCCGGCCGGCGAGGTGGACGATCTGCTCGTCATGCGTGGCCTCGGCGCGTTCGGCGGGCACGGGCACCAGCTTGCCGTAGCTGCGCTGCATCTCCTCGTCGCCATAGACGGCCAGCGCGCCCAGCCACAAGGCCTTGGGATCCACCATATGGCGCAGGCCGCGCGGGTGGACCAGGGCCCGGGCCCGGGGCAGGGCTTCCATCAGCAGGCCCACGCCGCCGGCATGGTCGAGATGGACGTGGGTGGGGATGACCCAGTCCACGGCGTCCGGCGCCAGGCCGAGCGCATCCAGTGCCGCCAGCAGGCGGGGCACGGCGTGGTTGGTGCCGGTGTCGATGAAGGCGGCGCGACCGTCCTCCACCAGCAGATAGGCCGCGTCGAAGCGGGGGCGCTGGAAGCCGGTGTCGATGGCGTAGATGCCGTGGCCAAGGTCGTCGATGTAATCAAGCATGCGGGGCTTCCTAGAATCGCGGTCACGATAGCCGAAGGAGGCCCGGGTGGCCGTTCACGAGATTCTGAAGATGGGCGACCCACGCTTGCTGCGCGTCGCCCAACCGGTCACCGAGTTCGGCACGGCCGAGCTGAAGAGCCTGATCGCCGACATGTTCGAGACCATGGCCGCCGCCAATGGCGCCGGCCTGGCGGCGCCGCAGATCGGCGTGGACCTGCGCCTGGTCATCTTCGGCTACAGCAAGAACGTGCGCTACCCGGACGCCCCGCCGGTGCCGCCCACGGTGCTGATCAACCCGGTCATCGAGGTGCTGGACGGCGGCCGCACCGAGGGCTGGGAGGGCTGCCTGTCGGTGCCGGGCCTGCGCGGTGTCGTCGAGCGCGACGAGAGCATCCGCTACACCGGCTTCGATGCCGACGGCCAGCCCATTGACCGGGTCGCCGATGGCTTCCATGCCCGCGTCGTGCAGCACGAGTGCGACCATCTCGATGGCATCCTCTACCCGATGCGGGTGAAGGATTTCACCCGCTTCGGCTACACCTCCGTGCTGTTCCCGGAACTCGACCCGACGTCGGACGACGATTGATTGCAAAACTTGTAAGCGCGGTCCACCGGTCCGCGGGCTTGTGCGTTGCGCAGGCGCAAAGGAGCATTGGCTCATGACCACGCCCACCGAATCCAAGCTTGTGCTGAACCGCAGCCGCTGGCGCCAGCTGGCCCTGACCCTGCTGATCGCGGTCGCACCGGCCGTCCAGGCCCAGGATGCCGACCGGGATCCCCCGACCCGCGCCGCCCGGGTCGTCGACGTCGTCGGCGATGCCTGGCTTTTCGACCACGACACCCGTGAATGGGTCCGCCTGACGCGCAACCAGACGGTGGGCGAGGGCGACCGGGTTCGCACCGACGATCGCGCCCGCGTCAGCCTGCGCACCGGCTCAACGACGATCTGGGTCGACGAGCGCAGCGACCTCGAGCTGAGCCAGCTCGACGAGGGCCAGACCCTGTTGCAGATCGACCGCGGCGACGTCGCCCTGCGTCTGCGCAACCCCGAGAACGCCGCCGAGACGCGGCTGCGCACCCGCGAAGGCACGGCCCAGCCGGAACGCGAGGGGCTCTACCGCGTCGAGCAGCTGGACCGCGGCAGCAAGGTCTATGTCTGGCAGGGGCGCATGCGCTTCGAATGGGCCCGCGCCGCCTCGCCCGTGGCCGTGGGCACCGGCGAGCAGGTGGAGCTCTGGTGGCCCGATGGCCCGCGCGCCGAGCGCGGCCCGCTGTACAGCGACGGTTTCGGCGACTGGGTGCTGGCCGACAGCCGCGAGGAGGGCGACCGTCCCGTCGCCCGCTATGTGTCGCCCGAGATGACTGGCGCCGAGGATCTGGACCGTTATGGCCGCTGGGAGACCGCACCCGACTACGGCACCGTGTGGGTGCCTACCACCGTGGTCGTGGCCGATTGGGCGCCCTACCGCTATGGCCGCTGGGTCTGGTCGCGTCACTGGGGCTGGACTTGGGTGGATGACGCGCCCTGGGGCTTCGCGCCCTTCCACTATGGCCGCTGGGTCAGCTGGGGCGGTCGCTGGTGCTGGGCCCCGGGCCCCTATGTGCACCGGCCCGTCTATGCGCCGGCCCTGGTGGGCTGGGTCGGCAGCGGCGCCGTCAGTGTCGGCATCACCGTCGGCAGCCGCCCGCCGCCGCCGCGCTTCGGCTGGTATCCACTGGCGCCGCGCGAGGTCTATGTGCCGGCCTACCACCACAGCCCGCGCTATGTGAACCGCATCAACGACCCGCGCGACGTGCGTGACCCGGTGACCGTGCAGCGCCCGCACCGCTACCGTGACGTCCCCAACGCCGTCAGCACCCTGCCGGCACCCGGCGCGGCCATCCAGCCCTTGCCCGTGCGTGGCCCCGACCGCCGTGCCGAACCGGGCTGGAATCGCTCGCTGCCGACGGCACCGGGCCGCGGCGACCTTGCCGCCGTGCTGCCCGCGGCGCCGGCGCGGCCGCCCGAGGCCGAGCTGCCGCGCCGAACGCCGCGCACGCCCGAAGGCAATATGGGCTGGCGCAGCGAGGGCC
>CBHWBD010000286.1:0-5593 GCA_966111775.1 uncultured Comamonadaceae bacterium | reverse complement strand
GCCAGATGCCATGCTTGCTGTGCTCGCCGCCGGTGTTGGTCTTGTGGCTGTGGCCATGGCCGAAGCCGGGGTTGATGCGCAGCCACACCGGGTGGCCGGGCGAGGCGGCGCCGAGCTGGTCCAGCATGTCGATGGAGCCGGCGTTCACCGGGATGCGGTGCTCGACGACGGTCGCCAGCGTGGCGTGGTCCAGCAGGTCGGCGGTGAAGACGATGTCGTCGCCACCCGCGGTGTAGCCTGCGGCCAGGGCGCGCAGGATCTCGCCGCGCGACACCGAGTCGACCTTGACGCCGGCTTCGCGCAGCAGTTTCAGGATGTGGATGTTGGAGCAGGCCTTTTGCGCGAAGCGCACGACGTCGAAGCGCTGCAGCGAGGCGACGCGCTCGCGGATGGTGGCGGCGTCGTAGACCCACAGCGGCGTGCCGTGTTCGGCAGCGAGCGCTTGCAGGCGGGCGGAGTTCAGGGCGGCGGGCAGGGGCTTGGTCATGGCGCACAGCATGCGCTTCGTACCCCATTCAATCAAATTGAAATTTGTGCTGCGACAATTCAATCCTGATATGGATATCCAGCACCGCCACATCGAAGTCTTCCGCGCCGTCATGACGGCCGGCAGCGTCACCGGCGCCGCCGCGTTGCTGCACACCTCACAGCCGACCTTGAGCCGCGACCTGGCCCGGCTCGAGCAGTTGTTGGGCTATGCGCTGTTCGAGCGCGAACGCGGCCGGCTCAAGGCCACGGCCCGGGCGCGGGCCCTGTTCGACGAGGTGGAACGCAGCTTCCAGGGCCTGGCCCGCGTCATCGAGCGGGCTGAAGCTCTCGGGCGAGACGACGACACCGAGCTGGGCGTGCTCTGCCTGCCGGCCCTCAGCCATGCGCTGCTGCCGGCTGCCGTGGCGGCGCTGCGGGCCGAGCACCCGTCGGCCCGGGTCAGCATCACGCCGGCCGAGTCGCCGCTGCTGGAAGCCTGGATGAGCGAGCAGCGCTACGACCTGGGCCTGGCCGAAACCACCCAGCCCACGCCGGGCGTGCAGCTCAGCACCCTGCTGGAGGCCGACGAGGTCGCCGTGCTGCCGGCCGGCCACCGGCTGGCCGCCAAGCCGCGCCTGGCGCCGCGCGACTTCGCCGGCCAGGACTTCGTCAGCCTGGCGCCGGACGACCCCTATCGCCGCGAGATCGATGCCCACTTCGCCGCGGCCGGCGTGCAGCGCCGAATGGGCGTGCAGACCCACAGCGCCGTCGCCGTCTGCGCGCTCGTGCAGACCGGTTTGGGCGTGGCCATCGTCAATCCGCTGACCGCCAAAGCCTGTTCGGGTTCCGGCCTGGTGGTGCGCCCTTTGACCTTCTCCATCCCCTACCGGGTGAGCTTGCTGCAGCCTCTGCATCGCCCCGCCCACGAAGGGGCAGCCGCCCTGGCCCGCGTGCTCCAGGCGCAGTGCGGCTGATAGGTTAGGGAGATACCACTTCTACCCCCTCTAGACTGCGCGCCTTTCGACCTCCCGGAGCGCTCATGTCCCGCCGTCATCGCATCGTTTTCGCCACCGCCTGCGCGGCCTTCAGCATGGCCGTTCAGGCCCAGGAAGCGACCAGCCCGCCGGTCGATGCGGCCATCGTGGCGGCGGCGCTGCCGGTGGCGCTGGAAGCCGTCTACGAGAAGCCCCAAGGCTTCGGCACCGCGCCCTTCACGCCCGTGGTGGTGTGGGCGGAAGGGCTGACCGTGCCGGCCACGCTGCGAGTCTTCGACACGCCCGTGACGCTGCGCTCCCGCGCCCAGGCCCGCGACGAGCAGCGGGCCTGGTTCGTCTACCTCGGTTCGGTCACCCAGACGCCCGAAGGCCTTCAGCTGCGCTACTCCAAGCCCTACAACGGCCAGGGCGGCACGGTGACGCTGAAGCTGGAGGACGGCGCCTGGAAGGCCGTGAGCAACTCGAAGATGCATTCTTCGTCCGGCGCTCGCGCCTTCTACGGTGAGCTGTACGACGGCGTCAAATGCCGCGACGGCAGCGAGATGGCCCTGCGTTGGAACGGCCTCATCGACGCCATCGACGCGATGCGCACCCGCCGCGAACGCAAGAGCGACGCCGACCTGCCCAAGAGCTGCCCGGGCGACAGCTTCCCCGAGGTGGCCGCCTACCGCCAGATGAAGATGTTGCTGGCGCCCCGCTGAGGAGGCACGGGCGCTCAGCCGCGCTCGTTCGCGGCGCGGACGACGCTGGGCTTGGCGCCGAAGCGCTTGACGATGCTGGCCTCGATGCCGGCGGCGTCCAGGCCGCACAGGCTCATCAGCTTGGCCGGGTCGCCGTGCTCGACGAACTCGTCGGGCAGACCCAGCTGCAGCACCGGCACGTGGATGCCGGCGGCGCTCAGCGCTTCGGTGACGGCACTGCCGGCGCCGCCCATGATGCAGCCGTCCTCGACCGTGACGATGGCGTCATGGGTGCGCGCCAGCTCGGCCACCAGCTCGGCGTCCAGCGGCTTGACGAAGCGCATGTTCGCAACGGTCGCGTCCAGGCGCTCGGCCACTTCCAGGGCCGGGTAGAGCAGCGTGCCGAAGGCCAGGATGGCGACGCGGCGGCCCTTGCGGCGCACCTCGCCCTTGCCCCAGGGCTGGGCCGTCATGACCTTGACGGGCACGACGCCGACGCCAGCGCCGCGCGGATAGCGCACCGTCACCGGGCCGTTGTGCATGAAGCCGGTGTAGAGCGCCTGGCGGCATTCATCCTCGTCGGCCGGCGTCAGCACGGCCATGTTGGGAATGCAGCGCGTGTAGGCGATGTCGTAGTTGCCGGCATGCGTCGCGCCATCGGCGCCGACGAGGCCGGCGCGATCCAGCGCGAACAGCACGGGCAGGTTCTGGATGGCCACGTCATGGACCAGCTGGTCGTAGGCGCGCTGCAGGAAGGTCGAGTAGATGGCGACGACGGGCTTGATGCCCTCGCAGGCCAGGCCGGCGGCGAAGGTGACCGAGTGCTGCTCGGCGATGCCGACGTCGTGATAGCGCTGCGGGAAGCGCTTGTGGAACTCGACCATGCCCGAGCCCTCGCGCATCGCCGGCGTGATGCCCACCAGGCGCGGGTCGGCCTCGGCCATGTCGCAGAGCCAGTCGCCGAAGACCTGGGTGAAGGTCGTCTTCGGCGGCGTGGCCGGCTTGACGAAGCCCACCGCCGGGTCGAACTTGCCCGAGGCGGCGTGGTACTTGACCGGGTCGGCCTCGGCCAGCTTGTAGCCGGCCCCCTTCTTGGTGACGATGTGCAGGAACTGCGGGCCCTTCTTGTCGCGCAGGTTCTCCAGCGTCGGGATCAGCGACTCCAGGTCGTGGCCGTCGATGGGGCCGACGTAATTGAAGCCGAACTCCTCGAAGATGGTGCCGGGCACGACCATGCCCTTGGTGTGCTCCTCGAACTTGCGCGCGAACTCGTAGAGCGGCGTGTTCTTCAGCATGCTCTTGGCGCCTTCGCGCGCCGCGGCATAGAAGCTGCCGCTCATCAGGCGGGCCAGGTATTTGTTCAGCGCGCCGACCGGCGGGCTGATGGACATGTCGTTGTCGTTCAGGATGACAAGCAGGTCGCCCATCAGGCCGCCATGGGCCACACCGGCGTTGTTCAGCGCCTCGAAGGCCATGCCGGCCGTCATCGAGCCGTCGCCGATGATGGCCACGGCCTTGTTGTTCTCGCCCTTGAGCTTGAAGGCCATGGCCATGCCGTGGGCGGCCGAGATGCTGGTGGACGAGTGGCCGGTGCCGAAGGTGTCGTACTCGCTCTCGTCACGGCGCGGGAAGCCGCTGATGCCGCCCAGCTGGCGCAGGCCCGGCATGCGGTCGCGACGGCCGGTCAGCACCTTGTGCGGATAGGTCTGGTGGCCCACGTCCCACACCAGGCGGTCGTCCGGCGTGTTGAAGACGTAGTGCAGGGCCACCGTCAGCTCGACGGTGCCGAGGTTGGAGCCGAGGTGGCCACCGGTCTTGGAGACGCTCTCCAGCACATAGGCGCGAACCTCGTCGGCCAGCTTGCGCAACTCGGTGCGCGGCAGCCGGCGCAGGTCCGCCGGGCTGTCGATGCCTTGCAGCAGCGTGTATTCCATGGCGGTCCTTGGTTCAGTTGTCCCGCTCGACGACGGAGTCGGCCAGCAGGCTCAGATGGCTGACGTCGGCCAGGCCACTGGCGACCAGGGCCGCCTTGGCCTCGGCGCGCAGTTGCTGGGCCAGGGTGCGCGCGGCGGCGATGCCCAGCACGCTGACATAGGTCGGCTTGTTCGCATCCTGATCCTTGCCGGCCGTCTTGCCAAGCACGGCGGAATCCTGGGTGACATCCAGGATGTCGTCGACGACCTGGAAGGCCAGGCCCAGGGCCGCGCCGTAGTCGGACAGGGACTGGGTTGCCTGTGCCGAGGCCGGCCCGCAGGCTGCGCCCATCATGACACTGGCCTGCAGCAGCACGCCGGTTTTGCGGCGGTGCATGTCGCGCAAGGTGCATTCATCCAGGGCCTTGCCGATGCTGGCCAGGTCGATGGCCTGGCCGCCGGCCATGCCGTCGTAGCCAGCCGAGCGGGCCAGCAGCGAACACAGCCGCGCCTGCAGAGCGGGAGCGATGCCGGAGTCCGGCGTCAGCACCTCGAAGGCCAGGGCCTGCATGGCGTCGCCGGCCAGCATGGCCTGGGCTTCGCCATAGGCGACGTGGGTGGTCGGCTTGCCGCGGCGCATCACGTCGTCGTCCATGCAGGGCATGTCGTCGTGCACCAGCGAGTAGGCGTGGATCAGCTCCACCGCACAGGCCGCACGCATCGCCGCGAAGCGGTCGCCGTCGACGGCTGCGCAGCTCGCCAGCACCAGCAGCGGCCGCAGCCGCTTACCGCCGCCCAGCACGGCGTAGCGCATCGCCGCGCCCAGGCCGGCCGGCGCGTTGGCGGGCACCAGGTCATCCAGGACTGCCTCGAAAGCAGTCAGGGACGTGTCGACCCAGTGGTCAAAGTCCTTTGCATCCATGGTTCAGGAGCCCTCCCAGGCTTTCAGTTCCGCCCCATCCAGCAGCCTGACCTGCTGCTCAACAGCTTGCAGGCGGCCCCGGCACAGGGCCAGCAACTCGGCTCCACGCTGGTAGCTCTGCAGGAGTTGATCCAGCGGCAGTTGCTGCCCCTCCATCGCCGCCACCAGGCGCTCCAGCTCCTCGAGCGCTTGCTCGTAGCGGAGTTCAGTGCCGTCTAATGCGGCAGCCTTGGTGCGGGACGAGGTCTTTGTCATTTCAAAACGCGAAACGCCGATTGTAGTCAGCGGGTTTTGACATTCCGATGCCTCAGGCGTAACCGTCGGCAGCCTGCCACCGGGGTGAGTAGAATCCCGCACCTCTCGCTCGAGCGCGCCAGCGCCCGCAGCTCCCCCTCTCCACCACCTAGCAACCTGGCCGACTCGGTAAAACGAGATGCGCCGGAGGGACGCAGCACCAATTTCGCCTGAAAGACCCGCCTGGATCATGTCCGACCTGAGCCTCCCTGTCTCGGCGCTACAACGCAGCCAGACCCAGCTCCCGGTGAGCGCCTACTTCGATTCCGATCTGTTCCAGCGCGAGCAGGCCAGCATCTTTCAGCGAGGGCCCCGCTACGT